>JANYJL010000200.1 GCA_025361845.1 Rhizobacter sp.
CATCAAGGCGGGTTTCGAAACCCTGACCGAAGCGGGTTACGCGCCCGAGATGGCCTACTTCGAGTGCCTGCACGAGCTGAAGCTGATCGTCGACCTGATCTATGAAGGCGGCATCGCCAACATGAACTACTCGATCTCGAACAACGCCGAGTACGGCGAGTACGTGACCGGGCCGAAGATCGTCACCGACGAGACGCGCGCCGCGATGCGCCAGGCGCTGAAGGACATCCAGACCGGCGAGTACGCAAAGAGCTTCATCATCGAGAACCGCGCCGGTGCGCCGACCCTGCTGTCGCGCCGCCGCCTGACCGCCGAGCACCCGATCGAGGTGGTGGGCGAACAGTTGCGCGCGATGATGCCGTGGATCAAGAAGAACCGCCTGGTCGATCAGTCGAAGAACTGAGCCCCTGCGCGTGATGAGCGAGCCCGAAGAAGACGTGCTGGCGGCGGACGACGGCGCGCCGTTGCGGCCTCCCCGCAAGGGGCTGTACATGCTGCCCAACGCGATCACGCTGGCCGCGTTGTTCTCGGGCTTCTACGCGATCGTGATGGCGATCAACGGCCGGTTCGAGTTGGCGTGCATTGCCGTGTTCTGTGCGGCCGTGCTCGACAGCCTGGACGGCCGCGTGGCCCGCATGACGAACACGCAGAGCGCCTTCGGCGAGCAGATGGACAGCTTGTCCGACATGGTCAGCTTCGGTGCGGCGCCGTCCCTGATCATCTACATCTGGGCATTGAAGGACCTCGGCAAGGCTGGATGGATTCCGGCCTTCGTCTATATCTCCGGGGCGGCGCTGCGGCTGGCGCGCTTCAACGTCAACATCGGCGTGGTCGACAAGCGATTCTTCCAGGGGCTGCCCAGCCCGGCGGCGGCGGCGGTGGTGATCGGTCTGGTCTGGGTTGTCGACGATGCCGGTTACAAGGCCGTGTCGACGATTGCACCGCTGGCCTGGACTGCCTTCGCGGTGACGCTGTTCGCGGGCCTGTCGATGGTCACCAACGCGCCGTTCTACAGCTTCAAGGTGGTGGGCGCGCGGCGCACGGTACCCTTTGTCGTCATCGTGGCGATCGCGCTGGGCATCGCCGTCATCGCGCTCGATCCGCCACGCGTGCTGTTCGCGATCTTTTGCGCCTACGGCTTGTCGGGTTATGCCGTGTACGGCTGGCGCAAGATGAAGGGCCGCCCGACCAGCGTGATCGCCACTTCGACCGACGAGCCTGACGAACACGGGCTGCATCATTGACATGCCGTGCTAAAGTTCGGTTATGACGTTTTGTTCCGCACTCGCGCTGCTGGCCCTACTGGGAGTTTCAAGGGCTCGCTGACCGTTCACGTCCATACGTACTCGTCTCAACGGCCCATCTGCAACCCGCAGTGGGCCGTTTTGTTTTGTGGACGCGGGTTGCAAACATGACTCACCAAGGACTGCCATGTTGAAGCAACCGCAACTCAAGTACCGCGCCTTCGCGCCCATCAACTTGCCCGATCGCCGCTGGCCCGACGCCGTGCTGAGTCGCGCGCCGCTGTGGTGCAGCGTCGATCTGCGCGACGGCAACCAGGCCCTCATCGAGCCGATGGACAGCGAACGCAAGCTGCGGATGTTCCAGATGCTGGTGCGCATCGGTTTCAAGGAAATCGAGGTTGGTTTCCCCTCGGCATCGCAGACCGATTTCGACTTCGTGCGGGCGCTGATCGAGCGCCATCTCGTACCGGACGATGTGACGATCCAGGTGCTGACACAGGCTCGCGAGCCGCTGATCCGCCGCACCTTCGAGGCCTTGCGCGGCGCCCGACGCGCGATCGTGCACGTCTACAACGCGACCGCGCCGATGATGCGGCGCGTGGTGCTGGGCTTGAGCGAACAGCAGACCGTCGAACTCGCGACTACGCATGCGCGCCTGATTCGCGATCTGGCCGAGGCGCAGCCCGACACCGACTTCGTGTTCCAGTATTCGCCCGAGATGTTCTCGGGCACCGAGCTCGAATTCGCCAAGCGCATCGTCGATGCCGTCACCGAGGCCTGGCAGCCGACACCGCAGCGCCCCTGCGTCATCAACCTGCCATCGACCGTCGAGCACTCCACACCGAACATCTTCGCCGACATGATCGAGTGGATGCATCGGAACCTCGCGCGGCGCGACAGCATCGTGCTGTCGGTGCACCCGCACAACGACCGCGGCACGGGCACGGCCGCCGGCGAGTTCGCGTTGATGGCTGGCGCCGACCGCATCGAAGGCTGCCTGTTCGGAAATGGCGAGCGCACCGGCAATGTCGACCTCGTCAACATCGCGCTCAATCTGTACACGCAAGGCGTCGACCCGCAGCTCGATTTCTCCGACATCGACGAAGTGCGCCGGTGCGCCGAGCACTGCACCCAGTTGCCGGTGCACCCGCGCCACCCGTATGCCGGTGATCTGGTCTACACCTCGTTCTCGGGCTCGCACCAGGACGCGATCAAGAAGGCCTTCGCCGCGCGCCGCGAGGGCGACGTCTGGGACATGCCTTACCTGCCGATCGACCCGAAAGACCTGGGCCGCAGCTACGACGCCGTGATCCGCGTCAACAGCCAGTCGGGCAAGGGCGGCATCGCCTACCTGCTCGAAAACGAATACGGGCTCGAACTGCCGCGCCGCTTGCAGATCGAGTTCAGCCAGGTCGTGCAGGCCGTGACCGACGTGACCGGCAAGGAACTGGCAGGTGCCGACATCCGCGCCATCTTCGACCGCGAGTACGGGCTCGGCGCGGGGCAGGGCGGCACCGTGGCGCACGCCTCGATCCGCGAGGTGGGGGAGGGCAGCGTGGCGGTCTCCGCCACCGTGACCCTGGCCGACGGCCCGGTGCAGGTGGTGGGCCGCGGTGCCGGCCCGATCGATGCCTTCGTGGCCGGCCTGAACGCCGCGACCGATGCCGACCTGCGCGTGCTGGACTACCACGAACACGCCATCGGCAGCGGTGCCGATGCGCGCGCGGTGGCCTACCTCGAACTGCGTGTGGGCGAGCAGACGTTGTTCGGCGTCGGCATCGATGCGAACATCGTCTCGGCCTCGCTGAAGGCCATCGTCAGCGGCCTGTTGCGGGCGCAGCGCCGAACCACCGCGCAAGCTGCGACCACCGCTGCGATCACCTGAACAAGCGACTTTCCAGGAGCAAGACCATGGCAGACAAACTGATCATCTTCGACACCACCTTGCGTGACGGCGAACAATCGCCCGGCGCCTCGATGACCAAGGACGAAAAGCTGCGCATCGCGCGCCAGCTGGAGCGGCTCAAGGTCGATGTGATCGAAGCCGGTTTCCCGGCTTCCTCGAATGGCGACTTCGAGTGCGTGAAGGCGATCGCGCATGCGATCAAGGACAGCACGGTGTGCGGGCTTGCGCGCGCCAACGACCGCGACATCTCGCGCGCCGCCGAGGCCCTGAAGGGCGGTGACTCGACGCGCATCCACCTGTTCATCGCCACCAGCGCGCTGCACATGGAAAAGAAGCTGCGCATGACCCCCGACCAGGTGTTCGAGC
>JANYJL010000251.1 GCA_025361845.1 Rhizobacter sp.
GCCTGGTGCGCAGCAAGAACATGCTGTCGGTGCTGATGCAGGTCTTCGTCACCTTCTCGCTGATCGTCGTGCTGTGGTGCCTGTACGGCTACAGCCTGTCCTTCACCGAAGGCAATGCCTTCATCGGCGGGCTCGACCGGATCTTCATGAAGGGTCTGTTCGACCCGGCGACCGGCAGCTTCGCCATGGCCGCCACCTTCAGCAAGGGTGTCTACATACCCGAGCTGCTGTTCATGGCCTTCCAGGCGACCTTCGCGGCCATCACCTGCTGCCTGATCGTCGGCTCCTTCGCCGAACGCATCAAGTTCTCGGCGGTGCTGCTGTTCACGGCCATCTGGTTCACGTTCAGCTACGCGCCGATCGCCCACATGGTGTGGTTCTGGATGGGCCCGGACGCCTACGCCAGCAAGGAAGTCGTCGACGCGATGAACGGCAAGGCCGGCTACCTGTGGCAGATGGGAGCGCTCGACTTCGCGGGCGGTACCGTCGTGCACATCAACGCGGCCGTTGCCGGCCTGGTGGGTGCCTTCATGATCGGCAAGCGCGTCGGCTACGGCAAGGAAGCCTTCACGCCGCACTCGCTCACGCTCACGATGGTCGGTGCCTCGCTGCTGTGGGTGGGTTGGTTCGGCTTCAACGCCGGCTCGGCGCTGGAAGCCGGCAACTCCGCCGTGCTGGCCTTCATGAACACCTTTTCGGCCACCGCCGCTGCCGTGCTTGCATGGTGCATCGGTGAATCGCTGATGAAGGGCAAGGCCTCGATGCTGGGTGCTGCGTCGGGTGCCGTCGCCGGCCTCGTCGCGATCACGCCGGCTTGCGGCAACGTCGGCCTGATGGGCGCCATCGTGATCGGCTTCATCGCCGGCTTCGCCTGCCTGTGGGGTGTGACCGGCCTGAAGAAGATGCTCGGCGCGGACGACTCGCTCGACGTGTTCGGCGTGCACGGTGTCGGCGGCATCGTCGGTGCGCTGCTGACCGGCGTGTTCAACACCCAGGCCCTCGGCGGCCCGGGCCTGGTGGGCGACTGGGTCACGGCGTCGGTCACGTCCAACGGCATCGGTGCCCAGGTCTGGATCCAGCTGAAGGCCGTGCTGCTGACCATCGTGTGGTCGGGCGTGGTTTCGCTGATCGCCTACAAGATCGTCGACATGGTCATCGGTCTGCGTGTCAATGAAGAAGACGAACGCGAAGGCCTGGACATCACGTCGCACGGCGAAACCGCGTATCACAACTGATCCGCAAAGTTGATGACGGCGCGTTGTCGCCGTCCAACCCTGACGCCATGTCACCAGCTGCCGGCCGGTGACACTGAGGGCCACCGAAAGGTGGCCCTTTTTCATTGGCGCATCGCGCGCGGGAGTCGATGTGTCGGAACTGGCTGTCATTCCCCACACCCGCTTCCTGGACGCCGAGGCCACGCAGCGCCTGCATGGCGCCGACACCGGCGGCGCGCGCCGCGACATCCTCGGCACCCTGGTGGTCGAACGCGTCGAAGCGGTGCCCCACATCCTGGCGCTGGCGAATGCACGTGGCCTGAAGCTCTGGCCGTTTTCGGGCGGGCGCAATTTCGGCTATGGCACCACGCTGCCCGTCACCCAAGGCAGCCTGCTGGTCGACCTGTCGCAGCTCAAGCAGATCGACTACTTCGAGGATTCGCAGAGCGTTCGGCTCGAAGCCGGTGTCACGCAGCATGACCTCGCCAACTTCCTCGACAGGCGCCGTCTCGACGACCTCGTGCCGACGACCGGCGTCGGTCCGAACGGCACGCTGATCGGCAATGCGCTGGACGGCGGCTACGGCCTCACGCCGATCGCCGACCACTTCGATGCGCTGACCGACATCGAAGGCCATTGGGGCAACGGCCAGCCCTTCCACCCGAGCCTGCGCGAACTGGGCTGCGAGGACATGGCGCGGCGCTGGCCCGCAGGTCTCGGCCCGAGCCTGCACGGCGTGCTGCGGCAGGGCAACTTCGGCATCGTCACACGCGCCACGCTGCGGCTGGCGCGGGCGCCCGAAACGAGCCGTGTGCTGATCTTCGAATGGCGAAGCGATGCGGGCTTCTTTGCCTCCCAGGCCGAGCTGTCGCGGCTCACCGAAGAGCTGCCCTTGCTCGGCGGCATCATCATGATGAACGGCCCGCGTGTGCTGTCGACGCAAGCCGATGCGCCGCTCACCTCGCTCCTGCAAGGGGCCGAACGCCTGCGTCACTTCGATGCCTTGTGCCGCGAACGCGAGATCGCCGCGTGGACGGGTGTGGGCACGCTCTACGGTCCGAAGCACACGCTTGCCGGCGCGGTACGCGATCTGCGCCGTCGATTGCCGGCTGCGCGTGTGTGGGCTTTCACGCCGGGGCAGATACGCCTGCTGCAACGCCTGGCGAGTTGTCTGCCGGCCGCGTGGTTCCCGGCCAAGCGCCGCCACCTGGCCTCGCTGGTCAGCATGCTGGGCACGGTCGAGGGTCGGCCGATCGTCGCCTTCCTGCGCATCGCGTACGCGCTCGATCCTTCGCGCCCGGTGATGGATGTGTCGCGCCACCCGGCACGCGATGGCCGCGGCATCCTCTGGTTCGCGCCGCTCGTGCCGCTCGCCGAGGCGGGCGTGCGCCGCTATGTCGAAGCGATGTCGCAAGTCCTGGCGACGCATGGCTTCGATCCACTGCTGGCGGTGACGACACGCTCGTCGCGTGTGCACTGCGGCACCATTCCCTTGCTGTTCGACAAGACCCCGGCCGGCATCACCCGCGCCCGTGCCTGCTACCGCGAGCTGGTGGCCACCGGCTTGCAGTGCGGCATGCCGCCTTACCGCATTGGCACCGATTTCATGGACACGGTGGCGCCGCCGGCGGATTCCGCCAGCGCCACGCTGTGGCGAGGCTTGAAGTCGCTGCTGGATCCGAACGATGTGATCGCACCGGGTCGTTACGTGATGCCGCTCTGAGCGGAGGTCTGTGAGCCCTTGTGCCGGGCGCGATCAACCCCAAATGCCTAGAATCTTCTTTTGTTCGCGCCTTTCCGGGTCCTCGCCATGGTTCCTCACCTCATCACCGCGCTCACGGGCCCGATCAACGAACTGGAACAGCGCATTCTCGAATCGCTGCCGGCCATCGAACGCTGGTTCCGGCTCGAATGGATGGAGCACACGCCGCCGTTCTACACCTCGGTCGATCTGCGCAATGCCGGCTTCAAGCTGGCGCCGGTGGACACGAACCTCTATCCCGGCGGCTTCAACAACCTGACGCCCGAGATGCTGCCGCTGGCGGTGCAGGCGGCGATGGCCGCGATCGAGAAGATCTGTCCGGAAGCGAAGAACCTGCTGCTGATTCCCGAGAAGCACACGCGCAACACCTTCTATCTGACGAACGTTCAACGCCTGACGCAGATCTTTCACCAGGCCGGGCTGAACGTGCGCCTGGGCACGCTCGACGAGACCATCAAGTCGCCCACCACGCTCGACCTGCCGGATGGCACCACGCTGACGGTCGAGCCGCTGATCCGCACGCGCGGCCGGCTCGGGCTGAAGGACTTCGACCCCTGCACCATCCTGCTCAACAACGATCTCTCGGCCGGCCTGCCAAAGGTGCTGGAGAACCTGCACGAGCAGTACCTGCTGCCGCCGCTGCACGCCGGCTGGGCGGTGCGGCGCAAGACGAACCACTTCCAAGCCTATGAAGAAGTGGCGAAGAAATTCGCCAAGCTGCTGGGCATGGACCCCTGGCTCATCAACCCGATGTTCGCGCGCTGCGGCGAGGTGAATTTCAGCGATGGCAGCGGTGCCGAATGCCTGATGAGCAATGCCGAAGCCCTGCTCGGCAAGATCAAGCGCAAGTACAAGGAATACGGCATCCAGGAGAAACCCTTCATCATCGTGAAGGCCGACGCCGGTACCTACGGCATGGGCATCATGACCGTGCGCGACCCGAAGGATCTGGCCGAGCTGAACCGCAAGGCGCGCAACAAGATGAGCGTCATCAAGGACGGCCAGGAAGTCAGCGAAGTCATCCTGCAAGAAGGCGTGCCGACCTACGAGCGCATCAACGACGCGGTGGCCGAGCCGGTGGTCTACATGATCGACCGCTACGTCGTCGGCGGTTTCTACCGTGTGCACGCCGACCGCGGCATCGACGAGAACCTGAACGCACCCGGCTCCAGCTTCGTGCCGCTCGCCTTCGCCGAATCGGGGCAAATGCCCAGGCCCGGTGCCAAGCCCGGTGCCAGCGCACCGAACCGCTTCTACATGTACGGCGTGATCGCGCGCTTGGCGATGGTCGCGGCGAGCTACGAGCTGGAAGCCACCGACCCCGACGCCGAGGTCTACGAATAAGGCGGGTGCGGCTGGCGCGTGGCGCGTTGCTGCGCCGCAACATCGGCGGCCGATCGGTCGGTTCGGCCCGCAAGCGGGGGGCGGCGGGCTCGGGCGCCAAGAGCACAATGGCGCTCCTTGTGATTGAGCCGCGCCACTCGTTGTAGGCGCGGTTGCTTGTGGCCCAAAACCGCTCCGCCTCCAACCTGTCTGCCTTGACCCTCGGCGCCATCGGCGTCGTCTATGGCGACATCGGCACCAGCCCGCTGTACGCCTTGCGCGAGGTCTTCGCCACCAAGCATGCGGCGTTGAACCTGCCGGACATCCTCGGCGTGCTCTCCCTCGTCTTCTGGACGCTCAGCATCATCGTCTCGCTGAAATACGTGACGCTGATCCTGCGCGCCAACAACAACGGCGAGGGCGGCACGATGGCGCTGATGGCCCTGTCGTCGCAAGCCGCGAAAGAGCAGCCCCGCTTGCGGCTGGCGCTCATCGTGATGGGCATCCTGGGTGCAGCGCTCTTCTATGGCGACGGCGTCATCACGCCCGCGATCTCGGTCCTGTCGGCGGTCGAGGGGCTGGAACTCGCCACCCCCGCGTTCAAGCCCTACGTCGTGCCCATCACGCTGGTGGTGCTGGCACTGCTGTACGCGGTGCAAAAGCACGGCACGGGTGCGATGGGCCGCTGGTTCGGGCCGATCACGCTGGTGTGGTTCTTCGTCATCGCGTTCTGGGGCCTGGTGTGGATCGTGCGCGCGCCGATCGTGCTGCAGGCGCTCAACCCCTGGCACGCGGTGCGCTTCGGCATCGAACACGGGCGCGTCACGCTGCTGGTGCTCGGCGCGGTGTTTCTTGCCGTCACGGGCGCCGAGGCCCTGTATGCCGACATGGGCCACTTCGGGCCGAAGCCAATCCGGGTCGCCTGGTTCGCGCTCGTGTTCCCGGCACTCGTCCTGAACTACTTTGGCCAGGGCGCGCTGATGCTGCTCGAGCCCGCCAAGGCGGACAACCCTTTCTTCAACATGGTGCCCGGCTGGTTCCTGCTGCCGATGGTGGTGCTGGCCACCGTGGCCACCGTGATCGCCTCGCAGGCCACGATCTCGGGCACTTTCTCGATCACCAAGCAAGCCATCCAGCTCGGCTACCTGCCGCGCCTTCAGGTGCTGCATACCTCGGTCAGGGAGACCGGGCAGGTCTACATCCCGGCCGTCAACTGGCTGCAGTTCGGTGCCATCGTCGCCGCGGTGCTGATGTTCGGCTCGTCGAGTGCGCTCGCCACGGCCTACGGCATTGCCGTCACCGCGACCATGGTACTGACCACGGTGATGACCTTCTTCGTGATCCGCTATCGCTGGGGCTACCCCTGGTGGTTGTGCCTGGGCGCGACCGGCTTCTTTCTGGTGATCGAGTTGATCTTCTTCTCTTCCAACATCATCAAGGTGTTGTCGGGTGGCTGGTTTACGTTGCTGATCGCCGCGGGCGTGTTCACGCTGATGATGACCTGGGCGCGCGGCCGCGAGCTGTTGTCGGCCAGCCTGCGTGCGGATGCCATCGAACTCAAGCCCTTCCTCAAAAGTGTGCTGGCCAACCCGCCGATGCGCGCGCCCGGCACGGCGGTGTTCCTGAGCGCCGAGGCCGACCTCACTCCCACTGCGCTGTTGCACAACCTGAAGCACAACAACGTGCTGCACGAAACCAACCTCTTCGTGACCGTCAACACCCACGACATTCCGTGGGTGCCCTTTTCCGAGCGGGCGCGTGCCGAAGCGCTGTGCAAGGGCTGCTGGCAGATCACCCTCAACTTCGGCTTCAAGAACGACCCCGACGTGCCCGAAGCGCTGGCGCTGCTGACCCGCCAGGGCATCGTGCTCGACCCGATGTCGACCTCGTACTTCCTGTCTCGTGCCACCGTCGTGCCCACGCTGGGCGAGGGCATGGCGCAATGGCGCGAGAAGCTCTACGCGAGCCTGCACCGCAACGCGTCCTCGGCCGCGGACTTCCTCAACCTGCCCGCCAATCGGGTGGTGGAGTTGGGGACCAAGGTGCAGATCTGATTCCTTGCAACCTGTCATGAGTGCACCCGCATCCCGGTCTTCAGGGCTGGCCGGCCTGATCCTCGGCGCCATCGGCGTCGTCTACGGCGACATCGGCACCAGCCCGCTCTACGCGCTCAAAGAGGTGTTCGCCAACGGGCACGTGCCGCTCACGCCGGCCAACATCTACGGCGTGCTCTCGCTCGTGTTCTGGACGCTCACGGTGGTGGTGTCCGTCAAGTACGTGGTGCTGATCCTGCGCGCCGACAACAACGGCGAGGGCGGTTTGATCGCCATGTTGGCGCTCGCTTCGCAGGCGGTGAAGGATCGCCCGGTGTTGCGCCGACGCTTGCTGCTCACCGGCATCTTCGGCACCGCGATCTTCTTCGGCGACGGGGTCATCACGCCGGCGATCTCGGTGCTGTCCGCGGTCGAAGGCCTGGAGGTCGTGGCCCCCGGCCTGCACCGTTTCGTCGTGCCGATCACCCTGGTCGTGCTGACCGTGTTGTTCGTGATGCAGCGCCACGGCACCGCCAACGTCGGCAAGTTGTTCGGCCCGGTCACCGCGCTGTGGTTCGCGGTGCTGGCGGTGCTGGGGTTCATGCACATCGCGCAGAACCCTGCGGTGTTGTGGGCGCTGAGCCCGCACTACGCGCTCGCCTTTCTGGTTGGGCACCCGCACATCGCCTTCATCGCACTCGGCTCGGTCGTGCTGTGCGTGACGGGCGCCGAGGCGCTCTACGCCGACATGGGCCACTTCGGCAAGCGGCCCATCCGCCTCGCCTGGTTCGGCCTCGTGATGCCGGCCCTCGTCATCAACTATTTCGGCCAGGGCGCGATGCTGCTGGAGCACCCCGAGAACGTGCGCAACCCCTTCTTCGAGATGGCGCCGACCTGGGCCCTGCTGCCGCTGATCGGCATGGCGACGTTCGCGACCGTGATTGCCTCGCAGGCCCTGATCACCGCGGCCTTCTCGGTCACCAAGCAGGCCATCCAGCTCGGCTACCTGCCGCGCCTGCGCATCCTGCACACCTCCGTGCGCGAGACCGGCCAGGTCTACGTGCCCTTCGTGAACTGGGGCCTGTACGTCTGCATCGTGCTGGCCGTGGTGCTGTTCGGCACCAGCAGCAAACTCGCCGCGGCCTACGGCATTGCCGTGACGATCGACATGCTGATCACGACGACGATGACCTTCTTCGTGATCCGCTACGGCTGGAAGTACCCGTGGTCGCTGTGCGTCGCGGCCACCGGCTTCTTCTTCCTGGTCGACTTCACCTACTTCGCGGCCAATATCGTCAAGGTGTTCGACGGCGGCTGGTTCCCGGTCGTCATCGGCGCGGTGATGTTCATGCTGATGATGACCTGGAAGCAGGGCCGCCGCCTGATGCGCACGAGCCTGCGTCACGACGCGATCGACCTGAAGGGTTTTCTCGAAGCCGTGTTCGTGAGCCCGCCGGTGCGGGTGACGGGCACCGCGGTGTTCCTGGTCAGCGATCAGGGCATCACGCCGAATGCGCTGCTGCACAACCTCAAGCACAACAAGGTGCTGCACGAGACCAATTTGTTCGTGACGGTGAAGCACCACGAGCTGCCCTGGATAGGCTTCGACAAACGCTGCGAGATCGAGCCGCTCGGCCACGACTGCTGGCAGATCACGCTCAACTTCGGTTTCAAGAACGACCCCGATGTGCCCGAAGCGCTGCAACTGCTGAAGGGCCGCGGCGTGCAGCTCGACGACATGGAGACGAGCTACTTCCTCTCGCGCGACATCGTCATCCCGACACTCGGCGAAGGCATGGCGCCCTGGCGCGAGAAGCTGTTCGCCAGCATGCACCACAACGCCGGCGCGGCGGCGGACTTCCTGAACCTGCCGACCAATCGGGTCGTCGAATTGGGCGCGAAGGTCGAGATCTGAGCCTGCTCAGGCCTTGCGCTTGACCTTGTACGCCGCCTTCGGCTCCTGCACGTTCAGCGGCGCGCTCACCAGTTCGACGTGCCGATGCAAATGCAGTGCGGTCGCATACGACACCAAGCCACGGTCGAGCGTTGCGAGTATCTGGTCTTGTTGTGCGGCCAGGCCCAGCAGGTAGGCGTCGGTCACCTGTCGGTGGCCGACCAAAGCCGCGCTGTTGAGTGTGGCCAGCCCGAGAGGCTCGGGTGTGTCGGCCCAGTACCGGTGGCCGGGATGGGCCGCCAGCTCGCCCAGAGCCTGCATGGCTTGGGCCGGCGTGATCTCGGCACCCACCACGCGCGGGTTGCAGCTCAGGCGCACAAACGCCAGTTGCGTCAGCGCGCACGTGGCGAAGCTGCGGTCGCCTCGGTCGGCGAACCAGGCATGGGCCTCGCGGTGATGCACGTGCGCTGAATGTGTCAGCGCGATCAGCAGGTTAGCGTCAAGCAGCCAGACTTGCTCTTCCCTGGCGCCCCGCTTCACTCGTCGTCCTCGGCGCCTTTCACGTCATCGAGCGTGATGGGTTTTCCCGTGGCGCTGCCCGCGAACACCGGGAAGCCACCTTTGCTGCGCAGCTTGGCGTCGGATTGCAAACCCTTGAGGATCAGTTCCGACACGACCGTGCCGAGCGACTGGGCGCGGTGCGTTGCCAGTTGCCGCGCGGCTTCGAGAGCAGTGGATTCGAGGTCGAGTGTGGTGCGCATGATGTCGATCGACGATGCATTGATGTCAACGCATCATAGCATCAAGTGACGACCCGCTCAACGCCCCCGCAGCGGCGCAAACCGCTGCGCCAGCGCATCCGCGCCGCGCACCAGCAAGTGCATGTCCGAGCCGACCCCGGCGAGCGTGACACCGAGCGCGATGTAGGGCTCCACATCGCCGTCGGTGAACAGGATGCCGACCGCCTTGCCGGCCGCGCGCGCCACGCGGATCGCCTGCTCGATCGCCGCCTGCACCTCGGGGTGGCGCGGTTGGCCGCGGTGGCCCATGTCGGCGGCCAGGTCGGACGGGCCGATGAACACCGCGTCGACACCCGGCGTGCGGCAGATCGCCTCCAGCTCGCCGAGCGCTTCACGGCTTTCGATCTGCAAGATCAGCGCGATCTCGTCATTCGCCCGCGCCAGGAAATCCGTCGTGCGCGTGTAGCCGCCAGCCCGTGTGCTGCTCGCCACTCCGCGCACGCCTTCGGGCGCGAAGCGGGTGGAAGCGACCGTGGCGCGCGCTTCCGCGGCCGTGCGGATGTTGGGCACCATCAGGTTCGCGGTGCCGAGGTCGAGCACACGCTTGATCATCGTCACGTCGTTCACCGGCACGCGCACGATGGGGAAGGTCGGGCTGCCGCGCACCGCCATCAGTTGCGCGTGCAGCGTCGGCAGGTCGTTCGGTGCGTGTTCCATCTCCAGCAGCAGCCAGTCGTAGCCGGCTTCGGCGAGTGTCTCCACCGTGGCGGCGTTGGCGTAGTTGCACCACAGGCCGATCAGCGTTCGCTGTTCGGCCAGGGCCACTTTCAGTTCATTGCGGGCGAGTGTCTTCATGGGCTTGGCTCGAATGGGAGTGGCAAAACGGTCAGGGCATCAACTGCCCGCCGTTGACTTCGATCACCTGGCCGGTGATGTAGCCCGAGAGCGTGTCGTCGGCCAGGAACAGGTAGGCGCCGATGCAATCGGCCGGCTCGCCGATCCGGCCCATCGGGATGCTGCGGCGCGCGCCTTCGAGCTGTTCGGCCGAGGAGTTGCGCACATGGAAATCGGTGGCGATCACGCCCGGCGCCACGCCGTTCACGCGCACGCCGTGCGGGGCCAGTTCGCGCGCGAACACCTTGGTCATCGTGCTGACGAAACTCTTCGCGGCGCCATACAGGCCCACGCCCTCGCCGCCGCCAGTGCGTGCTGCGATCGAGGTGGTGTTGATCATGTTGCCGCGTCGGGCCAGCCGCATCGGCGTGGCCGCTGCGCGGAGAATCGCGAAGGCGGCGTGCGCGTTCAGGCCCATCACCTGGTCGTAGTCGGCGTCGCTGGCCTGCTCCATCGGCCGGCGGCCGAACATGTCGCCGGCGTTGTTGACGAGGATGTCGATGGCACCAAACGCCTTCAGCGTGGCCTCAACCAACTGCCCCGCCACCGCGCGGTCTTGCAGATCGCCGGCCAGCGTGATCGCCTCGCCCCCCGCGCTGCGCACCGCCGCGGCCACCGTCTCGGCGCCGTCGCGGTTGTGCGCGTAGTGCACAACGACGCGTGCGCCGTGCGCGCCGAAGGCCTGCGCCACAGCGGCGCCGATGCCCGAGCCGGCGCCGGTGATCAACACCGAGCGGCCCGCGAAGTCGAAGGGTTTCATCGAAGCACTCATGCGTGCAGCTCCTTGGATTCGAGTCGATCTTTCGCCGCCTTGCGGCCACGCACCAGCTGAATCGCGTACTGCACGGCATCCACCAGACTGTCGGCATTCGCGACACCACGGCCGGCGATGTCGAAGGCGGTGCCGTGGTCCACCGACGTGCGCACGATCGGCAGGCCGAGCGTTACGTTCACGCCGCTGATCGCCTGCCACGCACCGGTGGCCGGATCGACGTGAAAGCCGAGCAGCTTCACCGGGATGTGGCCTTGGTCGTGGAACATCGCGATCACCGCATCGAACTGCCCGGCGCGCAGCTTGATGAACACTGTATCGCCCGGATACGGGCCGCTGATGGCCTCGCCCGCCGCCGCGTATTCAGCCACCACCGGCGCGATGCGCTCGCCGTCTTCCTTGCCAAGGATGCCGCCCTCGCCCGCATGCGGGTTCAGCCCGGCGACCGCAATGCGCGGCTGCGCGATGCCGAGCGTGCGCAGCGCGTCGAGCGTCAGGTCGAGCACGCGGCGCAGGCGCTGCGGCGTCACGCGGCCCGGCACATCGGCGAGCGCGCAGTGGGTCGAGACATGGCTCACGCGCATGTTCTCGTGTGCCAGCATCATCACGCTGTCGCGCGCGCCGGTCAGGTGCGCGAGCAACTCGGTGTGGCCGGGAAAGGGGTGGCCGGCCAGGTGCATCGCTTCCTTCGACAGTGGTGCGGTGACGATGGCGTCCATCTCGCCGGCCATGCACATCTGCACCGCTTTCGCCACCGCGAGGTAGGCCCATTGCCCGCCCACCGCCGAGATCTGGCCGGTGACGACGGTGCCGTCCACCGGGCCGACATCGACGACACGCAGCAGGCGGCCTTCCTCGCCGTTCAAGTCGAAGCCGAGTGCGCGGCCCGCTTCGGCGAGGGCCTGGGCGCTGCCGAGAACGGCGAGTTCGATCTCACCCGAGCCCACCGCCTCGCGCATCAGCCGTGCCGCCTTGATGATGATTTCGGGGCCGACACCGGCCGGGTCGCCCATCGTGATGGCCAGGCGTGTGAGCGGAGGGGCAGTCATGGTCGGGTCGTCCTTCTGTGGATTCAGTGAATGTCTTCTTGCGTGTGCGTGTTCGTGCCGGCGATCGCGGCGAGCAGGTCATCGGCATCGCCGAAGGCGCCGGAGCGCGACAGCACACGCGCGCCGTGCCAGTGCCCGCCATCGACACTTGCGAGGCCCCAGCCAGGGCGCGGTGAGGCGTGGGCATGCAGCACACGCGTGCTGGTGGCGCGGCACAGCGCCAGCAAGGTGTCGCCGCCGATGACGACGGCGCGGGTCGGGCAGGGCAGGGCTTCGACGAGTCGTTCGGCACCCTGGCGCAACGCGATCGCGGCGGCCTGCGGCGTGGCGGGTTCGTGCAGCGACAGATCGATCAACACATGCCGCCCCGCGCGATGCGCTGCGGCGCCACGTTGCAGCGCATCGCTGTCGAACACCTCGCACACACCGCTGTCGCGCAGGCGTTGAGTCTGCGCGCGCAGCACCGGGTGGTGGCTGGCCGTCACGGCGAGCGTGGGGCCATCGGCATCGGCATCGGCATCGGCAGGCGCGGCTGGTGCCGGTGCAGGCGAGAGCGTGCGCGCGAGCGCGAAGGCGAGGCCGGCGCTGCCGCACCAGATCCAGCGCTGCGCCGACCACTGCGAGGCGAGGGCGACGATGCGGGCGAGTTCGGCATCGTCCGTCACCTCGGGCACCCACACCTGCGCATCGGCATTGCGCTCGCCGGCCGCACCGATGCCCAGCGATGCGAAGGCCGCGACGATGGACTCCGGGCCGACATCCCGCAGCGCGCCATCCGCACTGTGAACCCACTGCCGGCCGGCTTGGGTGATGCGCCCCTGCGCCGGATAAGCCGGCGCGAACACGGCGCGCTTGAAGCGGCCTTGGCGCAGCAACTCGGCGACCTCGGCCAGGCTGTTGCCACGCAGCAGGCTGTCGACCTTCTTGAACGAGGTCTCGGCGCCGGCAAGCCAGCGCCCGGCCGATGCCAGACGCACGGGCAAGGCAGCCGCTGCAATGTCGCGTGTATCGGTGACGCAAGCCGCCACCGGCGCATCGTCGTCTTCGGGCTCCTGCAGATGCACCGGCACCGGCGCGCCCATCGCAAACGCCGCCGCCGTGTCGAGTGCACCCGTCACGTCATCGGCGAGTATGCGCAGGCGCTTCATCTCACGCGGCCGCGACGGTCTTGACCTTGACGCCCAGGCGCCGCAACGCCGCCACGTCGGCGGGAGCCACGGCGTCATCGGTCAGCACGCTGTCGAGCTCGGCGACGGCGCACACGCGGGTGAACGCGGCGGGGCGGAATTTCGATGCGTCGATCAGCAAGCGCTTGTGCGCCGCGGCCTGGATCAGCGCGCGTTTCACGGCGCCGACTTCGGGCAGCGTTTCCGACAGCCAACCGTCGGAGAGCGCGTGCGCACCGAGCAGCAGTACATCGGCGCGGATGCGTTGCGCAGCCGCCAGCACCTCGTCGCCGAACAGCGTGTGGCTGCCCGGCCGCAACTGGCCGCCGAGCACGTGCACGCGGATGTTCGCGCCGCGGCCGAGGATCTGCGCAATCGCCAGATCGTTCGTCACGGCCACCAAAGCCAAGCCACGATCGACGGCTGCGCGGGCTGCTTCGAGCACCGTGGAGCCGCTGTCGAAGATCACGCTCTGCCCCGATTCGAGCCCCGCCGCCGCGGCCCGGCCGATGGCGCGTTTTTCGCGCGGCGACAGCTCGGCCGCCGCCGCCGGCTCGGGCTCGAAGGTGCTGTAGGGCTGCTGGCGCAAGAGCGCGCCGCCGTGGGTGCGGTCGAGCACACCTTCGGCTTCGAGCGCATCGAGGTCGCGGCGCAATGTGGACACCGACGCATCGAGCGCCTGCGCCAGTTGCTGCAAGGTCACCGCGCCGTGCTGGCGCAGGAATTCGACGATGCGGTCGCGCCGCTGCGGCGGCATCAGCGGCACGACGGCCAGGCGCGCGGGCGTTGCGTTGGCAGAGGGTCGGCTCATGGGGTTTTCACCTGGATCGCAAGAAATAGCTTGATCGAATGTGATTCATTGTGGAAGAATTTGGTAGATATTGCAATGCCCTGAAACCCCTGATGGAGACATGACGTGCTCAACCGAAACACCTCGACCCGGGCCACCCCGACCCCGCTTTCCAAACGTGCCTTGCTGTGCGCCGCGTGGCTGTGTGCCGCGATCATCAGCCCACTGGCCGCACACGCCCAGGCCGACTACCCGAACAAGCCGATCACGCTCGTCGTGCCCTTCCCGGCCGGCGGCGCCAACGACGCCGTGGGCCGCCTGATCGGCCAGAAGCTCGCCGAAGCGCTGAAGCAGACCGTCATCGTCGACAACAAGCCCGGCGCCGGCACCACGCTCGGCACCGCGATCGTCGCCAAGTCCGCACCGGACGGCTACACCCTGCTGCTCGGCTCGCTGGCCAGCCACGCGGTCAGCCCGCACCTGTTCGCCAAGCCGGGTTACGACGCCTTCACCGATTTCTCGCCGATCGCGCTGATGGGTGTGGCGCCGATCATCCTGTACGTCAACAAGGAAACGCCGTACATGGACGTGAAGTCCCTCGTCGCGGCCGGCAAGGCCAAGCCGGGCAGCCTGAACTACGGCTCGGCCGGCAACGGCTCGCCGCTGCACCTGGCCGGCGAGTTGTTCGCCATCGCCTCCGGCGTGAACATGGTGCACGTGCCCTACAAGGGCGGCAGCGCACACACCATGGACCTGATCGGCGGGCGCCTCGACATGATCTTCGACACCGCCACCAGTGCCATGCCGTTGATCAAGGGCGACAAGGTGCGCGCCCTCGCCGTGGCCGCACCGGCGCGCCTGGCCGAACTGCCGAACGTGCCCACCTTCGCCGAAGCCGGTTACCCGAACTTCGAGGTGAGCGGCTGGTACGCGCTGTACGCACCGGCCAAGACGCCAGCCGACATCGTGGCCCGCCTCAACGCCGAGACCGTGAAGGCGCTGCACAGCCCCGAGGTGGTCGAGAAATTCCGCGGCCTCGGCGTGCGCCCGATGGGTGGCACGCCGGCTGACCTGTTGGCCTTCCAGCGTGCCGAGTTCGACAAACACGGCAAGGTCATCCGCGACGGCAACATCAAAGCGGATTGATCGCGCGTCGGCCAGTCGGCATGTCATAAGCTCCGGGCCTTTCCAGGCCTTGGAGCGGCATGACTTTCCTGCGCGACTTTTCCCTCTCGGCCGCAGCGGCCGGCTTCGTCGCCGTGCTGGTGGGCTTCACCAGTTCGGTGGCCATCGTCTTCCAGGCGGCCACGGCGCTGGGCGCCACGCCGGCCGAGATCAGCTCCTGGATGTGGGCGCTCGGCCTGGGCATGGGTCTGTGCACGCTCGGGCCGTCGCTGTGGTTGAAGAAGCCGGTGATGGTGGCCTGGAGCACCCCCGGCGCGGCCGTGCTCGCCACCGCGGGTGTGGCCGGCGGCTTCGGCATGGGCGAGGCGGTGGGCGCCTTCATCGTCTGCGCGGCGTTCATCACGTTGGCCGGCGTGACGGGCTGGTTCGAGCGCGTGATGGACCGCATCCCGCTGCCCATCGCCAGCGCCTTGCTCGCGGGTGTGCTGGCGCGCTTCGGGCTCGATGCCTTCGTGGCGCTCAAATCCGCTTTCACGCTCGTGCTGCTGATGCTGCTGGCCTATCTGTTCGGGCGGCGCTGGTGGCCGCGCTACGCGGTGGTCGGCGTGCTCGCGGTCGGCACGCTGTTCGCGGCCTTCAACGGGCAACTGCACCTCGGCGCGGTGCAGTGGGGGCTGACCACGCCCGTCTTCACCGAACCCGTGTTCAGCTGGCGTGCGACGGTGAGCCTCGCACTGCCGCTCTTCGTCGTGACGATGGCCTCGCAGAACCTGCCCGGCGTCGCCGCCATCCGCGCGGCGGGGTACCAGATGCCGGTGTCGAAGCTCATCAGCATCACCGGCGTGGCCACCCTGCTGCTCGCGCCCTTCGGTGCCTTCGCGCTCAACCTCGCAGCCATCACCGCGGCGATCTGCATGGGCCGCGAGGCGCATGAAGACCCGGCCAAGCGCTACACCGCGGCGGTGGCCTGCGGCCTGATCTACTGCGTGATCGGCCTGTTCGGCGCGGCGGTGACGGGTGTGCTCACCGCCTTCCCGCGCGAGCTGGTCGTCGCGGTCGCGGGCCTCGCGCTGCTGGGCAGCATCGGCGGGGGCCTGGCCGTCGCGGTGAAGGACGACACCCACCGCGAGGCCGCGCTCATCACTTTTCTCGTCACGCTCAGCGGGGTCACGCTCGCGGGCATCGGCTCGGCGTTCTGGGGCGTGGTCGCGGGCGCGCTGGCCTTGACGGTGCAGCATGCGCGGCGATGATGGCGCCATGAACGACGCCACGCGAACCCTGGTCTGGCCGCACGGCCGCGCCGAACTGCAACGCCTCGGCGGCATGCTTGCGCCGATCGTCTTCAGCGCGCCCGGCCATGCCGATTTTTCGCCGATGCAGGTGGCGCCCTGGGCCGACGAGCCCGGCGCCGAGGCGCTGCCCGGCATCCTGCAACGGCTGCGCGGCGAGTGGCCGTGTGTGCCCTTCGGCCGCAGCGATCGGCTCGAAGGCTTGCCGCCGGGCTGGCAGTCGCACGAGGCCGGCGATGCCTGGGGCCACGGCTACGCATCGCATCACGAATGGTCGTGGGCGCCGCCGCCAGATGCACTGAGCCTGGTGCTGAAGATCGACACGCCCGATGGCATCCAGCTCACCCGCACGGTGAGCGCGGTGGCCGACGCACCGGCGCTCGACATCAGCCTGCGCATCGAGGTCGATCGGCCCTGCACCTTGCCCGTCTCCCTGCACCCCACGCTGCGGCTCGATGCGGGCCGCGTGGCGCTCGAGGTGCCGCACACCGGCACGGGCCTCACCTACCCGGTGCCGGCCGAGCCCGAGGTGTCGAAGCTGGCGCCGAACTCTGAGTTTGCGAGCTTGTGCGAGGTGCCCTTGGCCGCTGGCGGCACGGTCGATCTGACGCGATTCCCGCAAACTCATGACAGCGAAGAGCTGCTACAGGTTCAGCAGGTGACCGGGCCGGTGACGCTGCACTACCTCGATCGAGGCTGGACCTTGTCGATCGACTGGGACCGCACGCTGTTGCCCGACGTGATGCTCTGGGTCAGCCACCGCGGGCGCCGGCACGCGCCGTGGAACGCGCGCCATTGGGCGCTCGGCGTGGAGCCGGTGAACGGCGTGTTCGATCTGGGCCGCGTCGCTGTGCCGCCCACCGATCACCCGCTCGCAGCGCGCCGCGGCATCGCGCTCGACCCGCAGTTGCCCTGCGTCTTGCGCTATCGCTTTCAAGCCCGCCCGACATGAGCGTCACCATCCGCGACATCGCCGACAAGGCCGGCGTCTCGATCGGCACTGTCTCGCGTGCGCTCAAAAACCAGCGTGGTCTCTCCGACGAAACCCGCCGCCTGGTGCGCCGCGTGGCGCGCGAGCTCGGCTACGACCAGGCACGCCTGCGCGGCGGCAAGGGCCAGCGTCTCGTCTTCCTGCTGCACCGCCAGCACAGCAGCTTCGCGGTGAACCCCTTCTTCGGCTACGTGCTGCATGGGGTGGAAGAAGCCTGCCGCGAATTCGGCATCGTGCCCACGCTGCTGGCCACCGGCCCGGCCGACCCGGTGCGCGATCAGTTGCGCCTGCACGAACCCGATGCGCTGCTGCTCGGCGGGTATTTCGAGGCCGAGGTGCTGAACCTGCTGGCCGAGCTGGAGCTGCCGATGGCGCTGATCGACTACTGGATGCCCGGCATGCCCTCGGTGAACCCCGACAACGTGCAGGGCGGCCACCTCGCGACGCGCCACCTGCTCGGCCTCGGCCGGCGGCGCGTGGCCTACATCGCCGGTTCGCTCGCGCACTTCAGCATCCGCGAGCGTGAGCAGGGCTACCGCCGCGCGTTGTTCGAGGCCGGTGTGCTGGCCGATCCGGACCTCGAAGTCGTCGCCCCGCCGGGTCTCGACACCGATGCTGGCGCGGCCGTGGCGATGCGCCAGTTGCTGCGCTTGCCCAGGCGCCCCGACGCCGTGTTCGCTTACAACGATTCGGCCGCGCTCGCGGTGTTGCGGGTCTGCCAGGAGGTGGGCCTGCGTGTGCCGCAGGACATGGCCGTCGTCGGCTTCGACGACATCCCCGCGGCCGCGCATGCATCGACCCCGCTGACGACCTTGCGTGTGGACAAGGAGGCCTTGGGCCGCGCGGGAGTCGACCTCGTGATGCGCGGGCCCGAGCTGCCGCGCGAGACCACGCTGCCGGTTGAACTGGTGGTGCGGCAGAGCACGGTGGTGGAGTGACGCCCTTGTTGCGCAGCCAACGCTGACTCGCGCCCGGGAATGTCCGCTCGGCGAAAAATCGCGACTCGGCCTATTCTCGACACCCACGACGGCACGGCCGTCGCCATCATCGAATGAAGGGAGCCGACCATGCGTTGGGGATTCATCGGCGCCAGCAGCATCGCCGAGCGTGTGATCGGTTCGATGCGCAAGATTCCGGGCCAGGAATTCGGGGCCGTGTGTTCGGGCAGCGCAGCGCGCGCGCAGGAGTTCGCGGCCGCGCAGCAACTGCAGAGCGCACACACCGATCTGGCGGAATTCCTGCAAGCAGGCCGCTTCGACGCGGTCTATGTCAGCTCCACCAACGAGCAGCATTGCGCGCAGACCATCGCCGCACTCGACGCCGGCTGCCACGTGATGTGCGAGAAGCCGCTCGCGATGGCGCATGCCGATGCAGTGCGCATGGTGCGCCACGCCGCCGCCAAGGGCCGTGTGCTCGGCACCAACCACCACCTGCGCGCACAGGCTGCGCACGGGCTGATCCGCGACTTCATCGTCTCCGGCGAACTCGGCGAGGTGCATGGTGTGCAGGTCTCGCACGCGGTGCACCTGCCGCCGCATCTGCAAGGCTGGCGGCTCGACAAACCCGGCGCCGGTGGCGGCGTGGTGCTCGACATCCTGGTGCACAACGCCGATCTGCTGCGCTACCTGCTACAACGCGAGCCGCAGCGCATCCACACCGTGACGCAGCGCAACGGCATGGGCGGGCGGGACAAGGCCGCGCTCGCGGTCGAAGACGGCGCGATGAGCGTGATCGAGTTCGAGGGCGGCGTGCTCGCGCAGACGCACGAATCCTTCGTCGCCGATGCCTCCGCGCTGACACGCCTGCATGTGCTGGGCACCCGCGGCAACCTCTACGCGCTGGGCTCGCTCACGCAGGCCGGCACCTCGCAGTTGTGGCTGCGCGATGCCAAGGGCGAGCGCGAGATTCCGGTGCCACCGGTTGATTTGTACGAGGTCGGTTTCACCGCCTTCGTGAACGCCTGCGCTGGCCGCGGCCAGCCGCTCGCCACCGGTGCCGATGGCACACGTTCGATGGCCGTTGCGCTCGCCGGCCTCGCCTCGGCGGCCAGCGGGCGCGTGGAAACCATCGACCTGTCGGTCTGAATTCGAGAACACAAGGAGACTTCGATGGAAGCCTGGATGAACGACGTTCCCCGCGCGGTGGTCGCGGCGCAGCGCGAATTGCGCGCCAGCGTGCCCGACCTCGCGGGCCGCTACCAGAAGCTCAGCGAAGCGCTGCGCGATGAAGTGGCACCGTGCGCGCCGAGCAGGCCGCCGGCAGCGCGGTGCCCGAACTGGCCTATGCCGACGTGGCAGCGGGCCGCGTGACCGAAGCCCAGCGCGCGCGCATCAAGCGGCGTGGCTGCGTGGTGATCCGTGGCCTGTATGACCCGAAGCAGGTGGCCGAGTGGAACGCCGAGATCCTGAACTACATCGACGCCAACCACTACCTCGAGCGGTCGAAGGAGAAGGCCGGCATCGACAAGTACTTCAGCGGCCTGGCCTCGGGTGCGCCGCAGATCTACGGCCTGTACTGGTCGCGCCCACAGATGATGGCGCGCCAGGGCGAGCCGCAGGCCGTCACGCGTGCCTTCCTGAACCGGCTCTGGACCTTCGAGAAGGGCGGCGTGCAGTATTTCGACCCCGACCGCCAGGCCAATTACGCCGACCGCATTCGCCGCCGGCAGCCGGGCGACACCACGCTCGGCCTCTCGCCGCACTCGGATGGCGGCTCGGTGGAGCGTTGGTGCGAACCCACCTTCCGCAGCATGTACCACGAGGTGCTGCAAGGCGACCCCTTCAAGTTCGACCCCTACGACGCCGCGGGCCGCACGCAGACACGCGAGATCCCCTCGCCCGCGGTGTGCTCGGCCTTCCGCACCTTCCAGGGCTGGACCGCGCTGTCGAAACAAGGCCCCGGCGATGGCACGCTCAAGCTCGTGCCTATCTCGCAGACCATGCCCTGGATGCTGCTGCGTGCGCTGCAAGCCGACGTGCCCGAAGGCGACCTGTGCGGTGCCAAGCCGGGCCGTGCGCTCGGCGCCTCGAACGAATGGCATGCCGATCTGCTGGGCGCGCTGGTGTCGATCCCCGAAGTGCAGCCGGGCGACACGGTGTGGTGGCACAGCGATGTGATCCACGCGGTGGAAGACCGCCACAACGGCAACGGCTACAGCAACGTCATCTACATCAGCTCGGCGCCGTGGTGCGACAAGAACGCCGCCTTCCTGGCACGCCAGGCGCCGGCGTTTCTCGAAGGCCGCAGCAGCCCCGATTTCGCGCCCGAGGACTACGAGGTCGACTTCGTCGGCCGCGCCCGCTCTGAAGATTTGTCGCCCCTCGGCCAGATGCAGATGGGCCTGCGGCCCTGGGCCTAGATGACAACCCCAAGACGCCTTCGGCGTCGCCCCCGAGGGGAGCTCAGGCCGCTTGGGGCGGCCCGGCGCTGGCCTGACTTCACGAATCACACGACATGCCTGATTTCCGATCGCCCGATTTCCTGCTGAGCCACGTGCGCCACACCCTGTCGTTCTACGACGGGCGCTGTGTCGATTCGAGCGGCGGCTTCTTCCACTTCTACAAGAACGACGGCACGCTCTACGACCGGCGCACACGCCACCTCGTCAGCAGCACACGCTTCGTGTTCACGAACGCGATGGCGCACCGCCGCTTCGGCGGCATCGCCTACCAGCAACGGGTGCGCCACGGCCTCGCTTTCCTGCAACACGTGCATGCGCAGCCGCAGGGCGGCTATGCGTGGCAGCTCGATTGGAACGAGGGCCGCGCAACCGTGCAGGATGGCACCAACCACTGCTACGGCCTGGCCTTCGTGCTGCTGGCGCATGCCCACGCGCTGATGGCGGATGTGAGTGAAGCCGCCGTCGGCCTGGAAGCGACCTGGCAGTTGATGGAGCAGCGTTTCTGGGAAAGCGCGAACGGCCTCTACGCCGACGAAGCCACGTCCGATTGGACGGTCGGAAGCTACCGCGGCCAGAACGCCAACATGCATTCCTGCGAGGCAATGATCGCGGCGTTTGATGCGACCCGCGATCCGAAGTACCTGAAGCGCGCCGTGACCCTCGCCGAGTCCGTCACCGGGCGCCTTGCGGCCTTGGCCGACGGCCTGGTGTGGGAGCACTACCGTGTCGAGCCGGATGGCCGCTGGTCGGTCGACTGGGACTACAACCGCGAGGACAAGACCAACATCTTCCGTCCCTGGGGCTACCAGACCGGCCACCTCACCGAGTGGGCGAAGCTGCTGATGCAGCTCGAAGCGCATTTGCTGCCGGCAGAACGCCCGGCCTGGATCGTGCCGCGCGCCCGCCACTTCTTCGACACCGCCATGCGCCACGGTTGGGACGAACAACACGGCGGCCTCGTCTACGGCTTCGCACCCGGTGGCGAGGTGTGTGATGGCGACAAGTATTTCTGGGTGCAGGCCGAAAGTTTCGCCGCCGCCGCGCTGCTGGCCGTGCGCACCGGCGACGCGAGCTACTGGACCTGGTACGAGCGCATCTGGGCCTATGCCTGGGAACATTTCGTCGATCACGAACACGGCGCCTGGTACCGCCAGCTGACGCAGGCCAATGTGCGCGTCGACGACAACAAGAGCCCGGCCGGCAAGACCGATTACCACACGATGGGCGCGTGTTACGACGTGCTGCGAGGGCTTGGTTCATGAGCGGCCCCATGAAGACCTTGCGCCACCTCGTGCTGCTGCGTTTCAAGGCCGAGGCAAGCGCTGATGCCATCGCCGCCATCGAACTCGGCTTCGTTGCCTTGCGCAGCCAGATCGATGGCGTGCACGATCTCGAATGGGGCACCGATGTCAGCCCCGAAGGCCTGGCCAAAGGCTATACGCACGCCTTCATGCTGAGCTTCGACGATGCAGCCGCACGCGACGCCTACCTGCCGCACCCCGCCCACCAGGCCTTCGTCGCGCAGCTGAAGCCGTTGCTCGATGACGTGCTCGTGATCGACTACTTCGCCGCGCACAGCTAGAGTGGCGGCCATGGACCTGACCCAAGACATCGCCAGGATCGCCGAGCAGGAACGCCGGCTCGTGTTCACGCGCTTCGATGGCAGCACGGCCTGGGCGCTCGGCAGCGCGCTGAAGGCTGCGGCCGAAGCGCGCGGCGTGGCCGTCACGATCGAGATCCGCATCGCGCGCGAAACCCTGTTCTTCTTTGCGATGCCCGGCACCGGCCCGAGCAATGCCGACTGGGCGCGGCGCAAGCGCAATGCCGTGGACCTGCTGCAACGCAGCTCCTACGCGATCGGCCTCGAACTCAAGCGCGACAACAGCTCGCTCGAAGAGCGGCTCGGCCTGGCCACGCGTGACCACGCGAGCCACGGCGGCTGCTTTCCGATCACGCTGGCGGGCACCGGCTGCATCGGCACCGTCACGGTGTCGGGCTTGCCGCAGCGCGAGGACCACAACATGGTGGTCGAGGCATTGGCCACGCTGTGTGGTGTGCCGTTGGCCGAGGTGGCGCTGGGTTGACGCGACACGCGGGTGAGTGCATCGCAAACGCATTACACTGCGGAAATGAAGTCCGCCACGATTCCCTCCGTTCGCGTCGAACCTGAGTTGCGCGCCGAAGTCGAAGCGCTGCTTGCTGAGGGTGAGACGCTGTCGGAGTTCGTCGAATCCTCGGTTCGGCAAACCGTGAATCAGCGGCGGAATCAGGCCGAATTCCTGGCCCGAGGGTTGCGTTCGCTCGACAACGCCAAGCGCACCGGTATGTACGTGGATGCGGACGTCGTGCTCCAGAAACTGGAGCAGCGGCTTGCTGCAGCGAAGAGCGCGCGGCGGGTGCCGAAGCGGTGAGTTTCCAGGTTCGGCTGACTGTCGAGGCCGGAGAAGACTTGCTGCGTCTGTTCGACTTCGTTCTGGAGCGTGAGCTTGGGCGCGACGGCGATCTCGGCCTGCCCGACCGTGCGCTTCGCGCCATCAAGGACGGGATCGCGACCTTGCGCTCGTCGCCGTTCACCTGCCGCAAGGCGGGGCAGAGCCCGTTCCTGCGCGAACTCGTCATCCCCTTCGGGAATGCGGGCTATGTGGCGCTGTTCGAGGTTGCTGATCCCGCGCACGTCGTCGTGGTCGCGGTTCGTCACCAGCGCGAAGACGACTACCACTGAGCCCGGCAGCGCTTCGCCGTTTGTGCAACAGTGGCGGCCCGGAAGACCCGTGCCCAGGACGCCACCATGAAACTGCTCTTCGTCGCCGACCCGCTGGAAGGCTTCAAGACCCACAAGGACTCGACCTTCGCGATGATGCGTGAGGCCGCCTCGCGTGGCCATGCGCTGATGGCCTGCGAACCGAAGGATCTGATGTGGCAGCGCGGAGGCCGCGTCACCGCCTTCGTGCGCGAGATCACGCTCACCGGAGACGCCGACGACTGGTTCACCGCGAAGCAGACCGCGCCGCATGAGATGCCTGTGGCGCTGGCCGATGTGGGCGCGGTCGTGATGCGCAAGGACCCGCCCTTCGACAGCGAATACTTTTACGCGACGCATTTGCTGGAACAGGCTGAACGCGAAGGCGCGCGCGTCTTCAACAAGCCGGCGGCGTTGCGCAACCACCCGGAAAAACTCGCGATCCTGGAATTCCCGCAGTTCATCGGGCCGACGCTCGTGACGCGTGATGCCGACGACATCAAACGCTTCCACGCCGAGCACCGCGACATCATCCTCAAGCCGCTCGACGGCATGGGCGGCATGGGCATCTTCCGCGTCGGGCCGGACGGGCTGAACCTGGGCAGCATCACCGAAACCCTGAACCGCGATGGCGCGCAGACGGTGATGGTGCAGCGCTACCTGCCCGAGATCGTCAAGGGTGACAAACGCATCCTGGTGATCGGCGGCGTGCCGGTGCCCTTCGCACTGGCGCGCATTCCGCAGGGCACCGAGATCCGCGGCAACCTCGCGGCCGGCGGCAAGGGCGTGGCCCAGCCGCTCTCGGCGCGCGACCGCGAGATCGCCGAACACATCGGCCCCATCGTTGCCGCGCGCGGCCTCCTGCTGGTCGGCTTGGACGTGATCGGCGATTGCCTGACCGAGATCAACGTGACGAGCCCGACCTGCTTCCAGGAGATCACGCAGCAGACTGGCTTCGATGTCGCGAAGGTGTTCGTGGATGCGCTGGCAGCGGCGCTCGCGGGTTGAGGTATTACAATGATTGGATGTGTCATACCTGGGGCTGTCCATGGGCTACGCGCTGACGACGAAGTCGCAGGTCACGCTGCCAAAACCGATACGCGACCACCTGAAGGTCGCGCCCGGTGACGAGGTCGAGTTCCGCATCGTGGCAGACGGGTCGGTGCGCGTCGACCCGGTGCGCGCCTCGCCGAGCCTGATGGGCGAGCCGAGTGCCAAGGCGCTGGCCAAGTACCGCAAGTTGCGCGGCATCGGCGGTCACCATGGCGAGGCCAGCACCGACCGACTCATGGCCTTGCTGCGCGGTTACGACGACGATGCCACCGACCCCGGCTTTGCGCCGGCGCCGAGCCCGGCTCGAAAACGCAAGTGATCCTCGTCGACACCTGCGTGCTGATCGACATCAGCGCGGATGGCGCCGACTGGCGTGACTGGTCCCTGCGACAGTTGGCCTCGTGGAGCGAGCGTGGCCCGCTGCTCATCAACCCCATCGTTTTTGCCGAGTGGTGCAGCGATTTCAAATCCCACGAGGACGCTTCGACCGCGCTCACCGACTTCGGCTTGCAGTGGGCCGAGATTCCCCGCACTGCCTTGTTTCTCGCGTCGCAGGCCCACCGCCGGTACCGGCGGCGCGGCGGTACACGGTCGATGGTGCTCCCTGACTTCCTGATCGGCGCGCACGCCGCGGTGGCGGGCATTCCGCTGCTGACGCGGGACCGCCGGCGCTTTGAAACCTATTACTCCGGGCTCGAAATCGTCGCGCCCACCTGAACCTCATCCATGGCCATCCTCTCCCTCTCCAACGCCCACCTCGCCTTCGGCCACGTGGCCCTGCTCGACAGCGCCGCCTTCTCGCTCGAAG
>JANYJL010000256.1 GCA_025361845.1 Rhizobacter sp.
CGCGCGGCATCGGCCGCGCGATCGTCGAGCGCTTCTTGAAGGAAGGTGCTTGCTGCGTGCTGCTCGACATCAATGCCGAGTCGCTCGCCGAAGTGGGCGCCGAGTTGAGCAAGGCCTTCGGCAAGGACCACGTTCGCACGCAGATCTGCGACGTGACGCAAGAGGCTTCGGTGCTGAAGGCCTTCGAGCAGGCGGCGGTCGACTACGGCGGCATCGACATCCTGGTGTCGAATGCCGGCATCGCCTCCGCCGCGCCGATCGAAGACACGACCCTGGAGCTGTGGAACCGCAACCAGGCGATCCTGGCGACCGGTTATTTCTTGATCGGCCGCGAAGCCTTCCGCCTGATGAAGGCGCAATTGATCGGCGGGTCGATGGTGTTCATCGCCAGCAAGAACGGCATGGTCGCGAGCAACCAGGCGATGGCGTATTGCGCGGCCAAGGCGGCCGAAATCCAGCTCTCG
Organism: Rhizobacter sp.; assembly: GCA_025361845.1. GTDB lineage: Bacteria > Pseudomonadota > Gammaproteobacteria > Burkholderiales > Burkholderiaceae_C > JANYJL01. Next base: position 465 of record JANYJL010000256.1, read on the forward strand.
CGTTCCTTCGCACTCGAAGGTGCGCCGCTGGGCATCCGCTCGAACGTCGTGAACCCGGATGCAGTGATCCGCGGCTCGAAGATCTGGACTGGCCAGTGGAGCCAGGAGCGTGCTGCCGCCAACAAGATCGGCGAAGAAGACCTCGAAGCCTTCTACCGCGACCGCTCGATGCTCAAGCGCAGCGTCTTCCCCGAAGACATCGCCGAAGGTGCCTACTTCTTCGCCAGCGAACTGGCGGCCAAATCCACCGGCAACATCCTCAACGTGGACGCCGGCAATCTCGCCGCCTTCCCACGTTGATCCGCGCTGATTCAAGGACCATCACCATGACGAATCCGATCGACAGCGGCCTCATCGCTGCGCACAACGACAAGCTGGCGCGCCATGTGCGCCACGACTACGAGCACCTGGGCGAACAGCTCGCACGCCGCGGCATCGACATCGAACTCGTGCGTGAACAAACCGCCGCCTTCGGTGTCGCGATCCCGAGCTGGGGTGTGGGCACCGGCGGCACGCGCTTCGCACGTTTCCCCGGTGTCGGCGAGCCGCGCAATGTGTTCGACAAGCTCTCCGATTGCGGCGTGATCCAGCAACTGGCGCGCGCCACGCCGACCGTGTCCCTGCACATTCCCTGGGACCGATGCAGCGACTACACCGAAATGCGCGAGATCGCGAAGGGCTACGGCCTCGCCTTCGATGCGATGAATTCGAACACCTTCTCCGACCAGAAGGGCCAGGCCAAGTCCTACAAGTTCGGCAGCCTGACGCACAGCGATGGGGCGGTGCGCGCGCAGGCCATCGAACACAACCTCGAATGCATCGCCATCGGCGAACAGCTCGGCAGCAAGGCGCTGACGGTGTGGGTCGGTGATGGCAGCAACTTCCCCGGCCAGCAGCACTTCCGCCGCGCCTTCGACCGTTACCTGGAAAGCACCCAGCAGATCTACGCCGGCTTGCCCGCAGACTGGCGCATGTTCCTCGAACACAAGATCTGCGAGCCGGCGTTTTATGCCACCGTGATCCAGGATTGGGGTTCGAGCTACCTCGCCGCCAACGCGTTGGGCCCGAAGGCGCAGTGCCTGGTGGACCTGGGCCACCATGCACCGAACGTCAACATCGAGATGATCGTGGCCCGCTTGATCGCCGCCGGCAAGCTCGCCGGCTTCCACTTCAACGATAGCAAGTACGGTGACGACGATCTGGACGCGGGCAGCGTCGCGCCCTACCGCCTCTTCCTCGTCTTCAACGAACTCGTCGCTGCGGCGCATGAGAAGGTCAAGGGCTTCGAGCCGGCCTACATGCTCGACCAGTCGCACAACGTCACCGACCCGATCGAAAGCCTGATGGTGAGTGCCGAGCAGGTGCAGCGCACCTATGCGCAGGCGCTGATCGTCGACCGCGCTGCGCTCGACGCCGCGCAGGATGCGAATGACGCACTCGTCGCCACGCGTCTGCTCAAGCGCGGCTTCGAGACCGATGTGACACCGATCCTTCAGCGTGTGCGGCAGGACGCCGGCGGCGCGATCGATCCCGTCGGCGCCTACCGCGCCAGCGGCTATCGCCAACGCATGGCCGAACAACGCCCGGCGGTGGCCGGCGGCAGCGGCGGCATCGTCTGAGAGGGCCCGTGTTGAACACGCTCTCTATCCCATCGAATCCGGCGCCCTCGCGACGGCATCGAGCCTGACCTTCGGGTCTCTTCACTTCCCACTCAATCCACGGAGACAACCATGAAAAAACCGATTCAAGCTCTGCTCGCCACCCTGCTGTGCACCGCCTTCGCGCAATCCGCCTTCGCGGCCGACAAGATCGCGCTGGTCGTCAAGAGCCTGGGCAACGGCTTCTTCGACGCCGCCAACCAGGGCGCACAAGACGCGGCCAAGGAGCTGAAGAACATCGAGATCATCTACACCGGCCCGGCCAAGGCGACGGCCGAAGGGCAGATCGAGATCATCAACTCGCTGATCGCGCAGAACGTGCAGGCCATCATCATTTCGGCCAATGACCCGGACGCGCTGGTGCCGGTGCTGAAGAAGGCGATGCAACGTGGCATCAAGGTCATCTCCTTCGACTCGGGCGTCAAGAAGGAAGGCCGCTTGATGCACCTGAACCCGTCGTCGAATTCGCTGATCGGCGAGAAGCTGGTGAAGATGACGCAGGAAGCGATCGGCTCCACCGGCGAAGTGGCCGTGCTGTCGGCCACCGCCCAAGCCACCAACCAGAACATCTGGATCGACGAGATGAAGAAGGTGCTGGCCATGCCCGCGTACTCCGGCCTGAAACTGGTGAGCGTGGTCTACGGTGACGACCAGACGGACAAGAGCTACCGCGAAGCGCAGGGCCTGTTCAAGAGCTACCCGAACCTGAAGGCCATCGTGGCGCCGACCACCGTCGGCATCGCTGCCGCCGCCAAGGCCGTGCAGGACGAGAAGAAGGTCGGCACGCTGTTCGTCACCGGCCTGGGCCTGCCGTCGGAAATGGCCGGCCACGTGAAGAGCGGCGCCGTCAAGTCGTTTGCGATCTGGAACCCGATCGACCTGGGCTATTCGTCGGTGTATGCCGCGAGCCAGTTCATCAGCGGCAAGGTCAAGGGCGTGGCCGGCGAGAAGGTCTCGCTCGGCAAGGTCGGCACCGTGACGCTGGATGCGAACACCGAAGCGGCGATGTCCGAGCCCTTCACCTACGACGCCACCAACGTCGAGAAGTTCGCCAAGTTCTTCTGATCGTCTTCTGACCCTCCATCACCCTCACCCCCGCCCTCTCCCGCCAGCGGGAGAGGGAGTTGGAATTGCCCCCTCTCCCGCTGGCGGGAGAGGGTTGGGGTGAGGGGGTGTGCGGCGCTGACTGGGACCCACCACCTCATGACTGACCCCCTGCTGCGCCTGCGCGGCATCCACAAACGTTATGGTCCGACCCATGCCCTGAGGGGTGTGGACCTGGACCTGAACCGCGGCGAGGTGCTCGCCCTCGTCGGTGAAAACGGCGCGGGCAAGAGCACGATGGTGAAGATCCTCACCGGCGTGATCCAGCCCGACGAAGGCGAGATCGCGCTGGCCGGCCAGGTTCAACGTTTCGCCAATGCACACGCTTCGCAGGCCGCCGGCATCGTCGCCGTGCACCAGGAAACGGTGATGTTCGAAGAGCTGAGCGTGGCCGAGAACGTCTACATCGGCCGGCACCTGCAACGTGGCCCCTTCATCGACTGGGCGGCGATGAACACGCAGGCGCAGGCGATGCTCGACGAGATCGGCGCGCGTTTCAAATCGACCACGCTGGTGAAGGACCTGAGCCTGGCAGAGCGCCATCTGGTCGAGATCGCCCGCGCGCTGTCGCAGAAGGCCTCGGTCGTGATCCTCGACGAGCCGACGGCTGCGCTGTCGCAACAGGAAATCCGCGATTTCTACGGCCTGGTTCGCAAGCTGCGCGCGCAAGGTGTCGGCGTGATCTTCATCACCCACAAGTTCGATGAAATCTTCGCCGTGGCCGACCGCTACATCGTGCTGCGCGATGGCGCGTCGGTGGGGCAGGGCCTGATCGCCGAGGCCACCGAACAGGAACTGGTGCGTCTGATGGCGGGTCGCGCGATCGAGCAAATTTATCCTGCTGTGCGCGCCGTGCCCGGCGAGGTGATCCTGAAGGTGCAGAACCTGTCGCACCCGACCGAATTCGACCAACTGTCGTTCACGCTGCGGCGCGGCGAGATCCTGGGTTTTTATGGCCTCGTCGGCTCTGGCCGCAGCGAAGCGATGCTCGCGCTGATGGGCTTGAACCCGGCGGCCAGTGGCAGCTTCGAGGTCGAGGGCCGCAAGCTGCAACCGCGCCGGCCGGGCGATTCGATCGCCGCCGGCATCGCCTACGTGCCCGAAGAGCGGCAGCGCCAGGGCGGCATCCTGAGCTTCTCGGTGCAGAGCAACATCAGCCTCGCCGGCCTGTCGCGTTTTGCGCGCGGGCCGTGGCTGTCGAGCATTCGCGAATCGGCCTTGTGCCAACGCATGATCGAACGCCTGCGCATCAAGACCGATTCCCCGGACACGCCGATGTCGGGCCTGTCGGGCGGCAACCAGCAGAAGATGGTGATCGCCAAGTGGCTGGGCCTGGCACCGCGCATCGTGATCCTCGACGAGCCGACCAAGGGCATCGACGTGGGTGCGAAGCAGGCGGTCTACCAACTCATTGCCGAGATGGTGGAAGAGGGCCTCGCGGTGATCCTCGTGTCGTCTGAATTGCCCGAGGTGATGAACCTCGCGCACCGTGTCATCGTGATGCGTCGTGGCCGCGCGGTGGCCGAGTTCGAGCGCGGCCACATGGAGGCCGAGCGCATCGTCGCGGCGGCGTCGGGCTTGGGTGAGCCTTCGACTGCGACGACATGTGGCACAGCGCTTCAATCCTCCCTGGAACTCGCTGCATGAACAGGCTGCTCACCCTGAAACGCGAAGGCGCGCTGCTGCTCATCATCGTGTTGATCGCGCTTGCGGTCGGCAGCCGCGCGCCGGTGTTTCTGACCTGGCGCAACGGCATGGACATCGCCAACGATTCGGCCATCCTCGCGATCCTCGTGATGGGGCAGATGCTGGTGCTGTTGACGCGCGGTGTCGACCTGTCGGTAGCCTCCAACCTGGCGCTCACCGGCATGGTGTGCGCGCTGGCCGGGCGCACCTGGCCGGGCTTGAGCATCGGCACCTTGTTGCTGCTGGCCGTGACGGTCGGCACGCTGCTCGGTGCCTTGAACGGCTGGTTGATCACACGCTTCGACCTGCCGCCGATCGTCGTGACCTTGGGCACCTTGTCGGCCTACCGCGGCGCCATCTTCGTGGCGAGCAAGGGCGCCTGGGTCTCGGACCAGGACATCCACCTCGCCATCAAGGGCCTGCCGCGGGAACAGTGGCTGGGCTTGCCGGCACTGGTGTGGATCGCGTTTGCGGTGGTGCTGGCCGCGGCCTTCTTCCTGCGCTGGCGTCGTGAAGGGCGCGAGGTCTATGCGGTCGGCGGCGACCCGCATGCGGCGGCCTATGTCGGCATACCGGTGAAGCGGCGCCTGCTGATGGTCTATTCGCTGTCGGGCATGTTGGCCGGGCTGGCCGGTCTGCTATGGGTCGGTCGCTACGCCATCGCGTTCACCGAACTCGCGGCGGGGTATGAGCTGACCGTGATCGCCGCCTGCGTGATCGGTGGTGTGAGCATCGGCGGCGGGGTCGGCAATGTGCTCGGCGCGGCGCTAGGTGTGCTGTTCATCGGGGTCATCAATGGCGCGCTGCCGGTCATCAAGGTCTCGCCGTTCTGGCAGCAGGCGATTGCCGGCTTCGTGATCCTGGTGTCGGTGACGCTGAACGCGGGCGCGCAGCGGCGTGCCGGCCGGCAGATCCTGGAGCGAGGCGTGGAAAGAGAAGCGCTAGGAAAGGCGGTGCCCGCATGAAAGCCTTCGACACCTGGGAGCGCGTGCTGCTCGCCCTGCTCGGGCTCTTGCTGGTCGGTTTCGGCATCGCGCTGCCCGGCTTCATGTCGCCGTATGCGATTGCCGACAGCACCTTCAACTTCAGCGAGAAGGGCATCATCGCGCTCGGCATGGCGCTCCTGATCGTGGCCGGCGAGATCGACCTCTCGATCGCCGCGACGATGGCGCTGTGTTCGCTCGCGATGGGCCTCGTCAAACAACACGGCGGCGGCATGCCCGCGATGCTGCTCGCGGCGTTTGCGACCGGCGCGGTGGCCGGTGCCTTGAACGGCTGGCTCGTCACGCGCTACAAGTTGCCTGCGATCGTCGTGACGATCGGCACGATGTCGCTCTACCGCGGCATCGCGCTCGTCGTTCTCGGCGACCAGGCGGTCACGGGCTACCCCGAAGCGCTGTCGGTGCTGGGCAATGGCTACCTCGGCGATCTGGTCGGCCTGCCCTGGTTGATCGTGCCGATCGAGTTCACCGTCTTGATGCTGTGTGCGGTGGCCGTCGGCACCGTGCTGCACTTCACCGTCGCCGGCCGGCGCCTGTTCGCGATCGGTGCGAACCCGATCGCCGCGCGTTTCTCCGGCATCGAGGTCGATCGTCTGCGCCTCGCGTTGTTCATCTTCGCCGGCCTCACGGCGGCACTCGCGGCGGTGATGCTGACCGGGCGCATCGGCAGCACCCGCCCGAACATCGCGCTCGGCTGGGAGCTGGACGCGGTGACGATGGTGATCCTCGGCGGTGTGGCGATCGAAGGTGGCCGCGGCAGCATCGTCGGCGTGATGCTCGCGGTGCTGCTGCTCGGCCTGTTCACCTTCGCGCTCGGTATGGCGAACGTGTCGGGCATCGTGATGTCGATGATCGTCGGCGTGCTGCTGATCGCCTCGATGGTGTTGCCACGTTTGTTGCCGCACGTGATGCGGCGCTTGCCGATGCGCCGCAGCGCCCCCGCCGGAGCATGAACATGGAGAAGATCGCCTTCCGCATGTTCCTGAACCCTGGGCAGACGGCGGAATACAAGCGCCGCCACGATGCGATCTGGCCCGAGCTGGTGACGCTGCTGCATGAGTCGGGTGTGAGCGACTACAGCATCTACCTCGACGAAGAACACCATGTGCTGTTCGCCGTGTTGAAACGCAGCGCGGGCCACACGATGGACAGCCTTCCGCAGCACCCGGTGATGAAACGCTGGTGGGCCCACATGGGCGACATCATGCGCAGCAACGCCGATGGCTCGCCGGTGGTGGAAGCGCTGCCCTGCATGTTTCATCTGGACTGATGAGCGAACTCTCTCTCACCCTCGTCATCGACATCGGCAAGAGCCACGCCAAGCTGCTGTTCATCGACGACGCGGGCGTGGTGCTCGAACGCCATGGCCGCGACAACCGCAGTGTGGTCTCGGCACTCGGCTACCCGGCACTCGACATCGCCGGCCTCACGGCATGGATGCGCGCGACGCTTGCCGCCTCGGCGCTGACGCGCCGCTGCGCGCGTGTCATCCCCTGCACGCACGGCGCGGCTTTCGTTGCGCTGGGCGATGGCGAACTGGCCTGGGAGCCGGTGGACTACGAGTTCAGCGGCGTCGATGAAACGCGCGCTGCCTATCAGCACGAGCGCGACGATTTCGACGCGACGCTCTCGCCCGATCTGCCCGACGGCCTGAACGCCGCGCGCCCCTTGTTCTGGATGCAGCAGCGCCACCCCGAGGCCTGGGCGCGCACGCGGGTGCTGTTGCCGTATCCGCAGTATTGGGCGTGGTGGCTCAGCGGCGTGGCGGCCAGCGAAGTGTCTTCACTCGGTTGCCACACGCAGTTGTGGCGACCGGTCGAACAGCGCTTTTCAGACTTGGCGATACGGCATGGCTGGGCCGAGCTGTTTGCGCCGATGAAGCCGGCCGCGCAGGTGCTCGGCCCGCTGCGTGCCGACCTGGCGCGTGAGGTCGGTTTGCCCGCGGACTGCGAAGTGTTTGTCGGCGTGCACGACAGCAATGCCTGCCTCGCGCGTTACCTGGACGAGGCCGGTGCCGGCATGAGCTTGGTGTCCTCCGGCACCTGGGTCATCGTGATGGCGCCGGGCGCATTGGCGACCACGCTCGACCCGTCGCGCGACATGCTCGCCAACGTCTCGGTGCGTGGCGAGGTGGTGCCGACCGCACGTTTCATGGGGGGCCGCGAGCTGGCGGCCCTCTGCGCCGGCGCGCCACCGGATCTCGCGAGCCCCACGGCGCTGGCCGCGTTGATCGCGCGTGACGTTCAAGCCTGGCCATCGTTCGCGCAACAAGGCGGGCCTTTCATCGGGCGCGCCGGCCGCGTGACGGAGCGCGGCGGGGTGATCGATGCGGCCACCACGCTGAGCGCTGCCGAGCGCGCCAGCCTCGGCGCGCTGTACTGCGCTCAGCTCACGGCCTTGCTGTTGCAGCGGCTCGGCGGGCCGGACGCGGTGGTGCTCGAAGGGCCGTTCGCCGCAAACCCGGTGTTCACCGAATGCCTGGCGGCGCTGCGGCCTGGGAAGGCACTGCATGTCAGCACCGATGCTGTCGAAGGCACGGCGCGCGGAGCCTGGATGCTCACGCGTCGCAGTGGCTTGGCGCCCACCACGGCGCTGACCCGGCGCGTCGCTTCAACGGCGAACGGTGCCTCGGTGCTAGCCCATCACGCCCGCTGGCTGGCCGCGCTCGATCACTGAGCCGTCAAGCCAGGCCGCGGGCCGCGCGTGATTGGCGCGCGAGCGCGTCGACGATCACGGCGGGGGCACTTCTTTCGCGATCTCTCGCAAGCGGCGCATCACCGGCTTGAGGGCCGGGTACAGCGCGATGTACTGCTCGAACAGGGCGGCATAACGTTGGTGCGCATCCGCTCGCGGCGTGGCGCGCGGCGTGGGCTGAACCCAGCCGCGTTTGACCTGGTCCTCGTCGATCAGCCCGACCCCGAAGGCCGCGAGCAGGGCGGCGCCGAGCGAGGCTTCCACGTCTTCGGCCATCGTGAACACCTCGCGGCCGGTCACGTCCGCGATGATCTGCATCCACAGGTCGGAATGGCTCGCGCCACCGACCACCACCAGCCGCGGATCGATGGTGCCGACACCTCGCGCACCGGCGAGCATGTTGTGGTGCAAGGCGTAGCTGATGCCTTCGAGCACCGCGCGGTAGAGGTGCGGCCGGCCGTGGTGCAGGCCGAGGCCGACGAAGCTGCCGCTGGCCTGGGCATCCCACACGGGGCTGCGTTCGCCCATCAGGTAGGGCAGGAAGAGGATGCCGTCGCTGCCGGGTGGCAGCTTCACCGCGTGCTGCTCCAACAGCACGTGCGGATCGATGCCCGCGGCGGCGCCGGCCGCGATCTCGGCCTGGCAGAAGGTCTCGCGAAACCAGGTGACGGAGGCCCCCGCGGTGATGGCGCCGCCGAACACGTACAGGTCCTGAGCACCGCGAAACACATGCGGCATGCTGATGAGGCCGTGGCGCGCGTCCACCTCTTGGCGGATCGTGCCCCAGCACATGCTGGTGCCGATCATCGCGACATGTTTGCCGGGTTGCGCGGCGCCGGCGGCGAGTGTCGCCACCGCCGCGTCCACGCCACCGGCCACCACCGGCGTGCCGGCGGGCAGTCCGAGCCGCGTGGCCCATTCGGGCCGCAGGCCAGCAACCACGGCGCTCGATTCGACCAGGCGCGGCGGCATCATCGACAAGGGGATGCCGAGCAAACGCAGCGCTTCTTCGGACCAGCCGCGCGCAGCCAGGTCATAGACACCGCCGATGTTGCCGGCCGAGCTGTGGTCCACCGCCACCTCGCCGGTCAGCTGTGCAATCACGTAGCTGTTCGGCGGCAGGAATTGGTCGGTGCGGCGCCAGACCTCGGGCTCGTTCTCGCGCAGCCACAGCATCTTGGTGTAGCCGTAGTAGCTGTCGACGCCGTTGCCGGTGATCTGCATCAAACGATCGACATCCACGTTCGCGCGCACCCACTCGACTTCGGCTTGCGCACGCCGGTCCATCCAGATCAGGCAGGGGTAGAGCGCCGCGCCGGTCGCATCCACCGGGATGCCGCTGCCGCCATACAGGCTGGTGATGCACAGCGCGCGCACCGAGGCCGCGTCGACACGCGCATCGGCCAGCACGCCACAGATGCTGGCTTCCACCGCATCGAGCCACACCTCGGGCCACTGCTGCGCCCACAGCGGCTTCGGCGTCTCGACCTGATAGGCCTGCGATGCCTGCGCGACGATGCGGCCCTCGGCACTCGCCAGCACGGCCTTCGTGCTCTGGGTGCCGATGTCCACACCGATGACGTGCTGGGCGGCCCTGCTCATGTCGTTCACCGGCGTCGGTCAGGCGCGCGCGCCCTTGAGCAGAACCTTGATCGAATCGAGCGAGTTCGCCAGCGCGAAAGCCTGCTCCCATTCGCCCAGCGTGAAGTCGTGCGTGACGATGCCGCGCGAGGTGAGCAGGCCACGCACCATCAGATCGATGACGATGGGGTAGCAGTAGGGCCCAAGGTGCGCGCCGCGCACGTCCAGCTCCTTGCGGTCGCCGATGATCGACCAGTCGGCGCTGGTCTCTTTGCCGAACACGCTGAACTCGACGAAGCGGCCGAGCTTGCGGATCAGCTCCAGGCCCTGCGTCACGCCGACCGGCACGCCGGTGGTCTCGATGTAGACATCGCAGCCGTAGCCGGCGGTCAGGCCGTCGATCACGGCGCGGGCGTCTTCGCTCAGCGGGTCGATCGTCACGTCGGCGCCGAAGGCGATGGCGAGTGCGCGGCGCGCGGGCACCGGGTCGATGACGACCAGCTTCTTCGGTGTTTTCAGGTGCGCGATCTGCACCATGCCCAAACCCAAGGGGCCGGCACCGGCGATCACGACGACGTCGTCGAGCTGCACATCGGCGCGTTTCACCGTGTGCACGGCACAGGCCATCGGCTCGATCATCGCGGCGTCGTTGAGCGAGAGGCTGGCTGGAATCTTGTGCACGCGCGCGGTGGCGGGCAGGCGCATGAAGTCGGCCATGCCGCCGTCGGCCACTTCACGCTGGAAGCCGAAGATGTGGTGCACCTCGCACATGTGGTACTGGCCCGAGACGCAGTAGCGGCACTTGTCGCAGGGCACGATCTGCTCGGCGATGACACGGTCGCCGATCGCCACACCGAAGTGCGCCTCGGCGCCCGGGCCGGCTTCGACCACGTAGCCGAAGAACTCGTGGCCGGGGATCACCGGCGCCTTCACCCACGCCGGTTTGCCATTGCCACCCCAGAACATCGCGGCGCCGCTGTGGCATTTGCAGTCGCTGGCGCAGATGCCGCAGGCGGCGATCTCGATCACCAGCTCGTGCGGGCCGGCCGTGGGCCTGGCCACACGCTCCAGGCGGTAGTCCTTCGGGCCGTGGCAGACCACGGCTTGCATGTCGATGGCGGGAGGGTTCATGGTGTCGCGGGCCGGCTGCGGGACCGCCATCTTCCGCCACCTCGGGCGGGCCGCCGTGCCCTGCCGCTCAAACGTACAATCGCAGGCTTTTGCCAACGGCGTGGTGCCGGGCAACACCCCCAAGGAATCTCACGTGTTCATTTCCGAAGCTTTCGCGCAAGCCGCGCCGGCCGCGACCGCCGCGGCAGACTCACCGTTCGGCAGCCTGGGCTCGATGCTGCCCCTGGTGCTGATGTTCGTGGTGCTGTATTTCGTGATGATCCGCCCGCAGATGAAACGCCAGAAGGAAGCGAAGGCGATGATCGACGCCATCGCCAAGGGCGATGAAGTGGTGCTCGGCGGCGGCATGCTGGGCAAGGTGTCCAAGTTGGGCGAGACCTACATGCACGTCGAGATTTCCAGCGGCGTCGAGATCCAGGTGCAGCGTTCGGCTGTCGTGCAGGTGCTGCCCAAGGGCACCGTCAGCGCGGCCAAGTAAGCAAACCGCACGTCCCGCGGCCTGCCGAGCGGCAGGCGGCGCGGGTCTTTGCGCGGGGCCCGGCCCCGCAAGGAAGACGCCATGAACCGCTACCCCGCGTGGAAATACGCGATCCTCGTGATCGCATTGCTGGTCGGCCTGATCTACACGCTGCCGAACTTTTTCGGCGAGGCGCCGGCCGTGCAAGTGAGCAGTGGCAAGGCCACGCTCAAGCTCGACGCGGCGATGGCGCCGCGCATCGAACAGATCCTCGCCGCGGCGACGTTGAAGGCCGACTTCGTGCAATACGAAGCGGGTTCGGTGAAGGCGCGTTTTGCCGACACCGATGCGCAGATCAAGGCGAAGGACGCGATCGCCAAGGCGCTCAACACCGACCCGGCCGACCCGAGCTACATCGTCGCGCTGAACCTGTTGTCGCGCTCGCCGCACTGGCTCACCGCGATGCACGCGCTGCCGATGTATTTGGGCCTGGACTTGCGCGGCGGTGTGCACTTCCTGATGCAGGTCGACATGAAGTCGGCGCTGACCAAGAAGGCCGAGGCGCTGACCGGCGACATCCGCACCCTGCTGCGTGACAAGAACCTGCGCCACAGCGGCATCGTGCGGGACGCGAACACGGTGGCCATCCGCTTCCGCGACCGCGAAACGCTGACGGCCGCGCGCACGCTCCTGCTCGATCAGTTGCCGGATCTGGAGTGGGTCGATTCGCAAGACGGCAGCGACTTCAAGCTCAGCGGCACGCTCAAGCCCGCTGCTGCGCGGCTGGTGCAAGAGACGGCGGTGAAGCAGAACATCACGACCCTGCACAACCGCGTGAATGAACTCGGCGTGGCCGAGCCGGTGATCCAGCAGCAGGGCCTCGACCGCGTGGTCGTGCAGTTGCCGGGTGTGCAGGACACCGCGAAGGCGAAGGACATCATCGGCCGCACCGCCACACTCGAAGTGCGCCTGGTGGATGAGAGCACCGAGGCGAACGACGCGCGCCGCGGCAACGGCCCGGTGCCCTTCGGCATGGAGCGTTATGTCGATCGCAATGGCGAGCCGCTGATCCTGAAGCGCCAGGTCATCCTGACCGGCGAGAACCTCACCGACGCGCAGACCGGCTTCGACCAGCAGACGCAGGAGCCGAGCGTGAACCTCACGCTCGATGCCAAAGGCTCGCGCATCTTCAAGGACGTGACGCGTGAGAACGTCGGCAAGCGCATGGCCATCCTGCTGTTCGAGAAGGGCAAGGGCGAGGTCGTGACGGCGCCGGTGATCCGCACCGAGATCGGTGGCGGGCGGGTGCAGATCTCCGGCCGCATGACGACGGTCGAAGCAAACGACACGGCGCTGCTGCTGCGCTCGGGCTCGCTGGCCGCGCCGATGGAGATCATCGAGGAACGCACCATCGGCCCGAGCCTGGGCGCCGAGAACATCGCCAAGGGTTTCAACAGCGTGATCTACGGCTTCACGGCCATCGCCGCGTTCATGTGCGCGTACTACCTGCTGTTCGGCATCTTCTCGACATTGGCGCTCGCGTTCAACCTGCTGCTGCTGGTGGCGGTGTTGTCGATGCTGCAAGCGACGCTCACCTTGCCCGGCATCGCGGCCATTGCGCTGGCGCTCGGCATGGCGATCGACGCGAACGTGCTGATCAACGAACGGGTGCGCGAGGAACTGCGCGGCGGGGCTTCGCCGCAGGCGGCGATCCACGCCGGTTACGAGCGCGCCTTCGCGACGATTCTCGACTCGAACGTCACGACCTTGATCGCCGGCATTGCCTTGCTCGCCTTCGGCTCCGGCCCGGTGAAGGGCTTCGCGGTGGTGCACTGCCTCGGCATCCTGACCTCGATGTTTTCGGCCGTGGTGTTCTCGCGCGGTCTGGTGAACCTCTGGTACGGACGGCAGAAGAAGCTGAAGGGCGTGTCCATCGGCCAGGTGTGGAAGCCGCCAGCCGAAGTGCCTGCCAAGCTCTGATCGCCCACAAGAACCCACAAGGAAAAGCAACATGGAGTTCTTCCGGATCCGCCGCGACATCCCGTTCATGCGGCATGCGCTGGTGTTCAACATCATCTCGCTGGTGACCTTCCTCGCCGCAGTGTTCTTCCTCGCCACGCGCGGGCTGCATTTCTCGATCGAGTTCACCGGCGGCACGGTGATCGAAGCGCAGTACGCGCAGAGCGCCGACATCGGCAAGGTGCGCAGCACCGTCGAGGCGCTGAACTTCGGCGAAGTGCAGGTGCAGAACTTCGGCACCTCGCGCGATGTGCTGATCCGCCTGCCGGTGCGCGGCGACGTGAAGCAAGCCGACGTGGTGACGCGTGTTTTCGGCGGGCTTTGCAAGGCCGAAGCCGGCACGGTGGCGGTGAAGGACGTGACGAGCGACAAAGGCGAGCAGGTGAGCCGCCAGGTGTGTTCGGCCGCGACATCAGGCACAGCCGAGCCGGTGAAGCTGATGCGCAGCGAGTTTGTCGGCCCGCAGGTCGGCAAGGAACTCGCCGAGGACGGCGCCAAGGCGCTCGGCTTCGTGGTGCTCGGCATCATGCTGTATCTGGCATTCCGCTTCGAGTGGAAGTTCTCGGTCGCCGCGATCGTCGCGAACCTGCACGACGTGGTCATCATCCTGGGCTTCTTCGCCTTCTTCCAGTGGGAGTTCTCGCTCTCGGTGCTGGCGGCGGTGCTGGCGGTGCTGGGCTACTCGGTCAACGAGTCGGTGGTCATCTTCGACCGGATTCGTGAAGCCTTCCGCAGGTTCCGCAAGATGAACACCCACGAGGTGATCGACCACGCCATCACCAGCACGATGAGCCGCACCATCATCACGCACGGCAGCACGCAGATGATGGTGCTCTCGATGTTGATGTTCGGCGGGCCGACGTTGCACTACTTCGCGGTCGCGCTGACCATCGGCATCCTGTTCGGGATCTACTCGTCGGTGTTCGTCGCGGCGGCCATCGCGATGTGGTTGGGCGTCAAGCGTGAAGACCTCGTGAAAGCCGGCACCAAGGAGACCGATCCGGACGATCCGAACGCGGGTGCCGTGGTGTAGAGTTCAACGCAGTTTCAACGGTTACATCCACCACCCCTCCATGGCGACCCCCGCCAATCCGAACTCACTGGCCCAAAAGGCGCGCCGAACCTACGTCGATGGGCTGTTGGGCGGAATTGCGGCCGTGGTCAACACGGTCGACGCGGGTGCCCGGGTCCAGGTGTCCCAGGTTTCGGAACCGGGTGTGGCGCTGCGGCGCCGTGACTTGGTGGCCGATTTGGCCAAGGCCATCCCCTTCTGGTTGCAAGGCATGACCACGATGTTGCGCGGTGCGCTCGTCAGCGGTGTGCTGTCGGCCACCCGCCCGGGCGATTTGCCCGCGCCGGGCCGCAACGCCAAGCTCAGCCTCGTCGACGACGACACGATCGAGAACGAGATCCTCAGCTCCCGGCTGGCCTTGGCGATGATGGACCGCGCCTCCTGGGAGTTCACCGATCTGCGCTCGCGCATCAACATGCTCGAACGGCGCGACGAGCTCGACGCGAACGACATCCTTCGGCCGCATGTGTTGTCGCGCGTCGTCACCTCGTCCTGGCGCGCTGCCGGCCTGGGGCTCGATTCCTGGCGGCTGTTGCAGACCGTGCTGCACGACGAGTTCTCGCATTTCGCCGAAGAGAACTACCACGAGACGAACCGCTGGTTGATTCAGCAGAACGTCTTGCCCGAAATCGATTTGCGCCCCTACATCCGACGCACCCGCAATGCCGCCTTCGTGGGCAGCGGCCTGGGCGCGCCGACGAGCACGGGGACGATGGCAACCCAGACCGGACCGTCCTCCGACGAAGTCGGCGAAGAGACCCGCATGATGACCCGCGCCGGCCCGCTGGTGCGAGGCTCGGATCACGCCGAAGCGGTGCTGGGCCGGCTCAACCGATTGATCGGCCGCCAGTTGCCCGAGTTCGCCGTCACCTCGACGGCGCGCCAGAGTGCCTCGTCCGGGCTGAAGGCGGCGATTTCGGATGCACAGCAGGGCATTGCGCGCCGCCTCAGCTCACACAGCGATGGGCGCGGTGGTGTCACTGGGCCGGTGAGCACGCCGGCCATGCTGGAAGAACTGCACCAGCGCAAACAGGCATTGAAGCAGGCGGCGAGCACGCCGGTGGAGCGCGCGACGATCGAAATCGTTGCGCTCTTGTTTCAGAGCATCCTGACCGAAGAGCGCATTCCAGCCCAGGTTCGGGTGTGGTTCGCGCGTCTGCAGATGCCGGTGTTGCGGGTCGCGGTAAGCGAGCCCGACTTCTTTGCCACCGTCGATCACCCGGCACGTCGGTTGATCGACCGCATGGGCGCCTGTGTGATGGGCTTCGGTGTGGCCAGCCGCGATGTCGGCGACATCCTGGAAAAGGAAATCAAGCGCGTCGTGCAAGTGGTCGAGGCCTACCCCGACACCGGCCGCCGGGTGTTCCAGACGGTACTCACCGAGTTCGAGAAGTTCCTCGAACATTACTTCCAGAACGAGAATGCCGCGTCCAAGAAGGGCGTGTCGCTTGCCCAGCAGGTCGAGCAGCGCGAAACCCTGGCGATCCAGTACACGATCGAGTTGCGCAAGATGCTGAACGAAGTTCCGGTGCAAGAGGGCGTGCGCGAGTTCCTCTTCCATGTCTGGGCCGACGTGCTGGCCATGACGGCGGTGAAGTCTGGCAACCAAAGCGAAGAAACCAAAGCGATGAAGCGCACCGCGGCCGACCTGATCTGGTCGGCCAGCGCCAAGGTCTCGCGTGAAGAGCGCGCCGAAGTCATCCGCCGCTTGCCGCCGCTACTGAAAACGCTGCGTGACGGCATGGAACAGGCGGGAGTGACGCACGAGAAGCAGGACGATCACATCCAGCGCCTCAACAACTCCCTGGCCGCGGCGTTCACTGCGAAGGCTGCGGCCATTCCGCGCGAGCGCCTGGCCGAGTTGATGGCCAGGCTCGAAACCCTGGAAGAGCTGCTGCCCGAGGCCGAAGACGTGGAGATCGACGAATCCCTCGTACTCGACTTGTCCGGCCACGAGAGTTCCGAACTCGAAGTGGTGGGCGAGGGCGGCTCGATGCCGACGCCGGCCATGTTGTCCTGGGCGCGCGAGCTTCAGGTGGGCAGCTGGTACATGCTCGACTACCGCGGCCGCAACGAGCCCGTCCAGCTCGCCTGGCAGGGGCTGCGCAAGCAGTTGACGCTGTTTGTCTCGCCGCAGGGGCGCGGTGTGCTGTTCCAGCAGCAACGGCTCGCGGCATTCTTGCAGGCCGGCCTGATCGTGCCGGCTCAGGACGAATCGCTCACCGTGCGGGCCACACGCAATGCGCTCGCCAAGCTCGACGTCGACCCGGGTCGCTTGTTGAATTGATACGGTGAAAGGCAGCGAGCGAAACTCGCTGCGGGCTCGGCTCAGTTCAGTGTATGAGCCGATCTTCTTCATCGACGAAGAGTTCGTCGAGGATCAGCGCATCGGGTTCTTCGCCCAGGCTCCAGAACACCATCAGCACGATGATCTTGAGGTCTTCCAGATCGAGCGGGCCGCCGGGGATGGCATTCGCCCGGTCGATGACCATTTCACGCATCGGCGGCGGCAGCACGCCGGCCGATTCGAGGAAGCTGATGAAGCCGATGGAATCGACTCCCAGGTGCTCCTGCTCGCCCGGCTGGTAGACGCGCAGACTGAGGGCACCCTGCTCGCCGACATAGGCTTGCGCAGCACCGGCCAAGCCATCGAGCCAGACCAGGGCTTCCTGGATTTCATCGGACTCGAAACCCACCGACGACAGCTTGCGCGTGAGCTGCTCGTGGTCCGGGCAGGCATCGGGCCGCCAGTAGTTTTCGTACAGGTACACGAGCACATCGAACATGATTCACTATACCGCAGGCGCCCATGGCGAGCACCGCGAAGGGGGCGTGACGAAAGGTCTCAGCCGTGCTCAATTCGCTGGAAAAGCTGGCCCGGCAGGCGCGCCACCTGACCGTCGAGTTCGAGGTCGAGCAGGCGCGTGTTCAGCTCCGCCGCGGGCCAGCCGGTGCGCGCCACCAGGGCGTCCAGCGTCACGGGGTCGAAGCCCAGCGCGGCCAGCAAGGGATCGGCCGGCGATGAGGGCGGCAATGTGTCGGAGTCCGTGGCTGGAGCGGGCATCGCGGGCCGAGAGGTCGGGCGCAATTCTTCCAGGATGTCCTCGGCGGCCTCGACCAGCTTCGCGCCTTGTTTGATCAGCGCATGGCAGCCGCGTGATTGCGGTGAGTGGATCGACCCGGGAATGGCGAACACCTCGCGCCCGCTTTCGACTGCCAGCCGCGCGGTGATGAGCGAGCCCGAACGCAGCACCGCCTCGATCACCAAAGTGCCGCGCGCCAAGCCCGCGATGATGCGGTTGCGCGCCGGGAAGTGCAGCGCCAACGGCGGGGTGCCAAGTGAGTATTCGCTGACGATCAGGCCTTGTCGCGCAATGCGATGGGCCAGCCCCAGGTGGCGCCGCGGGTAGACGCTGTCAAGCCCGGTGCCCACCACCGCCACCGTGCTGCCAGTGCCTTCGAGGCCGCCCTCGTGGGCGGCGCCGTCCACACCGATGGCCAAGCCGGAAACGATCGTCAGGCCCGCTTCGCTCAACTGCCGGGACAGCGCGCGCGCGTTGGCGCTGCCTTGCGGCGTTGGGTGGCGGCTGCCCACCACGGCGATGGATTCGGCCTGCAGCAGCTCGAACCGGCCCTGCGCGTACAGCAAGAGCGGCGGGTCGCCGCATTCGAGCAGCGTTTGTGGGTAGCGCGGGTCACCGAGCACGATCACATCGCGCGGTTCTTCGGCGGTGGCCGCTAGCCAAGCCAGCGTACTGGCCAGGAGGGCTTCAAAGGATTCGGGCGCGGTGGCCAGTGCCGCGGCTTGGACCGAGCCGACGATTTCGCGGCGAGCGGCGGTCGAAGCCGCCAACACCGCCTCGGCAGACCCGAACGCCGCCAGCAGCCGGCGGGCCGACTCGCGGCCCACCTTGGGCGTCTCAAGCAGCCGCAACCATACGGCCAGCTCGTCGCGGTCGATCAAGGCTGGGTGAAGCGGTCGCCGGACTTGACCGGCTCCTTGACCGTCAGGATCAGCGCGTAGGACATGCGGTCGAACACGCGGAACACGAACAGGTTGCCGTGCCGTTCATCGGGCAGCTTGATGGTCGGCTTGCTCGGGTCGGTCGGGTCGATGACCGAGACGCCGTCACGCCAGAGCGCCAGCACGTGGCCGCGCTCGATGCCGTCGCGCGTGCCACGGTTCAGGGAGACGATCTGGTTCTGCCCGGCCTGCAGCGCTTCGCCGTAGACCGACACGATCTGCCCGGCCATCGCGCCTTGCGGTGCATGCGGCGCGTAGCTGCTGAACTCGTTCGGCGGCACCGGCGACAAACGGTCGCCGACGCCGGCTTCCTGGCGGATGCTGGTGACCGTGAAGGTGGCCGGCACGACTTCAGGCTTGCCGTCGGCCGTGCGTGTTTCGCCGGGGCGGACGTACTCGGCCGAACCCACGTAAGTGGCTTCGTAACCCAGGATTTCCTTGGTGCTCGGGTCACGCAGCGGGCGCGGCTCGCGGAAGATGCGGAAGTCGCGCTGGGTGCCGAGGTCGCCGCGAACATAAGCGGTGTCGCCGCGGCCGATCAGCACGCGGCCTTCACGTGCGGCGACGATGCGCGGCGCGCTTTCCAGTTCATTGGCGGGGAAGATCACCGCTTCGTTCAGGAAAGGCTCGATCAGGTTGAACGGAATGGCGGCAATCGCGCCGTCGTCCGCGCCCGAACTGCGCACCCGCGGTTTGAGTTTGACCGTGCTGCCCGGCGTACCCACCGCCTGGCCAACCCGCAGGCGTGCCCGGCCGTTCGACTTGTCGAGGTACAGAATCTGGCCCGGGTAGATGAGGTGCGGGTTGCGGATCTGGTCGATGTTCATGCCCCACAACTCGGGCCAGCGCCAGGGGCTTTTCAGGAAGATCTTAGAGATGCCCCAGAGCGTGTCGCCGGACTTGACGGTGTGCGAGTCGGGGGCGTTCGGCGCCAGCTCCGACAGTGCCACGCCGTCCTGCGCCACCTTGTTCGCGGTGTTGCGCTGTTGCTCGGTGATGGGAAAATTGGCGGCTGACGCGGTGCCGGCCAGCAGCGCGAAACCGAGGCCTTGCCCGCAAAGGGCGAGAGTCGAAGCGACGAGCGTGGCCCGGCGAGCCTTGAAAGCGAAGCGGTGGCTACGGGTCATTTACAGGCGTCTCGTTGGAGGCAGGCAGGTGGCCTGCGAAGTGGGGTTGTCGAGCCGGGCACGCCACAGGCGTTCCAGTTCGGCGAAAATCCTCAATCAGTTTCATAGATTCTGCCCCTAAACCCTTGATATCGCAACGAAAGTGACCCGCCGAAGCCCCGGCTGTGAGACCTGTCACATCCTGCGGCCCCGGCCAGGGCTCGCCACGGCCGTGCGCCGGCTTCCACGGACCTGAATCCGCCTTCCCGACATGCCCAAACTCACCATCCTCCGTTACCCCGACCCGCGCCTGCACAAGATCGCCGCGCCGGTCGCCACCGTCGACGAGCGCATCCGCCGGCTCGTCGACGACATGCTCGAAACCATGTACGCCGCCGATGGCGTGGGCCTGGCCGCGACCCAGGTCGATGTGCACGAACGGGTGATCGTGATCGATACCTCGGAGGCGCGAGACGACCCGCGCGTGCTGATCAACCCGGAAATCGTCGCGCGCAGCGAGGAGATGCGCGTCAGCGACGAAGGCTGCCTGTCGGTGCCGGCGATCTACGACAAGGTCGAGCGCCATGCGCGTGTCACGGTGCGTGCGCTCGGCCGCGATGGCCAGCCGCACGAGTTCGAGGCTGAGGGGCTGCAGGCGGTGGCCGTGCAGCACGAGATGGATCACCTGATCGGCAAGGTGTTCGTGGAATACCTGAGCCAGCTCAAGCGCGACCGCATCAAGACCAAGATGCTGAAGAAGTCGCGTGACGAGGACGCGGATTGAGAGTCGCCTTTGCAGGCACGCCGGCCTTCGCTGAGACCGCCCTGGCGCAGCTGCACGCGGCCGGATTCGCCATCCCGCTGGTGCTGACCCAGCCCGACCGCCCCGCCGGCCGCGGCATGAAACTGCATGCCTCGCCGGTCAAGGAATTTGCACTCGCGCACGGCATGGCGCTGGCGCAGCCGCGCAGCCTGCGGCTGGAAGGCAAGGCGCCCGACGACGCGGCCGCAGCACAGGCGGCGCTGGTCGCCGCGGCGCCGGACGTGATCGTCGTCGCGGCCTACGGCCTCATCCTGCCGACCTGGGTGCTGGCCTTGCCGCGCCTGGGCTGCATCAACATCCACGCCTCGCTGCTGCCGCGTTGGCGCGGTGCCGCGCCGATCCACCGCGCCATCGAGGCGGGTGATGCTCAGACCGGCATCACCATCATGCAGATGGACGCCGGGCTGGACACAGGCGACATGCTGGCCGTCGAAACCATCGCGATCCGAGCCGAGGACAGCACCGCCACGCTGCACGACCGGCTGGCGGCGCTGGGTGGGCGGATGATCGTCGAGGCGCTGCAACTTGCCGCCGCGGGTAGGCTCGTGCGAACGTTGCAGCCGACCGAAGGCGTGAGCTACGCGCACAAGATCGAGAAGGCCGAAGCCGCGATCGACTGGCGTGAGAGCGCCGCCGTGATCGAGCGCCGCATCCGCGCCTTCGACCCCTTTCCGGGCGCGAGCGCCGTATTCGGCGATGAGATCGTGAAGTGCTGGCGCGCCCGTCTGGCGCTCGGCCGGGGCGCGCCGGGCGAGGTCTTGAGCGTGACCGAGGAAGGCATCACCGTCGCCTGTGGGGAAGGCGCCCTGTGCTTGACCGAATTGCAACGCCCCGGCGGCAAGCGCCTGCCTGCACGGCTTGTTCTGCAAGGCCTGCCGATTGCGCCCGGCCAGCGCTTCGCGCCGCGCGCTGATTGAACTCGGCGGCGCTGCCCGCATCTACGACGCTCCTGATTACCAAGGACCTCGCAATGTTCAACATGATGAAAACCGCCATCCTGATGGCGGCGATCACCGCCCTCTTCATGGCCATCGGCTCGCTGATCGGCGGCCGGCAAGGGATGATGCTGGCGCTCGTCGTGGCCGTGGGCATGAACTTCTTCAGCTACTGGTTTTCCGACACCATGGTGCTGAAGATGTACAACGCGCAGCAGGTCGACGAGACCTCGGCGCCGCCGCGGTCGGCCTCGAACTCGCGCGAGCGGCTGATCGCCATCTGGATCAGGCTGGCCGCCAGCGGCGCGAGCAGCATCACGAGGATGCCGACGATCGGGTTGCGCGAACGGCCGTCGCTGTCGCGCCCGCC
>JANYJL010000282.1 GCA_025361845.1 Rhizobacter sp.
TGTTCTGACCGCGCTGGTTGATGATCGCGTCGATCGCGACAGCGGTCTTGCCGGTTTGGCGGTCACCGATGATCAGTTCGCGCTGACCACGGCCCACCGGCACCATCGAGTCGATCGACTTCAGGCCGGTCTGCATCGGCTGGTCGACCGACTTCCGCGCGATCACGCCCGGAGCGATCTTCTCGATCGGCATCGACATCTGCGCGTGCACCGGGCCCTTGCCGTCGATCGGCGCGCCGAGCGCGTTGAGCACACGGCCCTTCAGTTCGGGGCCGACAGGCACTTCCAGGATGCGGCCCGTGCACTTGACGGTATCGCCTTCGCAGACGTGTTCGTACTCGCCCAAGATCACCGCGCCGACCGAGTCGCGCTCGAGGTTCAGCGCGAGACCGAAGGTGGGCGTGCCGTCGGCGGTGGGCGGGAACTCGAGCATTTCGCCCTGCATCGCGTCCGACAGGCCGTGCACACGCACGATGCCGTCGGTCACCGAGACCACGGTGCCCTGGTTGCGAATGTCGGTCGAAGCGCCCAGGCCTTCGATGCGGCTCTTCAGGAGTTCGGAAATTTCGGCGGGGTTCAGATTCATTGCTTTCTCCGGAACGTGCACTCGCTGCCTCAGGCAGTCAGCGCGACCTTCATTTGTTCGAGACGGGCCTTGACCGAGCTGTCGAGCACTTCGTCGCCGACCACGACACGGATGCCGCCGATCAGCTCGGGCTCGATTACGACACTGGCGTTGAGCTTGCGTTTGAAGCGCTTTTCGAGCGAGGCGACCACATCGGCCAACTGCGCCGGTTCGATCGCGAAGGCGCTGTAGATCACCGCGTCCGAAACCCCCGAGCGCGCGTTCACGAGCGCGTGGAACTGCGCCGCGATCTCGGGCAATACGCCGAGGCGGTTGTTGTCGATCACGGTGCGCAGCAGGTTCTTCGACGCGTCAGACAAGGACGCTGAATGTGACGATTTGACGACCGAGGTCATCACATCGAACACCTGCGCGGCAGTGGCCTTCGGGTTGTCGGCGAACTCGCGCAATTGCGAATTCGCCGCGATGGCGGCCAGCGCTTCGGCCTCGGCAGCGGCCTGCTTCAGGTCGCCTTTGACGGCGACCTGGAACAGCGCTTCGGCGTACGGGCGAGCAAGGGTTGCGAGCTCAGCCATGGCTCAAAGCTCGGCCTTCAAGCGACCCAGCAACTCGGCGTGAACGCCGGCGTTGACTTCGCGGCGCAGGATCTGCTCGGCGCCCTTGACGGCCAGTGCGGCGACCTGCTCACGCAGGACCTCACGCGCCTTCAGCGCTTCCTGCTCCGCTTCGGCACGGGCCGAGGCGATGATCTTGGCGCCTTCATCGCTGGCGCGACCTTTGGCTTCCTCGACCATCGATTGCGCCAGCCGCTCGGCATCGGCAAGCCGCTGCGTCGCATCGGTGCGGGCGGCGGAGAGCTGCTCTTCAACGCGCTTGTTGGCGTTTTGAAGTTCGGCCTTGGCCTTGTCGGCGGCGGACAGGCCGTCGGCGACTTTCTTCGCACGTTCGTCGAGTGCCTTCACGATGGGCGGCCACACGAAGGACATCGTGAACCACACCAGGATGAAGAACACCGCCATCTGTGCGAACAGGGTTGCGTTGAGATTCACGGCAACACCTTTCTTGGGGCTGGGGTTGATCGGCAGTTCGACAAGAGCGGTCGAATTACTTCAGCACGAACGGGTTGGCGAACGCGAATAGCATCGCGATACCGACGCCGATCAGGAACGAAGCGTCGATCAGGCCGGCGAGCAGGAACATCTTGGTCTGCAGCTCGTTCATCAGCTCGGGTTGGCGTGCGGCCGATTCCAGGTACTTGCTGCCCATGATGCCGATGCCGATGCACGCGCCGATGGCGCCCAGGCCGATGATCAGGCCAGCGGCCAAAGCGACAAAACCGAGAACGTGTTCCATGGTGACTCCTAGTTGGTATGGGTAAAGCGGTTGGGGGAAAAGGAAAACTGCGCGAATCGCAGAAGCGACTCAATGATGCTCGTGGGCTTGGCCGACGTAGACCAGGGTCAGCATCATGAAGATGAAGGCCTGCAACACGACGATCAGGATGTGGAAGATGACCCAGGCCGTACCGGCCGCGATGTGGCCGAACCACAGTGCGATGCCGGTGGCCGAGCTGAAGCCGCCAGCGCCCATCAGCGCGATCAGCATGAACACCAGTTCGCCGGCGTACATGTTG
>JANYJL010000315.1 GCA_025361845.1 Rhizobacter sp.
CGAATGCGCCGCCCAGGGGTCGACGCTCAGCGCCTGGCCGATGCGGCCCATCAGCAGCCCGCGCACGCTGGCGCGCTCCCACAGCGGCTCCAGCTCGGGTGCGGGCGGGAACACGGCACGCAGGCCCATCTCGAAAGTCACCGAGGCGACTTCGCGCGTGCCCATGTAGGTGATGGCTTGCTGCACGCTCTGCACGCGGCCCGAGAGGCCATACAGCGAGGAGTTGACGGCCTTCAGCACGGCGGAGGCGAGCGCCATGTCGGACGAGATGAGCGAACTCACCGCATCCAAGTTCAGCGTGTCGTCGGCGAGCATCAGGGACAGCTTGACCAGAGACTCGGGCTGTGCCGGGATGTCGATGCTGAGGCTGCGAAGTTGGGCGTCCACGGGCATGGCAAGACTTTCAGGAGGACCATCCTCCGTCAGCCCATCCTAGGCAGCGCGGCGCGTGGCGATGCGTGGAACAGCGGGGCAGCGACCGCGTTAATCGTGGCCCAGCGTGGCTCGGCGTGGCTCGGCGTGGCTCAGCCGCGGGTGAGCGCGTCCCAGCCCGTCTTCAGGATCAGCGCGCCCACCACGCCGATGAACACCACGCGCACGAAGCCCGCCCCGTGGCGCAGCGCCAGCCGCGTGCCGAGCAGGCTACCGGCCACGTTGGCGACGGCCATCACGGCCGCCACGTTCCACCACACATGGCCCTTGGCAGCCAGCAGGGCGAGTGCCGCGAAGTTGGTGGCGGTGTTGAGCAGCTTCGCGCTCGCACTGGCGTTCAGGAAGTCGTAGCCCATGAAGCGCACGAACAGGAACACGAAGAAGCTGCCCGTGCCCGGCCCGAAGAAGCCGTCGTAGAAGCCGATACCGGCGCCGATGGCGCAGGCCGTCGCCACTTGCGCGGCCCCGCTCGCACGCGGCGCATGGTGGCGGCCGAGATCCTTGCGCATCAGCGTGTAGATCAGCACGCCCAGCAGCACCAGGGGCAGCAGCTTGCGCAAGCCGCCGGCCGGCACCACCGTCACGGCCCAGGCGCCGCACAGGCTGCCGAGCAGGGCCGCCGCCGTCGCCGGCCCGAGCGCGCCCCACTGGAAGTTCACCTTGCGCGCGAACTGCCCGGTGGCCCAGGCGGTGCCCCAGATCGACGCGCCCTTGTTGGTGCCGAACAGGGTGGCCGGCGTGGCGCTTGGAAAGACGCTGAACAGCGCCGGCACCAGGATGAGGCCACCGCCCCCGACGATGGCATCGACGAAGCCGGCGAACAGCGAGGCCAGCGTGACGATGGCGAGGTCGGTCATGGGAGAAGCGGTGAGAGGCCAGCCCGGCCCACAAAGACAAAGGGCGTCAGGTCAACCCTGACGCCCTTCGGATTTTGCATCGGCCTCACACGAAGCCTGCTGAATCAACGTCGCTTGCGGCATGACCACCAGCGCGTCTTTTGTCTCCTCAGTCCCCCGGTCAGCCGGCACCATGAAGGTGCCCGGTTGCGAGTGGACGGACTGTAGGCGGGTCGGCGTGCCGATGCACGCGGAGTTTCCCTGCCCCGGCATCAGGGGTTCCGGCACTGTTTTCTGGCGCGTTGCGCGGGGTTCGTCAGGCGCGGGCGGGCACGTTGAGGGTGACACGGGTGCCAACGCCGACCGTGCTTTCCACCGCCAGCGTACCGCCGTGCAATTCGGCAATGCGTTTGACGATCGCCAGGCCCAGCCCCTTGCCACCTTCGCCGGTGGCCGGTGCCACGCTCTGGCGGCTTTGGTAGAAGCGGTCGAACACGTGCGGCAGGTCGGCGGCGGGGATGCCCGGGCCGGTATCGGCGACGCTCACGCGCACCTGAGCGTCGGCCAACTCGGCGGCCAGCGTGATGGCGGCGCCGGGCGGGCAGAACTTCAGCGCGTTGTCGATCAGGTTGGCGATGGCGCGCTCGAACAGCTCGATGTCCAGGTTGGCGAAGGGCGGTGTGGCGCTTGCGTCATCGGCATGCGCGACCGCGAGGTTCACGCCCTGCAAGGCAGCGCGTGGGGCAAAGCGCAGGGCGATGTCGTCGAGCAGTTCGCCGGCATCCACCCCTTCGGCGCGCAGCTTGAATTCGGGTTCGTCGAGTTGCGCCAGGTCACCGAGCGACTGCACCAGCCGCGCCGCGTTGCGGGTGTTGCGCAGCGCCATCTCGACGAGCGCGCGGTCATCGCTGCGCGCTGGGTCGCCGGCCCACCGGTCATCCAGCGTTTCGAGGCAGGCCACCGTCGCCGTCAGCGGCGAGCGCAGGTCGTGCGAGAGGTTGCTCACACCTTCACGCCGAAAGTGGTCGAGCCGGCGCAGTGCTGCCCACTGCTTGCGCAGCGTCGCCCACATCATCTCGAAGGCGATCGTGAGCTGGCCGAACTCATCACGCGTCGCAGGCGGCAGCGGGGTGGCCGGTGTCTCGGCCAGGCCCGATTCCAGGCCGCGCGCGGACAGGCTGGCCACCGCTTCGGTCAGCTGCCGCAATGGCCGTGTGACGCTGGCGATGATCCACACCGCCAGCAGCGTGGTCAGCAGCACCACGCCGATGATGAAGGCGAGCGCCGGGCGCGCGAAGGCGCTGCGGAAGGCCTCGCCGCGGCCCTCGCTCAGCACCGGCTTGTGGCTGACGACATACAGGTAGCCGCTCACCGGTTCGTCGTTGCGGATGACGCTGCGGCGCACCGGGCGCGCGGCGATCACGGCGTCGCTGTCCATGCGCTCGGGGTCATCGCCCAGCACGTAGGGCATCGGCGCTTTGCCGGCGGCCTGCAACACCGGCGCCAGCGCCACCTTGAAGCCGGGCGGGAGCTTGGCCTCGCCGGTGGAGACGAGCACGGTGCCCGCGGCATCGAGCAGGTAGAGCTGGGTGTCGGGCTCGAACAGCACCAGGTTGCGCAGGAAGGGGCCGAACTCTTCCGGGTGGCGCTCGTGCATCTCGAACACGTTGTCGTAGTTCGCCGTCACGCGGCCGAGAAAGGCATCGGCGCGGTGGTAGGCGCTCTCGTGTTCGAAGCGTTGGAAAGCAAAGAGAACCGTGGCGATGACACCGAGCGCCGTGAGCGCGCCGGTGATGAAGATCGTCAAGGCAATCTTGAAGCGAACCGTCATCGGTCGCGGCTCAGAGCGGCGCGTCGCGCATCTTGTAGCCGGCCCCGCGCACGGTGAGGATCAGCTCGGGCCGCATCGGGTCGGCCTCGAGCTTGGCGCGCAGGCGGTTGATGTGCGTCGTCACCGTGTGTTCGTAGCCATCGTGCGTGTAGCCCCACACGGCATTGAGCAACTGCGAGCGCGAGAACA
>JANYJL010000344.1 GCA_025361845.1 Rhizobacter sp.
GCCAGCGCCCCGGCCCAGCCCAACTCGCCCGGCCCGGCAGCGGCATCCACCACCAGCACGGCTTGAAGGTCGGGGCACTCGGCGCGCACCGAACGCACGTTGGCGATGGCGCTTTCATCGGCGATCGCCACACGCGCTTCGCTGCGCTGCAAGCGGAAGGCCAGCGCCTCGGGCCCGAACAACATCGACAGCGGCATCGCCACCGCACCGAGCTGGTAGATCGCGATGTGGGCGACGGCGGTCTCGAAGCGCTGCGGCATCAACACCGCCACGCGGTCACCGCGCACCACGCCGAGCCGCCGCAGCGCGTTCGACAGGCGGCTGGCGGCAGATTGCAAATCCGCATAGCTGTGCCGTGTGGTCACCGCACCCTCCCGCTCGGCGACGATGGCCAGCGCCTCGGGCGTGCGCCGCGCCCAGCGGCGGCTGCACACCTCGGCGATGTTGAATTGCGCCGGTACCTGCCAGTGCAGGCCTGCGTGCAGCGCGGCGTAAGCGTCGATTGACGGGCGGTCCGAAGGCAGCTGGCTCATGGCGCCCGAGCTTATTGCCGACTGCGTCACGCCCGCGCCGGGTGCAACCCTCAAGTTCCCGTGCGCCCACCCGATAGAGACGACAGCGCGTGCCCCCCGGGGCGCTGCACCGGCACGCTCGACCCACCCGACAGGACTCCGCAACATGCAATACGCCGAACTTTCCGTGTTGAAGCAGCGGGTGCTGGTGGGCAACCCCCTGCCGTTCAATGTGCGAGATGCCGACCGCTCGCTCCTGCTCGCACGCGGCCACGTGGTCGCGAGCCATGAGCAGATGGAAGCGCTGTTCGAACGCGGTGCCCTGGTCGACATCGACGAACTGAAGGCACAGCCCGGCGACGTGAGCGCCGCGCCGCGCGAGCGCCTGCCGGCCCTGTGGCGCCATTGCATGGACGATGTCGGCCACGCCTTGCAGGCCAGCCCGCACGAGGGCTACACGGCGGCACTCGACGAAGCCGCGGCCCCGGTGCTGGCCCTCATCGAACGCGACCCCGACCTGGCGATCTTTCAGGTGCTGCGGCAGGAAGGCAGCAACCACCTGCAATACGGCGTGACGCATTCGGTGCACGCCGCCATCACCGTGCACATGGTCGCGCAGCGCCTGCGCTGGGATGCCGAAGCGACACAGCGTGTCTTCAAGGCCGCGCTGACGATGAACCTGTCGATGCTGGAGCTGCAAGGCCAGCTCTCGCAACAGGCAACGCCCTTGACCGATGCGCAGCGCGAGGCCATCCACAGCCACCCGCAGCGCAGTGTCGAGATGCTCGAACTCGCCGGCGTGACCGACCGCGACTGGCTCGACGCCGTGGCCCAGCACCACGAGGTGGTAGGCGGCTCGGGCTACCCGGCGGGCATGGCCGAGGTGTCGGACACCGTGTCCCTGCTGCGCCGCGCCGACATCTACACCGCCAAGCTCAGCGGGCGCGCCCGGCGCGACGCGATGACGGCCGACCAGGCCGGCCGCCAGATGTTCATGCAGGACCCCGGCCACCCGATGGCGGCCGCCCTCGCGAAGGAATTCGGCGTGTACCCGCCCGGCTGCCACGTGGCCCTGGTGACGGGCGAACTCGCCATCGTGATCCAGCGCGGCCAGACGGTGACGACGCCGATCGTCGCGGCCATCACCGACGAGCGCGGCGTGGCGCGCGAAGAACCGGTGCGCCGCGACACCGCGCGCAAGGGCCAGGCGATCGTCGGCGTGGTCGCCGACCGCAAGATCACCGTGCGCATGGCGGCCGAAAAGTTGCTGGTGCTGGCGGACTGAGCGCCAGCCCGCGCGGCGCCATGTTCGCGCTCAGGAACCCGCGAACCCCGCCAGCCCCTCGCCGCTGATGCGGCACAGGCGCCAGTCCGGCTGCATCGTCGCACCCATGCGTTGGTAGAAGCGGATCGCGTTCTCGTTCCAGTCGAGCACGCACCACTCGAAGCGGCCATAGCCACGCTCGGCGGCAATGCGGCCCAGCCGCGTGAGCAACGCTTCACCCACACCGCGGCCCCGCTGGCCGGGCTTCACGTACAGGTCTTCGAGGTAGAGCCCGGGCTGGGCCAGGAAGGTCGAGAAGTTGGTGAAGAAGAGCGCGAAGGCGACGACTTCGCCCGCACTTTCCGCCACCAGCGCCTCAGCCACCGGTTTCTCGCCGAACAGGTGCGGGCGCAGCTTCTCGGGCGTGACCTGCAACAGGTGGGTGAGCTGCTCGAATTCAGCCAGCTCGCGGATCAGGCCGACGATGGGGCCGACATCGCGCAGTTCGGCCGGGCGCAGGCTGAACGGCGGCGTCTCGGCGGGTGGAACAACGGGCGCAGCGGGGTCGGAGGTGCTCATGCGGTGGATTGTCGCAGCCGCTACATTGCGGGCGATGAACGAGCCCACTTCCATGGCGCCCTACACCGCACGCCGCGCGGCGCGCAGCGACTTCATCACGGTGCGCGGCCTGCGTTACCACGTCAATCTGTGGGGCGATCCATCGCTTGCCACGCCCGAGCGCCCGCTCATCGTGATGCTGCACGGCTGGATGGATGTCGGCGCCTCGTTCCAGTTCGTCGTCGATGCCCTGCGTGACGATCGCTGCGTGATCGCCCCCGACTGGCGCGGCTTCGGCCTCAGCGATGCACCCGCGGCGGACAGCTACTGGTTCCCCGACTACCTCGGCGATCTGGATGCGCTGCTCGATGCGCTCTCGCCACATCAGCCGGTCGACCTGCTCGGCCACAGCATGGGCGGCAACGTGGTGATGATCTATGCCGCGGTTCGACCTGAACGGGTGCGAAAGCTGGTCAACCTGGAAGGCTTCGGCCTGCCCGCCAGCCGACCCGACCAGGCGCCGCGCCGCTACCTGAAGTGGCTCGACGAACTGAAGGAGCCAGCCGAGATCCACAGCTACGCGAGCGTCGATGGCGTGGCCGCACGGCTGCGCAAGAACAACCCGCTGCTCAGTGCGGCGCGCGCGGACTGGCTGGCGCCGCATTGGTCGCGACAAGCCGACGACGGGCGTTGGCACATCCGGGCCGACGCCGCCCACAAACGAACCAACCCCGTGCTGTACCAGAAGGACGAGGTGCTGGAATGCTGGAAGCGCATCCAGGCGCCCTTGCTGTGGGTCGAAGGCGACCGCACCGACGTGAGCAAGTTCTGGGGCACCGCCTACCCGCGCGCCGACTTCGATGCGCGCATCGCGCTGGTGCCGAACCGCCGCGCGGTCGTGCTGGCGCCGGCCAGCCACATGCTGCACCACGACCAGCCCGAGGCGCTGGCAACCAACCTCGAAGCCTTCCTCGACGGCACGTGAGAAAATCGCAATTTTCCCCGAGCGAGCAAACACATCATGGACGTCGAACACATCAATGCCATCGGCAACGCCTTGGCCGATCTGACCCAGCGCACCTCTGCGCTTCGGGGGTATCTTTGACTACGACCGCAAAGCGCTTCGGCTGAACGAAGTCAACGCCGCGCTCGAGAACCCGACGGTCTGGAACGAACCCAAACGCGCCCAGGAACTGGGCCGCGAAAAGCGCACGTTGGAGACGGTCGTGCAGACCATCGACCACCTGACGAGCAACCTGTCGGACAACACCGAGTTGTTCGAGATGTCGAAAGAAGACGCCGACTTCAACGGCTTGCTGGCGATCGACGCCGAAGCGAAGAAGTTGGAGGCGACCGTTGCCGAACTCGAATTCCGGCGCATGTTCAACAAGCCGGAAGACCCGCTCAACTGCTTCGTCGATGTGCAGGCCGGCGCCGGTGGCACCGAGGCTTGCGACTGGGCCAGCATGCTGCTGCGCCAGTACCTGAAGTACTGCGAGCGCAAGGGTTTCAAGACGACGCTCGAAGACGAATCGGTGGGCGACATCGCCGGCATCAAGAGTGCCACCATCAAGGTCGAGGGCGACTACGCCTTCGGACTGCTGCGCACCGAGACCGGTGTGCACCGCCTCGTGCGCAAGAGCCCGTTCGATTCGGCCGGCGGCCGGCACACCAGCTTCGCGAGCATCTTCGTCTACCCCGAGGTCGATGATTCGATCGAGATCGACATCAATCCGTCGGACGTGCGCACCGACACCTTCCGCGCCAGCGGTGCCGGCGGCCAGCACATCAACAAGACCGATTCGGCGGTGCGCCTCACGCACATCCCGACCGGCATCGTCGTGCAATGCCAGGACGGGCGCAGCCAGCACAGCAACCGCGACGTGGCCTGGAAGCGTTTGCGTTCGCGCCTGTACGACCACGAGATGCGCCTGCGCATGGTCGAGCAGCAAAAGCTCGAGGACACGAAGACGGACGTGGGCTGGGGCCACCAGATCCGCTCCTACGTGCTCGACCAGAGCCGCATCAAGGACCTGCGCACCAATGTCGAAATCAGCAACACCCAGAAGGTGCTCGATGGCGACCTGGACGCGTTGATCGAAGCCAGCCTCAAACAAGGCGTGTGATGAAAAAACTGCCCATCCAAGCCCTGCTGTTCGACCTCGACGGCACCCTCATCGACAGCATGCCGCACCACCACGATGCCTGGGTGCTGTGGCACGACAAACGCGG
Source organism: Rhizobacter sp. (assembly GCA_025361845.1). GTDB lineage: Bacteria > Pseudomonadota > Gammaproteobacteria > Burkholderiales > Burkholderiaceae_C > JANYJL01. The sequence continues at coordinate 4,567 of JANYJL010000344.1, forward strand.
CCTGACGCTCGACGGCGACACCTTCTTCACCTCGACCGCGGGCCGCTCGAACGCCGAGATCCTGGGCGACATGCTGCCCGGCTCCAGCGCCGAAGACATCAATGCGATGGCCGACGAGAAGGAGACGCTCTACCGCGAGATCGCGGCGCGCTCACTCGGGCTGATCGCCGGTGCGCACAGCTTCGTGATGCAGGCGCGCGAAGCCGGCCTGCGGCTGGCGGTATGCACCGCCTCGACGCCGATGAACATGAAGCTCGCGTTCGACCGCTTCGGCATCGACGCTTGGGTCGAAACCATCACCAGCCCGGCCGACGGCCTGCGTGGCAAGCCGCACCCGGACATCTTTCTCGAAGCCGCAAGGCGCCTGGGCGTGGCGCCGGCCGCCTGCCTGGTGTTCGAGGATGCGCCGCTGGGCATCGAGGCCGCGCGCCGCGCCGGCATGCGCGCTTTCGCGCTCACGACCACGCTGCCGGCCGAGGCGTTCGCCGCGTACGACAACCTGGTCGGCATCGCGCCCGACTTCAGCGGACTGAGCCCCGCGACGCTGGCGCCCGGCGCCTGACAAACACAAACAAGAAGAGAGCGAGACAACACCATGCGTGAAGGCACAGCCGCCCTGATCCGCCGCGAGGACTACCGCGCGCCGGCCTTCTGGATCCGCGCCGTCGAACTGAGCTTCGACCTGGAGCCGGCCAAGACGCTCGTCATCAACCG
>JANYJL010000364.1 GCA_025361845.1 Rhizobacter sp.
CCCCCCCCCCCCCCCCCCCCCCGAGGGGGCGCCGTCGCCTAGGGGCGGCCCGGCGGCGACTCACCTTGCCGACATGGCGGCGTCGGTGGACCGGGTCTGCGACAGGCTGCATTGGCCAGTCGATTTTTTGATATCGTACGAACTAGTTAGTTTTTAAAATGCGGGGAAACCCGGGTCGATCACACCAAGCGAACCGGTGCCGGACTACTTGCGAACGAAGCGCGCGACCATCTCGACGATGCTGTCGCGGCGAGCCGCCAGGGCCGCCGTGGTCTGGGTGTCGCGCTTGAAGATCAGGCCGAAGGTGTACTGGTTGGACACGTTGAAGAAGGTCAATGCCGAAATCGATGCATGGATGTCCACCGGGTCCAGCCCGGCACGGAACACGCCGGCCTTGACACCGCGGCTGTAGAGCTTGCGCACCGAATCGATCGCGCCGACATTCACCTCCTGGATGATTTCGCTGCGCGCCATGTGCTCGCCACGCTCCATGTTCTCCGACATCACCAGTCGTATGTAGCCCGGGTTTCCCTGATGATGGTCGAAGGTGAAGGCCACCAGGCGGCGCAGCGCGTCTTCCGGCGCGAGGCTGTCGAGTTGCAACTCGGCCTCGGTGATGCGCATGCGGCGGTACGAGTCTTCGAGCACGGCCACGTAGAGGCCTTCCTTGCTGCCGAAGTAGTAATAGATCATCCGCTTGCTGGTGCGCGTGGCCGCCGCGATCTCGTCGATGCGCGCGCCGGCCAGGCCCTTCTCGCCGAACTCGACGGTCGCCACTTCCAGGATGCCGGCCATCGTGCGCTCGGGGTCGTTGGTGCGCGTGGCGGTGCTTGCCGCCTTCGCCGCCGGTTTGGCCGAACGACGGGAATGTACTGGTTCGTTCATTCGGCCAGTATAGGACCGAGGGGCGCTCAGCGCGGCGGCGAAACGCCCGCGCCCGTCGTCGTCTGGTACGGCAGTTCGAGCCGGTAGGCCAACGCGATGAAGAGGCTCTGCGCCAGGCCCATCGTGCCGGTGAGCGAGCGGAAGCCGAAGATCGAGTTGTCCTGCACGATCAGCACGCTCTGCGCTTCGCGTGCGAGCGGGCTCATGCGGCTGTCGGTCAAGGCGATGAGCTTCGCGCCACGCGCGACGGCCTGCTGCGCCACGTCCACCGTCTCTTCGGCGTAGGGCGAAAACGAGATCGCGACCATCACGTCACCCTTGCGCACCGAGCGCATCTGCCCGCTGTGCATGCTGCCGAGCGCAGAGACGAGCACGATGCGCTTGTCGGTGTGTTGCAGCGCGTAGTCGAGGTACACCGCGACCGGGAAGGAGCGCCGCGAACCGGCGATCCAGATCGAATCGGCCTCGGCCAGCAGATCGACCGCCTTCTTGAAGCTCGGGCCGTGCAGGCCGGCCTCCAGCTCCTGCATGCCAGCCACGCTGCCGGCGAGGAATTCATGCGCGATCTCGATGCTGGAGAGGCTGCCCGCGCCCGCCTCGATCACATCGCGGATGCGCGCCTTGTAGTTGCGGCTCGGCGCGATCTGGCGCGCCAGGCCGTCGCGGAAGATGCGCTGCATCTCGGTGAAGCCGGTGAAGCCGAAGTGCTTGGCAAAACGCACCACCGCCGAGGGCTGCACCTCGCACTGCGCGGCCACGTCCTGGATGCCTTCCAGGCCGAGGTGGTCGCGGTGCTGCTCCACGTGACGGGCAATCACCTTGAGCTGCTTGCTCAAGCCTTCGTACTCTTCCGAGATGCGCTTGAGCAACTGCTCGACGCTCATCTTCGTGGCACTGACGACCAAGGGCTGCTCCCGATGTTTCCACAAATGGAAATTTCATTCTAATCGGCGATGGGCCCAGCGAATCTCGGCCGAACCACGCGATCGTTCGCCCGGTTCGGAATCGAGGCCGTGACACCGAGAGCCAGGTGCTGGCGCATGCGGTGCGCTGGCACAGCGAGCACCGGGGACTGACAGGTCATGCCCCATGTCCCGGCGTTGCATCAGGACACGTGATCGCGGAGCCCCTCTGCCAGAATGAAGGTGACACCCTGCCCCCATGGGGCTCACGCCTCTCAACTTCATGGAGCCGCCCACATGAACACCCTCACGATCCGCCACGCCGTGGCACTCGCGTTCGCCGCTGCCCTGCCGCTGGCCACCACGCTGCCGGCGCAGGCCGTCAGCTCGACGGCATCGTCGGCCTCCGAAGGCGTGTCCACCTCGGTGGGCAGCCTGTCCGACTCGGTCAAACGCTCCAGCACCAGTTCGTCCGGCGACGACAAAGTGGCCGAGGGCGACTACCGCGTCATCGAGGTCACGGCCGCAGCCGGCCAGCCCGGCATGGTGCAGCTGAAACTGCAAGCCGTGGCCGATGCGGGCGAGAGCGGCGCGCTGCTGCTGGTGGTGCCGCAGCGCGCACTCGATCAGAGCGGCCTGGCCGCCGGCCAGGTGGTGACGGCGCGCAACCGGCCGTATGGCGTCGAGTTCGCGAAAGCGGCCGACGGCACGGCCTTCTTCCTGGCCCTGAACGACGGCTGGCTGCGCGAGCTGCAATCGCACCCCGTGACGCTTTGATCGGCCTGCCCGTGCGCCGCTGGCGCCGGGCCGCGCGGGCCTTGCTGGCAGCGCTGTGCTTCGGTGCCACGAGCAGCGTCAGCCACGCCGCCGCGCTGCGCTACTGCGACGCACCCGCGCCGCTGAACGCCGCCCAGAAGGATCGCCTGTTCCGCTTCGGCGCACTCGTGAAGGCCGAGCTGGAACAGTCGGGCCAAGGCCTCGCACTCATCGCCCGTTCCGGCCTCGACCTGAGCCGCTTCGGCCAGCGGTATTCGCACGCCGGCCTGACGTTGAAAGCGAGCCTGAACGCACCCTGGTCGGTGCGCCAGCTCTACTACGCGTGCGAAGAACGCAAGCCGCGCCTGTTCGACCAGGGCATGGCCGGCTTCCTGCTGGGCACGGACGATCCTTCGATCGGCTACATCTCGCTCGTCTTCCTGCCCGAAGACCGCGCCGCCGCGCTGGAACGCGCTGCCCTCGACAACCGGCAGGCCTTGCAGATGCTCGGCGCGACCTACAGTGCCAACGCCTACCCCTTCGATGCGCGTTATCAGAACTGCAATCAATGGGTGGCGGAGTTGCTCGCCTACGCCTGGGGCGATCCGCCAGACGACAGCGACACCGGCCACGACGCACGCGTGCGCGCGCAGGCCTGGCTGAGGGCGCAGGGCTACACGCCGACGCGCTTCGAGGTGCCAAGCCGCGCCCTCATGTTTGCCGGCGGCTTCGTGCCCTGGCTGCACAGCGACGACCACCCGGGCGAAGATATCGAGCGGATGGTCTACCGCGTCAGCATGCCAGCCTCGATCGAGGCCTTCGTGCAGGCGCAGGTGCCTGGGGCCTCACGCGTCGAGTTCTGCCACACCGACCGGCAGGTCGTCGTGCACCGCGGCTGGGAGCCGATCGCCGAAGGCTGTGTGCCGGGCGCGCAGGACACGGTGATTCCGTTCTGAGCAGCGCCCTCAGCGCAGCGCGTCGCGCAACTGCTGGCGGCGGTACTCGCCCTGGCGCTCGAACATCCAGCCCGGGTACTCGGCTGGCAAGCGGCTCACGGTGTCGAGCTGCGCGAGTTCAGCGGCGCTGAGCACGAGCTTCGCCGCCCCCAGGTTGTCGGCCAGTTGCTCGGGCCGCTTCGCACCGACGATGACACTGGTGACCTGCGGCTGGTGCAGCAGCCAGGCGAGAGCCACCTGCGCCACCGACACACCATGCGCCTGCGCGATCGGGCGCATGGCCTCGATGCAGGCGTCGCCGCGCGGGCGGTCCACCGGCGGGAAATCGAAGTTGCTGCGGCGGCTGCCGGCCTCGCCCTTCGCGTCCTTGGCGTACTTGCCGCTCAGCAGGCCACCGGCGAGCGGGCTCCAGACCATCAGGCCGACGCCTTCGCTGCGCAGCATCGGAATCAGCTCGCGTTCCAGGTCGCGCCCGGCCACGCTGTAGTAGGCCTGCAGGGATTCGAAACGCGCCAGGCCCAGCCGCTCGGAGATGCCGAGCGCCTTGGCGATCTGCCACGCGGCCCAGTTCGAGACGCCGATGTAGCGCACGTGGCCATGGCGCACCAGCTGGTCGAGCGCACGCAGCGTCTCTTCGATCGGCGTGGCCGCATCGACGCCGTGCAACTGGTAGAGGTCGATGTGATCGAGCTGCATTCGCCTCAGGCTCGCCTTCACGCCGTCGACAATGTGGCTGCGCGAGAGGCCGCGTGCGTTCGGCCCGCTGCCCGTGTCGCCGAACACCTTGGTCGCGACGACGACGCTGTCGCGCGCGACCTTCAGGTTCTTCAATGCCTGGCCGGTGATCTGCTCGGAGACACCGCCGGCGTACACGTCCGCGGTGTCGATGAAGTTGACCCCGGCGTCGAGTGCCTGGCCGACCAGGCGTTCGGCATCGTTTTGCTGAAGGTCGCCGATCTGACCCCAGATGCCACTGCTGCCGCCGAAGGTCATCGTGCCCAGGCACAACTCGGAAACGAACAGGCCGGTGCGGCCGAGAGGTTTGTTGCGCATACGAGGGCTCCTTGGGGTGTGCGAAGCCGCGCAGCATAGGGCGCGGCGCCGACCCCTGCACACGCAGGGTCGGCACCGCCGGTTCAGAACGAGATCAAAGCGAACTCAGAACCCGAACTTCACACCCGCCGACAGATGGCCGATGTTCGGCTTCGCATCGAAGGCGTTGACGAAGTGGTAGCGGTCGTACTGCACACGCAGTGCGGCCTGCGACGTCAGTTCGTACTGCACGCCGGCACCGATCTTGAGGCCCGGGCTGCTGTCGTCGCCACGCGTCGTGGTGAAGCGCCCTTCGGCCAGGCCTGCACTGCCCAGCACCGACCACTGCGGCGCGAACACGTAGCTGCCGACCGCATCCGCATAGACGCCCTTCGTCTTGACGCGGCCGTTCGCATCGTCGATGTGGCCGAGGTCGAAGAAGCCGCCTTCGACGGCGAAGTTCGGCGTGATCTGGTACCCACCGTAGAGCTTGATGCCGGTGCCGCTGCCATCGCCGGAAATGCCGTTGACGCTGCTGCTGTAGTTCGGCTTGCCGAGGCCGCCGCCGACGTAGGCGCCTTCGGCCTGTGCGGCGCCGACACCCGCGGTCACGAGGGTGGCGGCGATGAGGGATTGGGTGAATCTGGACAGCATGAAATACCTCTTCGAAAGTCAGCGCAGCGGAATTCGCTGCGTTGGATGAATGCTCGGTCCGCACCTTGTCTTGTGCATTGCAGCCGACCAGCGCGGCGTGACAGATGCAATCGAGCGGGTCAGCCGCGCTTCTTCATCCACGCGTCATCCACACTTCATCCACGCACGAGCACGCCGCCTTCCAAACGCACACGCTCGCCGGTGCGCAAGCCGTCGAGCGCGCGGTAGTCGAAG
>JANYJL010000365.1 GCA_025361845.1 Rhizobacter sp.
CCTGCAAACACTGTAACTATGCGCAGACCTCGCCGGCCTGAATGGCTCATCACCGCAGGGGCCGGCGTCATCAGCGCCAAGTCACCTGTGCATAGTCGGGACATGTGCATAGGGGTCGCTATGGAGAGCTCTCCATAGCGACCCAAAGGCGACGTTTGGTGCACCGCTTGGGTCGACACAAAGCAGTCGATCGCACTATCGCGCCTCATGGCATTTGAGGCGACATTTCAGCCAGCGACCTTGGGCGCACACCAGGACTTCGCTTTATTCGGACCCGCTTCGTCGTCCACTGCGCCATGCGGAAACTGGCACGCGACTGCTCGATCGGATGGGGGGAATCTGACCTGTCCCACCGATCGTGCCCGCCTCAAACGCCTCAATCTCAACGCACCACATGCGGGTTTTCGATGGCTGCAGCGAAGCGCATCCAAAGCTGCTCCGTTCCGGCGGGATGGAATGCGCCGAGATGACCGATGCGCTTCAGTCCCACCTCCTCGGGGGCCATGCGAACCATACGTGATGGCGCGTGGCTGAAAGCCGCCAGCAGCTTCTGAGTGCATCGTTCCGTCATGGCCTCGTCGTCTGTGAAGCTGAATGCCGTGATCGGAAACGCTGCCGCCTCCAGGCTCGGACCGACCCTGTCCGGCTCCGCCCCCCAGGCGAACGCCGGGTGTCGGCACCAGCGACTCCACTGCTGCATCGCAGGGGCAGGCAGGTCCGCGACCATGCGCAGGCGTTTGCCCGGAAAGTAGCCGAACAGTGGTACCAGCAGTAGTGCGGCCACGTGCAGCATCAGCGGTGCAAGCCGCCGTGAGGGTGGCGCCCAATCCCGCCAGTAGCCCGCCCCGGAAGCGACCCCGATGGCGTGTGCGATGCGCGCTTGTGTCTGCGCGTCGGTCATGCCAGCGTGGTGCAGCCCCAGGCTATGGCCGATGACGGTAATCGCTTGGCCGCCGGTCACCGCCACAAGGTGAGCCACCGCCGCTGCGAAATCTTGGCCCGCCCAGGTCAACATGTCGGCATTCAAGCCGCGCAGCGAACGCCGGTGCTCGGGTTGCCGGGAGGCTCCCATGCCGCGCAGATCGAAGCTCATCACGACACGGCCGCGCTCGGCCAACCATGCCGCGAAGTGCGCATAGTGACGCTGGGCAACACCCAGGCCGCCGGCGATCAGAACGCCCGACTGGCCGACCGCTTCAGGCTCGTACAGCGTGCCCGCCAGCGGCGTACCGTCGGCGGCCGAGAAAGTGAATCGCTGGGGCGGCTTCATCGTCCGCCTCGGTCAGTGCGCCGCACGGTCGTCGCCCAGATAGCCTTCCGCCCTCAGAACCACCCTGATCGACTGCACGATGGCTTCGGGCGCTTCATAGCTCGGGTGTGCGCGGAACACGGCGGCAGCGTCGCCCATCCGCAGCAGAGCATCGAACTGCCGCTCGGCTTCGTCACGTTCGCGCCGGTGGATCGCGACCAGTGGAGCGGGCTGTTTCGACGGGCTCCCGCTCTGCGCCATGTGAGCCAGCGCGGGCAACTGGCGCTCGCACTGGCAGTCCGCTGAACGGATCACCTGCCCGCAGGCGCTGGCCGCGAAGCCGTCCAACCTGGAGCGTGCCCGAGACAGCCGCTGTCGGTAGGCCTCGGGCGAGATCGCCAGCACCTCGGCCGCTTCGGTAGACGTCAGCCCGAAGACGACATCCAGCACATAGACCAGCCGCTGTTCGCGGTCGAGCGCCAAAAGCATGTTCTGAGTGCAGCCCAGGGCCACCTGCCGGGCGGCCAGCTTGTCCTCTGGTGTCAGGATACGGGCAGCGCCCTGCGGGTCGCCCAGCGAGGCGGTGTACGCCAGCCCCAACTGCAGTCGCTCGCCAAGGCTTTCCAGTGATACCTCGGGCGATTCCCGGCTGCGCGTGGATGCAGTCAGCAAGTGGTTCCGGGCGATCTGAAAGACCCAGGTCGTGAACGCAGCCTGGTGGCGAAAGCCACCCAGGTTCGTCACCACCTTGAGCAGGATCTCCTGCGTCGCATCGGCTGCGTCTTCGCGATTACCCAGCATGCGCACGGACAGGTTGAAGACGCCGGGTTGTATGGCCATCAGTGTGGCGTCCAGTGCGGGCAGGTCGCCCTGTGTGGCTCGTTCGATGACGTCCTGGCCGGGGTCGCTGATCTTCACGGCGCGACCTCCAGGAGTGCTCGTGCAGCAGACAGATTGGCCGCATCCTGCGAGGGCAGAAGGATGGGCGTATCGAACCACTCAATCTTCGCAACCTGTCCATACGTCTTGACAACCCGGGAATGCCAGGCCTCGCTGAACCACGCGCGCGCACTGGCTTCGTCCTTCCACAGGTACACGCCGCCGAAACTGCCGTTCGACGAGACCGTGAAGTGCTTGCGCAGCAGCCCTGGGACCCGCCGGTAGGTCGGCACGGCTGCGTTGAACTCCGTGGCCAACCGTTCGCGGGTGACGCCAACTGGCATCGGAATCTCGACCAGCGTGCCCACCGCACGGCGTTCACTGTCGGCCAGCATGCCTCCTGCCGTGTTGTCCACCGAAACCAGGGCGTCGAACATCCGCACTTGCGCTTCGACGCCGCGCTCCTTACGCACACGCTCAAACCAGGCGGCGTTGAACCAGGCCTCAGCGCTGGCCCGGTCGCGCCAGTAGTAGAGACCACCGAAATCGTTGCTGTCGCGCTCGAAAGAGAAGGCTTTGAACATCAGACCTGGCAGCTTGGCGTATTCGGGAATGGTGTCGCGCATTTTGCCGATGACGACCGCCCTGGGGGCATACCACGGCTTGGGCACGCGGACGATCACGACGACCGGTGTGGGCCGTGCAGACGGACTGGCAGTGGTGCTGCCGGCCTGCAGATCCTGCGCGCCCGCAGACGAGATGCCTGCAGCCAGGGCGACTACGGCGGTGCCTATAGCAAGAGTGGGAGTGTTCATGGCGACCTCATCGTGAAAGTTGGGCACAGCGGACTCGCTGAGCTCACATTTCTTAGACATCCACGGGCCGACAGCTGTGACAGAACGAGCCGAAAGGCGCGTCGCGACGACGACACTCTATGCCGAGCCGCCAGGACCGGACGCCGGAAGTCTGTCCGCAACCTCTGGGTTCGGTCGACAAGAGTCGACCCCTATGCACATATCTGGACTATGCACAGGTGACTTGGCGCTGATGACGCGGAGGCGGCATCGGCGCGGCGTATGGCGGGATGGTCAATCGCTGAACTGGACATAGTTTCGGCGTCGGAGCGCACTGGTGATCCCA
>JANYJL010000249.1 GCA_025361845.1 Rhizobacter sp.
TCTCGCGCGATGGGCGTGTTCGCCGAAGACTGCGTGGCCAAGTACGGCTTCACGCGCGAGGCGCAGGACGCGTTCGCGATCGCTTCCACACAGCGTGCGAAGGCGGCGAACGAAGATGGCAGTTTCGCTTGGGAGCTGGCGCCGGTCACGCTCGCCGGCAAGGGCGGCGACACGGTCATCGCGCGCGACGAACAGCCCTTCAAGGCCAAGCTCGACAAGATCCCCGGCCTGAAACCCGCGTTCAAGAAGGACGGCACGATCACCGCCGCCAATGCTTCGAGCATTTCCGACGGCGCCGCGGCGCTGGTGCTGATGCGCGCGAGCACCGCTGCACAGCGCGGTTGCGCCCCGGTGGCCCGCATCGTCGCGCACGCCGTGCACGCGCAGGCGCCGGCCTGGTTCGCCACCGCGCCGGCGGGCGCCATCGCCAAGGTGTTGGCGCAAGCCGGCTGGGCCGCGAAGGATGTCGACTTGTGGGAAGTCAACGAAGCCTTCGCCGCGGTGACGATGGCAGCGATGGCCGAGTTCAAGCTGCCGCACGAGATCGTCAACGTGCATGGCGGCGCGTGCGCGCTCGGCCACCCGATCGGTGCGAGTGGTGCGCGCATCGTCGTCACGCTGCTCGGGGCGCTGCGCCGGCGCGGCCTGAAGAAGGGCGTGGCGGCGCTGTGCATCGGTGGTGGTGAGGCAACCGCGCTCGCGGTGGAGCTGCTGTGAGCATGAACGTCCTGATCGTTGGCGCCTCCCGCGGCCTCGGCCTCGAGTTCGTGCGCCAGTACCTCGCGGCCGGCGCCAAGCTGACCGCGACGGCGCGTGACGAGCCTGCCCTTTCGACCCTGCGCGAACTCGGCGCCACCGCGCTCGCGCTCGATGTGGCGAACGCCGAAAGTGCCTCGCGCCTGGCCTGGCAGATCGACGGCGCCGCCTTCGACGTGGTGGTGGTCTGCGCCGGCGTCTACGGCCCGAAGACGACCGGCCTGACGCCGCCGAGCGAGAGCGAGTTCGACACCGTGATGCGCACCAATGTGCTCGGCCCGATGCGCGTGATCCCGCAGCTCGCCGATGCGCTTGCCCCGGGCGCGAAGCTCGCGGTGATCTCCTCGCGCATGGGCTCGATCGGCTCACGCGGCTCGACCAGCGGCTGGCTCTACCGCGCCTCAAAGGCAGCGGTGAACTCGGTGCTGGTCGATGCCTCGCTGGCGCTCGCCGGCAAGGCCATCTGCGTTGCGTTCCATCCGGGTTGGGTGAGGACGGACATGGGCGGCGCCGGCGCCGACCTCGCGCCCGAGCAGAGCGTGGCCGATCTGCGCCGCGTGATCGCCGGCCTCTCGCGTGCCGACAGCGGCCGCTTCCTGAACCACGACGGTTCGGCCATCGTGTGGTGAAGCATGCAACTCTCTGAAGACCACCGCGCGGTGCAAGACGCCGTGCGCGCTTATGTGCAAGACTGCATCGCGCCGAACGCGGCGCGGTGGGACAAGAGCCACCACTTTCCGAAGGCCGAATTGCGCGGCCTGGCTGAGCTGGGTTGTTACGGTGTGGCCGTGCCCACCGAGTGGGATGGTGCGGGGCTCGACTACCTGGCGCTCGCCGTGATCCTGGAAGAAGTGGCCGCGGGCGATGGCGCCACCTCCACCATCCTCAGCGTCAACAACTGCCCGGTCTGTTCGATCCTGATGGCTTGGGGCAGTGATGCGCAGAAGGAACAGTGGTTGAAGCCGCTGGCGCGCGGCGACTGGCTCGGCGCCTTCTGTTTGACCGAACCGCACGTGGGTTCGCAGGCGGACGGGCTGCGCACGACGGCGGTGAAAGACGGTGCGGACTATGTGCTGAACGGCGTCAAGCAGTTCATCACCAGCGGCAAGAACGGCGATGTGGCGATCGTGATGGCCGTGACGGACAGGTCCGCTGGCAAGAAGGGCATCAGCGCTTTCATCGTGCCGACGGCGAGCCCGGGTTATCACGTCGACCGCATCGAAGACAAACTCGGCCAGCACGCGAGCGACACCGCGCAGATCCGCTTCGAGAACTGCCGTGTGCCGGCCGCGAACCTGATCGGCGACGAAGGCCAGGGCCTGAAGATCGCGCTCTCGGGCCTGGAGGGCGGGCGCATCGG
>JANYJL010000050.1 GCA_025361845.1 Rhizobacter sp.
TCGTCCAGGAGCGCGACGCCGAGGTGGTCTTCCTCAAGCTGATGGTCGACAAGCTCGCACTGCAACTGCTGCGCGCGCGCCGAGCCCGGTACGGCCGCTCCAGCGAGCAGTTGGATGACCCGCAGATCGCCCTGCTCGAAGGCCAACCACTGTATGAACCTCCGGCGCCCAAGGCGGCCCCGAAGGCAGAAGCTGCCAACAGCCCCGGCATCGATCGGCAACTGCCGGCGCACCTGCCGCGCGAGAGTCACGTTCATCGTCCCGACGTCACCGATGCGGCACACGACGCGGCCGGCAACGCCTGTGGTTGCACGGCGTGCGGCGGCCGGCTGCGCCAGATCGGCGCCGACGTGTCCGAGCAACTCGAGTACGTGCCGGCGCGCTTCAAGGTGATCCGCCATGTGCGGCCCAAGCTGGCATGCGTGGCCTGCCAGTCGATCTTCCAGGCAGCAGCGCCGAGCCGGCCGATCGCGTGCGGCGTGGCCGGTCCTGCCTTGCTTGCCCACGTGCTCGTCTCCAAATACTGCGACCACATCCCTCTGCACCGCCTGGCCCGCATCCACGCCCGCGAAGGCGTCGTCTTCGATCCCTCGACCTACGGTGGCTGGGTCGAACAGAGCCACGCCTTGCTCGACCCGTTGGTGGCCGCGCTCGGCCGATACGCTCTGGCGAGTGCCAAGGTGCACGCCGACGACACGCCGGTGCCGGTGCTCGATCCCGGCCGCGGACGCACGAAGACCGGGCGGTTGTGGGTCTACGTGCGCGACGATCGGCCAGCCGGAAGCGCCGAGCCACCCGCGGCCTGGTACCGGTACTCGCCGAACCGCAAGGGCGAGCATCCGCAAGATCACCTGAAGCACTACCGCGGCATCCTGCAAGCCGATGCGTATGGCGGCTACGGGAAGATCTACGCCACCGGGCGTGTCGAGGAGGCGGCTTGCTGGGCGCACGCGCGACGACCGTTCTGGGACATGTACGAGAACCAGGGCCGCGTGGCCGGGGGCGTCGCGGAGCAGGCGTTGCAGCGCATCGCGGCTCTCTACGCGGTCGAGGCCGACATCCGAGGTCAACCACCTGACGTACGGCGGCGCGAACGGCAGGCTCGCGCCGGGCCGCTGCTCGAGGAATTGCGCGCCTGGCTTACGGGCATGGTCGGCAGGGTGTCGGCGAAGTCGGACCTGGCCCGCGCGATCGGCTACGCGCTCACGCGGTGGCGGGCGTTGACGCGCTACCGGGACGACGGCCGCATCGAGATCGACAACAACGCCGCCGAGCGTGCGCTGCGCGGTGTCGCGCTCGGTAGGAACAACTATCTGTTCATGGGGTCGGACGCGGGCGGCGAGCGCGCGGCGTCGATCTACAGTCTGGTGGAGACGGCCAAGCTCAATGGGCTCGATCCGCAGGCGTACCTGCGGGAAGTCCTGATGCGCATTGCCGACCATCCCATCAACCGCATCGACGAGTTGCTGCCGTGGAACATCGCGCGGCGCGTCCACGAGCAACGACTGGCAGCCTGAGGTCAACGCCCCCGGGCGCCGCAACGCAAGAGGCCGAAGGCGTGAACTCGCAAGCCACCGACCCACTGATGATCGACGCCCTGCAGGGCGCGACGAGCCTGCAGCTGTACCAGCTCAAGGCGCTCATCGAAGGCATGCTGGCCGACCCGCGCCGCGGCATCAAAGCCCGCGCGAGTCTGCATCTGGGACAGCCCGTGCAGTTCGTCGACTTCCGCGACGGTCAGATGCGCCGCGGCAAGATCATCGCCATGAGGGACACGCAGGCCACGGTGCTGGAAGAAGGTACCAAGCGAACCTGGAAGATCCCTTGCGTGGCGATGCAGGGCTACACCGACGCCGAGCGTCGAAGCGAACAGGCGCCGTACGAGCCGCCGCCGGAGCCGGTTGCCGCGGCAACCAAGGCGCGCGAGTTCCAACGCGGCGACACCGTCACGTTCGATGATCGCGACGGCAGGGGCATCACCGGCGTGGTCGTGCGTATCAACCAACACACCGCAACGATCGGCACTGGCACCGCAGACGGCGGAACCTGGCGCGTGCCGTTCCACATGCTGCGGCACGTGCTCGACATCTGAGCCTCGTCAGCCTCATGCATTGGTTGGCGTCAAGAGGGCCTTGAGGCCGCGCTTACGGTTCGATCAACGCGCCAGCAGCCTCTCGTTCGCGAACAACGCAGCCGGCTGCTCACGCTCTCGGATCAGCCAGGCCTGGTCTCCCGAAACCATCACCTCCGCTGCGCGCGGGCGCGTGTTGTAGTTGCTCGCCATGCTCATGCCGTACGCGCCGGCCGACAGCACGGCGATCACGTCGCCCGGCAAGACTGCCAGTCTGCGATCCCGGCCCAGCCAGTCGCCCGACTCGCACACCGGGCCGACCACGTCCATCAGTGTCGGCTCATCGTCGCGCAGCCTGCAAGCCGCCATGCCCATGTAGGCGCCGTACATGGCCGGGCGCATCAGGTCGTTCATGGCTGCATCGACCACACAGAAGTTCTTCGTGTCGCCGGGCTTCAGGTACAGCACCTCGGTCAGCAACACGCCGGCATTGCCGACCAGCGAGCGGCCCGGCTCGAACAGGATCTTGCGGTGGCCGTGGCCACGCGCGTCGATGCGCGCGAGCAGGGCGCTCACCAGCACCTCGGCCGCGGGCGGAACTTCATCGGTGTAGGTGATGCCGAGGCCGCCACCGAGGTCGAGATGGGGCACCGGCACGCCGCGCGCCTCCACCGTCTCGATCAGTTCGAGCAGCCTGTCCAGCGCATCGAGGTAGGGGTCGGCTTCGGTGATCTGTGAGCCGATGTGGCAATCGATACCCACGACCTGCAGGCCCGGCAATGTGGCCGCGCGCAAGTAGGTGGCGACCGCACGCTCGTGTGCCACGCCGAACTTGTTGCCCTTCAGACCGGTGGAGATGTACGGATGGGTCTTGGCGTCGACGTCGGGGTTCACGCGCAGGCTGATGCGTGCCGTCTTGCCCGTTTGCACGGCGACTTGCGACAGCACCTCGAGCTCGGCCTCGCTTTCGACGTTGAAGCACATCACGCCGGCCAGCAGCGCCTGCTGCATCTCGGCGCGGGTCTTGCCGAGACCGGAGAAGACGACCCTGGCGGCATCGCCACCTGCTGCGAGCACACGTTCGAGCTCACCGCCGGAGACGATGTCGAATCCGCAGCCCGCCTCGGCGAAGGTTTGCAGCACGGCGAGGTTCGAGTTGGCCTTCATCGCGTAGCAGATGAGGTGGTCGCGGCCGGCCAGCGCGCGCTGGTAGCCCGACAGCGCTTCGAGCATCGCGGTGCGTGAGTACACGTAGAGTGGCGTGCCGAAGCGCGCCGCCAACTCGCGCAGCGAGCAGGCATCGATGAACAGTTCGCGGTCGCGGTAGGCGATGTGTGGTGAGCCGGGCAGGGTCATGGCGTAGGGGTCGGTGAAGAGGCTGGCGCGGCGGCCGAAGGAGCGCTTGCAACGGGAGCTGGCAAGCTCAGTGGCCCGCGTTGTCCACATCCCGCGAGAATGAAGACCAGTGCAAAGGCAGCCATCGATGCCACCACGAGCCGCGTGCCCATTCCGATGGAACCGACGGTGTCGCTCGCTACACTGCGTTTGACTGAATTCATCGAGAGATTTTACCGGCCATGACCGCTGCGACCGCGCCCGACACGCTGAGCGATGCCCAGTACCACGCCCACATCGCGGCGGTGCTTGCGAGTGTCGAGGCTGCGGCCGACCGCTGGTTGCAAGACGACGTGGTCGATGTCGACACGCAACGTACCGGCGGCCTGCTCGAGCTGAGCTTCCCGAACGGCAGCAAGATCGTGCTGAACGCGCAGCCGCCCTTGCAGGAGCTGTGGCTGGCCGCGCGCTCAGGCGGCTACCACTACAAGTTCGTCGGCGGGCGCTGGCTCGACACGCGCGATGCGCGCGAGTTCTTCGAAGCGCTGTCGGTGTGCGCCAGCGAACAAGCCGGCAAGCCGCTGCGCTTCGAGCCGCCGGCCTGAAACAGCTCAGCGCCGGAACAGATCGAGGATGCCTTTGCGCTCGTCCTCGTTCGGCACCACCGGCAGCTTGTCGTCCAGGCCCAGGCTGGCCACGCCGGAGCCGTGGGTGTACTCCTCGTAGTACCACTCGCCGGCGATGTTCACCACACCCTCCGGCGCTGCGGGCTCGGACACCGGAACGCCCTTGAGCGCGTAGCCCATGAAGTCGATCCAGACGGGCAGGGACAAGCCACCGCCGGTTTCCTTGTCGCCCAGCTTGCGCGGGTTGTCATAACCCATCCAGACGATCGCCACCAGGCTCTTCTGCCAGCCGGCGAACCAGGCGTCCATCGAGTCGTTCGTGGTGCCGGTCTTGCCGTAGATGTCCGGCCGCTTGAGCGTGGCTTGCGCCTTTGCGGCGGTGCCGGCACGCGTGACCTCTTGCAGCAAACTCGTCATCACGAAGGCGTTGCGTGCGTCCAGCGTGCGCAGCGATTCGTCGAGCACAGGTGGCACGGTTTCGTTCAGCGCATGGCCGCGTGCATCGGTGATCCTGGCGATCAGGTAGGGGTTGAGCCGGTAGCCGCCGTTGGCGAAGACGCTGTAAGCCGAGGCCATCTGCAAGGGCGTGACCGAGCCGGCGCCGAGCGCCATCGTCAGGTAGGCCGGGTGCTTGTCTGCCTCGAAGCCGAAGCGTGTGACCCAGTCCTGCGCGTAGCCCGGGCTGATGGCTTGAAGGATGCGGATCGAGATCATGTTCTTCGACTTCGCGAGGCCTCGCCGCATCGACATCGGTCCGTCGAAGGTGCCGTCGTAGTTCTTCGGTTCCCAGGGCTGGCTGCCGGTGGCGCCGGCGTCGAAGAACAGCGGCGCATCGTTGATCACGGTCGCCGGCGTGAAGCCTTTTTCAAGTGCCGCTGAATAGATGAAGGGCTTGAAACTCGACCCCGGTTGGCGCCAGGCCTGCGTCACATGGTTGAACTTGCTCTTCGAATAGTCGAAGCCGCCGACCATCGCGCGCACCGCGCCGGTCCGCGGGTCGAGCGCCACGAACGCGCCTTCGACCTCGGGCACCTGACTGATGCCCCATTCGTTCTTCGCATTGCGCAGCAGGCGGATCACCGCACCGCGGCGGATCTGCGTCTTCGGATTCGCCTTGTCCGCCAAGCCCGAGGTGGCCGGCTTCAGACCTTCGCCTGTGATGGTGACCGACTCGCCGTTCTGCATCACCGCGACCACTTTCTTCGGCCCGGCCTCCAGCGCCACCGCCGCCTTCAGCTCGTCGTTGTCGGGGTAGTCCTGCAGGCCCTCGGCAATGCGTGCGTCCACCTCCTTCGGGTTCGCGGGAAGGTCGAGGTAGGCCTCGGGCCCGCGGTAGACCTGCCGCTTCTCGAAGTCCATGATGCCTTTGCGCAGCGCGCGGTAGGCGACCATCTGTTCGGCCGAGTTCAGCGTCAGGTAGACGTTCAGGCCGCGCGTGTAGGCCTCGGCGCCGTACTGGTTGAAGATCAACTGGCGCGCCGCTTCGGCCACGTACTCGGCGTGCACCGGCACCTCGGACGGTTCACGGTACTTCAGCACTTGCGCCAGCGCGGCGTCGTGCTGTTCCTCGGTGATGAAGCCGTTCTCGAGCATGCGCGCGACGATGTAGCGCTGCCGTTCGGTGGCCCGCTTCGGGTTGACGATCGGGTTGTAGGCCGACGGCGCCTTCGGCAGGCCGGCCAGCATCGCGGCCTCCGCCACCGTGATGTCCTTCAGCGGCTTGCCGAAATAGGTTTCACTCGCCGACGCAAAACCGTAGGCACGCTGGCCGAGGTAGATCTGGTTCATGTAGATCTCGAGGATCTGCTCCTTCTTGAGCAGGCTCTCGATCTTCAGCGCCAGCAGGATCTCGTAGATCTTGCGCGTGAAGGTCTTCTCGGTCGACAGGTAGAAGTTACGCGCCAGCTGCATCGTGATGGTTGATGCGCCCTGGCTGCGCGCTTCCGCGAACTGGGCCAGCGCGGCGCGCACCACGCCCTTGTAGTCGACACCACCGTGTTGGTAGAAACGCGCATCCTCGATCGCGAGCACGGCGTCCTGCATGACTTTCGGAATCTGCTTGATCGGCGTGAAGTTGCGCCGCTCGTCGCCGAACTCGCCGATCAGCACGCCGTCGGACGAGTACACGCGCATGGGCAGCTTCGGCCTGTAATCAGTCAGGCTGCTGGTCTCGGGCAGGTTCGGGTAGGCCACGGCCAGGGCCACGGCCACCAGCAACAGGATCGCGAAAGCGCCTGCGGCGATCAGCCCGACGAACCCGGTGACCGTTTTGCCCAGCCAGATCAGCCAGGGGGGCAAGGTGGATGCGCCACGATTCGCAGGCGCATCGGCGGAGCGGTTCGCTCCGCGCTCGGATTCACTCATGAGACTCCAACGTTGGTCCGACCAATTATAGGAAGCGCCGGATCGGGGTTCTTCGAACTCGTTGAAGTGTTCACCGCTTCGTGCCGATAAGGCCTTGGTGAGTCGCCTTACAGGTCGTTTCGACACACCGCGCCGCGTGTGAGATTTGCAACGGGAACGCCGGTCCCAAAGGGGAAATATCTTTGGTGCACAAAGGCTTTACTGCTAGCATTGAAGTAACTTATTAACAGTCCAGTGCGCTTTTTTCGGCTGGAAGAAAGGCGTCGTGAGCTTCCTAGACACGTTGTTGGGCCGCAAGCATCCGCCGATGATCGGGCTGGACATCAGCTCGTCGAGCGTCAAGCTGGTGGAACTGGCGCAAACAGCTTCCGGCGAGTATGTGCTCGAGCGTTTTGGCGTCGAGAGCTTCGAAAAAGGCTGGATCGCCGACGGCCAGATCGAGAAGTTCGACGAAGTGGCCGAAGCCGTCAAGCGCGTCGTCGCCAAGAGCGGCACGAAGACCAAGAACGTCGTGATGGCCATGCCGCAATCGGCCGTCATCACCAAGAAGATCATGTTGCCCGCGGGCCTGCGTGAAGAAGAGCTCGAGCTTCAGGTCGAGTCCGAAGCCAATCAGTACATCCCGTTCTCGCTCGATGAAGTCAGCCTCGACTTCTGCGTGATCGGGCCCAGCCCCGCGTCGGTTGGCGATGTCGAAGTGTTGATCGCTGCATCCCGCAAAGACCGCGTGCAGGACCGTCAAGGTCTGGCTGAAGCCGCCGGCCTCAAGCCCGTGGTGCTGGACATCGAATCGCATGCGTCGCGCCTGGCCATCGGCCGCGTGGTGGCCACGCTGCCCAACGAAGGCAAGGACGCGCTCGTCGCCTTGTTCGAGATCGGCGCCGACACCACCAGCCTCAAGGTGCTGCGCGACGACGAAATGCTCTACGACCGCGACCAGGCCTTCGGTGGTTCGCAGCTCACGCAACTGATCTCGCGCCAGTACGGGTTCTCGTATGAAGAGGCCGAGCAGAAGAAGCTCGCGGGCGATCTGCCCGACGACTACGAAAGCTCCCTGCTCGCGCCTTTCGTCGACAGCCTGTCCCAGGAAATCGGCCGCGCCTTGCAGTACTTCTTCACCAGCACGCCGCACCACAAGGTGCACTACGTGATGCTGGCGGGTGGCACAGCCACCTTGCCCGGCCTGAAGGATCGGGTGACTGAACTCACCGGCTTCGCGTCGATGGTCGTGAACCCGTTCGAGAACATGAAGCTCGGTTCGGCGGTGCGTGAAAGCAAGCTGCGCCGCGAGGCGCCGTCTTACCTCACGGCCTGCGGCCTCGCCATGCGGAGGTTCCTGCAGTGATCCTGATCAACCTGCTCCCGCACCGGGAGGAACGTCGCAAGCGCAAGAAGATTGCGTTCTTTGCGGGCCTGGGCGTGGCTGCGGCCGCCGGCCTCGGTGTCGTCGGTCTCTGGTACGCGGTGGTCCAGCAAATGACCTCGGCGCAGCAGGGGCGCAACCAGTTCCTGACGACCGAGATCGCCAAGCTCGAAGTCCAGATCAAGGACATCGCCACGCTGAAGGCCGAGATCGAATCGCTCAAGGCGCGCCAGAAGGCCGTCGAAGATTTGCAGATCGATCGCAATATGCCGGTCAACCTGCTCAACGAACTCGTCAAGCAGACACCCGAAGGCATCTACTTCAGCACCGTCAAACAGGACGGGCAGACGCTCAGCGTCAATGGCATTGCGCAGACCCAGGAGCGCGTCTCCGAGTTGTTGCGCAACACCGCCTACAGCTCCGAGTGGTTGGTGAAGCCGGAGCTGATCGAAAGCAAGTCGGCCTCGGTGCAGGCGGCCAACAAGGAACAGAAGCGCCTGTTCGACTTTTCGGTGCGGCTGACTGTGAAGCGACCGCAAGACAAGGCCGTGGCCCCCGTTGCTGCGGCTTCCGCACCCGTTGCGCCGGGCGCGCCTGCCAGCGCCCCGCCGGCGAAGAAGGCCTGAGACCGACATGGCGACCACAACCAAGACAGGCAATCTCGACCTGAACTCCGTCTTCGAAGGGGCGGCGTCGCAGTTCCGGGGCCTCAACCCCAACGAGCCCGGCCAATGGCCGGTGCTGCCCAAGGTGATCATCTGGATCGGCCTGGCGCTCGTGATGGTGCTGCTCGGCTGGTTCATGCTCTTGTCCGGCGCGCATGACGAACTCGAAGCCGAGCGCGCCAAGGAGCCGAGCCTCAAGCAGGACTACCGCGCCAAGCTCGCGCAGGCCGTGAACCTGGGTGAACTGCGCAAGCAGAAGCTGCAGGTCGAGGAGTACGTGACCCAGCTCGAAAAGCAGCTCCCCGGCAAGGCCGAAATGGACGCGCTGCTGTCCGACATCAATCAGGCCGGGCTGGGCCGCGGCCTGCAGTTCGAGTTGTTCCGCCCGGGCCAGGTGGTCGTCAAGGACTACTACGCCGAGCTGCCGATTTCCATTCGAGTTTCTGGTCGCTATCACGACCTGGGCGCGTTCGCGGCCGACATCGCGAACCTGTCGCGCATCGTCACGCTGCACAACCTGGTCATCACGGCGCCGCGCGATCCGACCGGCTTCCTCTCGATGGAAGCAACGGCACGCACCTACCGGTATCTCGACACGACCGAACTCGACGACATCAAGAAGTCCAAGTCCGGCGCGGGAGCGAAGAAATGATGCGCGGCCTTTCTGCGTCCACCGGGCGCTTTGTGGTGATGGCCCTCCTGGGCGCCGTACTGGCTGCTTGCAGCGGCGAGCAAGAGGAGCTCCAGCAGTGGATGGAGCAGCAGCGCCGCGAAGCCAAGCCCAGCGTCGAGCCCTTGTCTCCGCCGAAGAAGTTCACGCCGCAGGCCTATGTGGCGCTCACCGGCGTCGAGCCCTTCAGCACCCAGAAGCTCACCGTGGCGCTCAAGCAGGAGACCCGGCAGCCCAACTCGTTGTTGGCCGCCGAGATCAACCGCCGCAAGGAACCGCTGGAAGCCTATCCACTGGACAGCATGAGCATGGTCGGCAGCGTTGTGAAGGCCGGGCGCCCGTATGCGCTGCTCAAGGTAGACAACCTGCTTTACCAGGTCAAAGCTGGCGACTACCTCGGTCAGAACTACGGAAGAATCACGAAGATTTCGGAAACAGATGTCGCGCTGCGTGAGATCGTCCAGGACGCAGCCGGTGAGTGGATCGAGCGCCCAGGCGCCCTCCAACTGCAGGAGAGGGCGCGATGAAGAGCAATCAGGAGATACAGATGATGAGCAAGTGGCGCTCGCGTGCCTTGACGGTCGCATTCCTCTTGGGCCTGCCGTTCGCGGCGCTGGCACAGAACGCAATTCAGTCCATCAACAGCGCGCAGCAGTCGGGCCAGGAGGTGGTGCGCATCGAGTTGTCGGAGCCGCTCACTGCGGTGCCGGCAGGCTTCACGATCCAGACGCCGCCGCGCATCGCGATCGATCTGCCCGGCGTAGCCAACGCGCTCGGCAAGACCAGCGTCGAGGTCAACTCCGGCAACCTGCGCTCGGTCAACGTGGCCCAGGCCGGTGACCGCACGCGCCTCGTGCTCAACCTCAAGCAGGCCACCAACTATCGCGCGCTGCTGCAAGGCAAGGTGCTGCTGCTGGTGCTCGACACCACGGTGGCGGCCACGACCCCTAGTGCGGTCTCCGCCGTTGCCCCGGCAGATCAACCGGCGCATTTTGCCGAAAGCCTGAACCGCAACCCCTTGGCGCTGAAGGACATCGACTTCCGCCGCGGCGCCGACGGCGCTGGCCGGGTCGTCGTCGATCTGCCTAACAACCAAGTCGGTGTGGACATTCGCCAGCAGGGCCAAAGCCTCGTGGTCGAGTTTCTGCGTTCGACGCTGCCGGAGAACCTGCGGCGCAGGCTCGATGTCGTTGACTTCGGCACACCGGTGCAGACCATCACCACCACTCAGAACGGCGACCGCGTTCGCATGGTCATTGAGCCGCGTGGCAACTGGGAACACAGTGCCTACCAGAGCGACAGCCAATTTGTGCTCGAAGTGCGCCAGCAGAAGGTCGACCCGAACAAGCTGACGCAGGGGCAGGGTTTCGCCGGTGAGAAGCTGTCGCTCAACTTCCAGAACATCGAAGTGCGTGCCCTGCTTCAGGTCATTGCCGACTTCACGAACTTCAACGTCGTCACCAGCGATACCGTCACCGGCAACGTGACGCTGCGCCTGAAAGACGTGCCCTGGGACCAAGCGCTCGACATCATTCTCCAAGCCAAGGGCCTGGGTCTGCGCAAGACTGGCAACGTCATCCTGATCGCGCCGAAGGATGAACTGGCGGCCAAGGAAAAGATCGACCTCGAATCCAAGGCTGCCATCGCCTCGCTCGAGCCGGTGCGCAACCAGGCCTTCCAGCTCAACTACACCAAGGCCGAAGAGGTGGCCAAGGGCCTGACCGGCCAAAACACCGGCGGGGGCACGGCCTCGCGCATCCTGTCGCCGCGTGGCAGCGTCATTTTTGAATCGCGTACCAACCAACTGTTCGTCAGTGACATACCGTCCAAGCTCGAAGAGATCCAGGCCATGATCTCCAAGATCGATATTGCGGTACGGCAGGTTCTGATCGAATCGCGGATTGTCGAGGCCGACGACAGTTTCGGGCGTTCACTCGGTGTCAAGCTCGGAGCTAACGACTTGCGTGGCGTGCGCGGCGGCGTGTCCGGTGTGGGCGTGGCCGGAGATACGCGGGCCACAGTGGGAGGAAACCTCAATGCTATTGGAGCGCAGACGTTGCAGACCTCGGGCGGTGTCAGTTTCAGCGACACCAATTTCCTCAGCCTGCCGGCTATTGGCCAAAATGGTTTTGGCGCTGCGAGTTTTGCCGTGTCGCTATTCGGCGCGGCGGCGAACCGCTTCTTGAACCTCGAAATTTCCGCTCTCGAAGCCGACGGTAAAGGCAAGATCGTCTCAAGCCCACGTGTCATCACCGCCGACCAGGTG
Source organism: Rhizobacter sp. (assembly GCA_025361845.1). Lineage (GTDB taxonomy): Bacteria > Pseudomonadota > Gammaproteobacteria > Burkholderiales > Burkholderiaceae_C > JANYJL01. The sequence continues at coordinate 11,361 of JANYJL010000050.1, forward strand.
AAGGCATTGATCGAGCAGGGCGAGGAATTGCCTTACCAGACTGCCACGTCGAGTGGAGCTACGGCGCTTCAGTTTCGCAAGGCGAACCTGAAGCTCGAAGTTACCCCGCAGATCACCCCGGAAGGTAATGTCATTCTGGACGTGGACATCACCAAGGACAGCGTCGGTCGCACGACGACCGCAGGCTTCGCCATCGATACAAAACATGTGAAGACACAGGTATTGGTCGAAAACGGTGGGACTGTCGTGATCGGCGGCATCTTCACGCAGGATGACCGTGAAGACGTCACCAAGGTGCCGTTCTTGGGCGACATCCCCTACCTCGGCAATCTTTTCAAGACCAAGACGCGTTCCACGAAGAAGACGGAGCTGCTCATCTTCCTTACGCCGAAGGTGGTCAGCGAGCGGACCTCGGCGCGATGAACCTTTTGGCGACGGAATCTACTGAGATGGCAGGAGCGGGATTCATGAGAATTGTAAAAGGAATCATAGCGCTGACGCTGGCGCTGTTGCTGGCGTCGTGTGGCGGCAGCGGATGCGATGCTGGTTCTTCGCCGCTGACTGGAAGCACCGCGTGCAGCACTGGAACTGGCACTGGCACTGGCGGGACGACAGGCACGCCGTCTTTGACCATGTCACTTCAGGACACAAGCGGCAACGCACTCGCGACCCCGGCCCTCACAGGAACGCAAAATGCCGTGGCGGTTGTACGACTTCTCAGTGCGTCGGGTGCGCCGGTCCCCAACACTCTGGTCAGCGTGGCTGGCACCGGCTTGACGCTTACCCCGGCCACTGGACAAACCATCACGGACGCTACGGGTACGGCCAAGATTCAATTGCGAGCTCAGGATCCGTTCGCGAGCGGCGCGACCACGGTCACAGCTTCTGGAAGCGTGGCGGGTAGGGCTGTTCAGGCGTCGCTGGCGATCGCGCTGGGCGCGGCCACGGCACAGCTCACTTCGATAACTACGTCTGCCGCCACCGTACCGGCTTACCAGACAATTCAAGTGTCTGTATCCGCGACGCTTTCGGGCTCCAGTCAGCCTGCGGTGCAGTACCCAGTCAACTTCTCAGCTTCCTGCGGCACCTTCGATCCGCCAACGGCCAACACCGATGCGTCGGGCATTGCCCGTAGTGCCTATCGAAATCAGACCACCGGCAACGTTGCTTGCTCCGGGCCGCAGACCCTGACCGCGAACGCCGGGGCCTCCACTGTCAATGCAAGCGTGACGACTATTGCTCCAGCCGCCGCCAATATCGTGTTCGTTTCTGCCACGCCTGCGCGCATTTACCTGAGTGGCTCCCCTGGCGTTAGTCAGTCCCTGCTCAAGTTCAAACTTGTTGATAGCAACAACAACGCGGTACAGGGTGTGAATGTGACGCTCTCGCTGACCTTGCGCCCCACCGGTGCCTATCTCGGATCGACTGTCGGGACGACTAGTCTGGTGCAGCCAACCTCGTCTGATGGCACCGTCGATGTGGCCGTGAACGCGGGCTCGGAGCCTGGCCCCGTGCAGGTCCAAGCTTCTCTCGTGAGCAACCCCGGGATCAAGAATGTCTCAAATACCCTCGCGGTGGCTTCTGGCTTGCCAGTACAGCGAGCGTTCTCACTGAGCGTGTCGACATTCAACATTGAGGCACTGAACGAAGACGGGGTCACCACTTCGTTGACATTGCGTATTGCCGATCGTTTGGGAAATCCGGTGCCAGATGGTACGACGGTGAATTTCATTTCGGAAGGTGGCCAAGTGGTTGCTTCGTGCAACACCATTGGTGCGGCGGCGAACACAACGTCGGGATGCTCGGTCGATCTTTCGAGCCAGAGCCCCCGCCCGATAAACGGCCGCTTGACGGTACTTGCCTGGGCGCAAGGCGAAGAGAACTTCACCGATACCGGGACGCCTACCAACAACATCTGGGATTTTGGTGAAGCGTTCGAAGACCTCGGGCAACCTTTCCTCGATAAAAATGAGAACGGGGTCTTCGATGTGGGAACAGACGTCACGGTGGGGACGAAATCGGGAACGCAGGCCTGCCCTGTTGGCTCCTTGTCTGTGCCTTCAACCTGCGATGGAACCTGGGGCAGTGCGCTGGTTCGCGCAAACGCGGTGATCGTGTTTTCCGGCTCGGATCCATTCTTGACGAACCCGGTAGGTCCTGTGGCGTCGGGCACGAAGCGGTGCACCTACAGCTTCACACTGAGCGACGTAAATGGCAATCCGATGCCGGCTGGAACGACCTTGGCCGTTCCGGGCGTGACCGGCGGTGGCGCAGTCGTCGCCGGCGTGGAGGGCAATGCGGTGTTCGCGGGCTTCGGCCTGGAGGGCGACAAAGTGCCGAACACGTCCTCGGCGGGGGGCACCAATCATTCGGCGGTGTTCACCAGTTGCGAGACGCCGGGCAATGTGGGATTCCAGCTCAAGGTGACGACTCCGAAGGGCAAGACGACGGCCTTCTTCCTTCCTTGATGGGCCAGCCGCGAGTTGCCCCCCTATAGCTTGGTCGGCATGCCCGGCGGTGGCAAGTCCACCGTCGGTCGCCATTTGGCGCGTCAGCTCGGCCTGCGGTTCTTCGACGCTGACGTTGAAATCGAGCGACGCATCGGCTGCTCGATCCGCGTCTATTTCGAGCGTGAAGGCGAGGCGAGCTTTCGCGATGTCGAGCAGCACGTCGTCGGTGAACTCGTCGGCAATGCCGATACCGTGATTGCCACCGGCGGCGGCACCGTGCTTCGCGAAGCGAACCGGCTGGCGCTGCGCAGCGCGACCACCGTCGTCTACCTGCGCTCCACCCCCGAAGAACTGTTCCGCCGCCTGCGCCACGACACGCACCGCCCGCTGTTGCAGGTGGCCGACCCGCTGCGCAAGCTGCGCGACCTGTTCACCGAGCGCGACCCGCTCTACCGGCAGACGGCCCACTTCATCATCGAAACCGGCCGGCCTTCGGTGCCGTCCCTGGTCAACATGATCCTGATGCAACTGGAACTGGCCGGGCTGGTCGATCCCGCTCGTGTGCCTTCGTCGGTCGAGCCTCGCCCGCCGCGCGAGTGATTGCACTGGCGGTCGGGCAGAGGGCCCCGACCGCGGTCGTTGCAAGCTGCGCTCGTACACTCGGGGCCCATGAAGATGGACGCACCGCCAGCCGCCGCCGCGAACGCAACCGCCACAGTGCCGATCGCCCTCGGCGAGCGCAGCTACGACATCCGCATCGGCGCCGGCCTGCTGGCCGACCCGGCGAGTTTCAGCGGCCTGCCGCGCGCCGCCGAGGCGCTGATCGTCACCAACCCGGTCGTCGCGCCGATCTATGCGCAGCGGTTGAAAGACGCACTCTCCGCGCACTACCCGTCGGTGCGCGTGCTCGAACTCCCTGATGGCGAAGCGCACAAGGACTGGGGCACGCTGAACCGCATCTTCGACGCACTGCTCGGTGCCGGCAGTGACCGCAAGACCGTGCTGTTCGCGCTCGGCGGTGGCGTGGTCGGTGACGTGACGGGCTTCGCTGCCGCCTGCTACATGCGCGGCGTACCCTTCGTGCAGGTGCCGACGACCTTGCTCGCCCAGGTCGATTCCTCGGTCGGCGGCAAGACGGCCATCAACCACCCGCTCGGCAAGAACATGATCGGCGCGTTCTACTAGCCCGAACGGGTGATCGCCGACCTCGACACGCTGGACAGCCTGCCGGCGCGCGAGGTCTCGGCCGGTTTGGCCGAGGTCATCAAGTACGGGCCGATCGCCGACGAGGCCTTTCTCGGCTGGATCGAAACGAATCTCGATGCGTTGCGCGCGCTCGACAAGTCAGCGCTGGCTTACGCGGTGCGCCGCTCCTGCGAGATCAAGGCCGCGGTGGTCGGCCAGGACGAACGTGAACAGGGCCTGCGCGCCATCCTGAACTTCGGCCACACCTTCGGCCACGCAATCGAGGCCGGGCTCGGCTACGGTGCTTGGCTGCACGGCGAGGCGGTGGGGTGCGGCATGGTGATGGCGGCCGATTTGTCGGCGCGCCTGGGGCTCATCGATGCGGCCTACGCGCAGCGCCTCGCGCGGCTGATCGAACGGGCCGGGCTGCCGGTGCGTGGGCCGGCACTCGGCGCAGCGCGCTACCTGGAATTGATGCGGCTCGACAAGAAGGCCGAAGGTGGCGAGATCCGTTTCGTCGTAATCGAGTCGCCGGGCCGCGCCGGGGTGCGGCCGGCGAGTGACGATCTCGTCGCGCAGGTGATCGCGGCGCACACCGCTTGAACGTGACCGCACCTGGGTCGGCTGTGGCTCGCGTGTTTGCGTGTGCTTGCGCCAGCGACCCCGCCCGCAGCCGCGGCCGCCGCCACCCCGAAGTGCCGGCACCGACACGCAACGAGTACCAACGCGACCGCGATCGAGTTGTTCACAGCACCGCCTTCCGGCGCCTCGTCTACAAGACCCAGGTGTTCCTGAACCACGAAGGCGACCTGTTCCGCACGCGCCTCACGCACTCGCTGGAAGTGGCGCAGCTCGGCCGTTCCATCGCCCGCACGCTCGGGCTGAACGAAGACTTGGTCGAGGCGGTGGCACTCGCGCATGACCTCGGCCACACGCCCTTCGGCCATGCCGGGCAGGACGCGCTGGATGACTGCGTGCGCCGCGCCGACCCAGCCTCGGCCGGTTTCGAGCACAACTTCCAGAGCCTGCGCGTGGTCGATCTGCTCGAAGAGCGCTACCCGGCCTACGACGGGCTGAACCTCAGCTTCGAAGCGCGCGAGGGCATCCTCAAGCACTGCTCGAAGCGCCATGCCGAGGCGCTGGAACGCGACGAGCCGGGCGGCGTGGGGCAACGGTTTCTCGCCCGCACGCAACCGAGCCTGGAAGCCCAGGTCTGCAACCTTGCCGATGAGATCGCCTACAACGCACACGACATCGACGACGGCGTGCGCTCGGGCTTGCTCGATCACACGCAGATGCTGGCCCTGCCGATGTTCGAGCGCTTTCATCGCGAGGTGCTGCTCGCCTTTCCTGCGCTGACCGGGCGGCGGCTGCTGTACGAGACGATCCGCCGCATGCTCTCGGCCCAGGTCTACGACGTCATCGACACCTCGGCCGCGCTGATCGCCGAGCACGCGCCCGCGAGTGCCGATGCCGCGCGCGCGATGGCGCCGCTGATCCGCTTCAGCCCGGTGCTGCAAGCCGAGGTGGCCGAGGTCAAGTCCTTCCTGTTCCAGCACCTGTACCGCCACCCGCGCGTGATGGTCACGACCGAAGGGGCGCGGCAGGTCGTGCGCGTGCTGTTCGAAGCCTACCTGGCCGACCCCGCGCAACTGCCCGAGCGGCACGCGCAGCGCCTGCCCTTGCAGCAGGCGATCGTCGACTACATCGCCGGCATGACCGACCGCTTCGCGCTGCGCGAGCACGAGCGGCTGACAGGCCGCACGCTCCACTGGCAGCGGTGAGGGCGGCGGGTTTCTGCTCCGATGGCTCGCCTGCCCCGACTCGCGCTCGCCGGCCAGGTGCACCTGGTGACCTTGCGCTGCCGCGCCGGGCAGACCATGTTCGTGGACGACGAAGACCGCCGGCGCTACGGCGTGGCCCTGCTCGAATCCTCGCGCGAGCATGCGGTCGCGGTGCACGCCTATGCGCTGCTGGACGATCAGTTGCTGCTGCTCGCCTCGGCGCCCGAGCCGGCGTCGCTGGGCCGCTTCATGCAGGCCGTAGCGCGCCGCTACGTGCGCCCGTTCAACCGGCGGCATTGCCGCGTGGGCGCGCTGTGGGAAGGCCGGTTCCGCTCCACCGTCATCGACCCGGCAAGCTTTTTGCTGGTGTGCATGCGATGGGTTGAACAGGCGCCGGTGCGTGAAGGGTGGGTGGCGACGGCGGGTGATTGGGTCTGGTCGAGCGCCGCGCACCACGCCGGCCGCAAGACCGATTCGATCGTCACCGAGCATGCCGCCTACTGGCAGTTGGGCAACACGCCGTTCGAGCGTCAGGCGGTGTACGTGCGCGAAAGCGCGGTGATGTTGAGTGATGCGGTCGCAAACGAGCTGCTGGCCGCTGCCCGGCACGGCTGGCCGCTGGGGCCGCCAGCGTTCTTGTCGGCCCTGGCCGACGCGACCGAACGGCCGCTCCAGCGGCGGCCACGCGGGCGCCGGGCCACGCCGAACGGTCGCACCAAAGTGGGCTAGTTTGATATGGCCCCATTTAATTGGCGATGCAGTAGAAAAACGAAATAAATAGGGACAGACGAATCAAGATTGCGCTTGAGCCCGTTGGTGCAGCGCAGTATCCTTTTCACATTTCCAGTTCTGGAGTGCGCCATGCATCAGGCCGACCCGCAGCTTTCCCCTTCCGCCACCACCGACCGCGAAATCGCCGTCGCCAC
>JANYJL010000062.1 GCA_025361845.1 Rhizobacter sp.
CCGTGCCCTGGCCGACCGGCTTGGTCGTGAAGAAGGGGTCGAAGATGCGCTGCCGTGTGGCTTCGTCCATGCCGCTGCCGTTGTCACGCACCCAGAGGTGCACCGCCTCGCCGGGCGGCAACTCCGGCAAGCGCTGGCGCAGGGCGTCGTCGGGGGTGATGCGCTCGAAGCCGACCTCGATGCGCCCGCCTTGTTCAGGCAGCGCATGCCAGGCGTTCGTGCACAGGTTCATCAGCACCTGCTGCAACTGCGTGCTGTCGCCGCGCACCTCCACCGGCGCCTCGGGCAGCACGCTGTCCAGGCGCACACCGGCCGGCAGGGTGGCGCGCAGCAGGGCGAGGGTTTCGGTGAGCACCGGGCCGAGCGGCTGCGACAGCAGGCCCTGTGGCTCGCGCCGGCTGAAGGTGAGGATCTGCTGCACCAGGTTGCGCGCCCGCACGCCGGCGCGGTTGATCTGGTCCAGGCTCTCGTCCACCGGCCGGCCCTGCACGGCATCTTCGCGGGCGAGCGCCACGTTGCCGAGGATGCCGGCGAGGATGTTGTTGAAGTCGTGTGCGATGCCGCCGGCCAGCGTGCCGATCGATTCCATCTTCTGTGCCTCGCGCAACTGGCGCTCGAGCGCCAGGCGTTCGGCTTCCGCCTGCCGGCGTTCGCTGATGTCGCGCGCGAGCAAGATGAAACGCGAAGGCGCGCCCGTCGGCATCGGCTTGCGCGCCACCGACAGTTCGAACCAGTGGCTGCCGTCGGGCAAGGCCAGCTCGTACTGCACGCCGGTCGACGTGCCCGCCGCATCGGCCGCCTGGATTGCGCCCATCACGATGGCCGCGGCCTCGGGTGGCAGCACCTCCGGCACGCTGCGCCCCAGAAACTCGGCAGGCGCCGCGTAAAGCAGGTCGCGGCGCGGCGAGTGGAAGCTGTGGAAGCGGCCGTCCAGGCCCAGCTCGAACAGCAGGTCGGGAACGGCTTCGAGCGTGGCCTTCAGCTCGCCCTGCGTCGCGAGGATGCGTTCCTCCGCTTCCTTGCGCTCGGTGATGTCGGAGAAGGTCACCACCACCTGTTCGACCTGGTCCGCCGCATCGCGTGTCGGGTAGGCGTTGACGAGCACCCACAGCGGCCGCGGCAGGTCCGCGCGCTGCACACCCAGCACGAGGTTCTGCACGGCGTTGCCGCTCGCCAGCACCTGTTGCACCGGGAAGCGCGCCAGCGCCATGGGTGTGCGGTCTTCTTCCAGGAACATCCAGTAAGGGTCCACCGCGACCTTGCCGCGCATCTGGTCGAGTGTGAGACCGGCGATGCGGCAGGCCGCGGGGTTGGCGTCGATCACATGCGAGTCCGCGCCGTGCACGATCACGCCCGCCCCCAGGTTGTCGAGCAGCGAGCGCAGCCGCTCTTCGTTCGCGCGCAGTGCCTGCTGCACGCGGTAGCGCTCGGTCACGTCGCTGAAGACGAGCACGACGCCGGTGATCTCGCCGCCTGGCGCGCGGATGGGCGCGGCGCTGTCGGCGATCTGGTGTTCGTTGCCGTTGCGGGCGACGAGCACGGTGTCGTTGGCCAGGTCGACGACGTCGCCGCACTCGATGACGTGCCGCACCGGGTCGACGACGGGCTGACGCGTGTTCGCGTTGACGATGTGGAATACCTCGGCGAGTGGCCGGCCGATCGCCTCTGGCGCGGCCCAGCCGGTCAGTCGTTCGGCGGTGAGGTTCATGCGCACGATGAGGCCGGCCGGGTCCGTCGCGATCACGGCATCGCCGATCGAATGCAGGGTGGTCGCCAGGTTCTGCTCGCTGCGTTCGAGCTCGAGCTGGGCCTCCATGCGTTCGGTGATGTCCATGTGGGTGCCGAGCATGCGCAGCGGTGCGCCTTGCGCATCACGCTCGAGCACCTGGCCGCGGTCGAGAATCCAGAGCCAGCGGCCATCGGCATGTTGCATGCGGTAGACCGCTTCGAAGCGCTCGGTCTTGCCGTCCAGGTGCGCCTGCTGCGCGGCGCCGGCACGCGGCCAATCGTCCGGGTGCACACGCGCCTGCCAGCCGAGCGTACCGGCCGTGGGGTCGTGTGGCAGGCCGAGCATGGTGGTCCAGCGTTCGCTGACCGTCGCGTTGCCGCTGCGCACGTCCAGGTCCCACAGGCCGAGGTCGGCACCGCGCAGCGCCAGCTCGAGCCGGTCGGCGCTCTGGTGTTCGAGTGCTTCGCGTTGCGCCTCCAGGCGTTCGATATCGTGCTGGCGGCGCTGCATCGCGCGCAGCGCCATCACCGTCATCGCGGCGAAGAGGGCGTAGAGCGCGGCATAGGCCAGGGTCTGGCGCCACCAAGGCGCGAACATCGCATCCACGCTGCGGCTGACGGACACGTTGATCGCCTTGTCGAGGCCCAGCCCCGGCGGTTGCACATTGCGCTGTGCGACCAGGCGCGACAGGCCGGTGGCGGCCGTCGGGCCGACCAGCACGCTGGCCTCGACACCCAGCTCGCGGTGGCGCCGGAACAGCGAGCCCGGCTGGTCGAGGTTCTTGCCCGCCACCTCGTCGTTGCGCGGTTCGATCATCTGCACGATGCCGTCGCCGTGCACCACACCGCCCCACATGTCGTCGGCGTACAGCGTCGAATGCAGCATCAGGCGGAAGTAGTCGGGGTCGAGCGTGGCGGTGACCGCGCCGGCGAACGCGCCTTCGGGCGCGAGTGCGGGCACCATCAGGTTCATCACGTAGACACCGGGTGCCGCCAAGGCCGGCGGCGAGAGCGAGAGCCGCGCCGGGTCGGGCCGGGCGCGGGCCTGTTGAAAGTCGGCGCGGGCGCTGAAGTCGCGGCCCAACTGGGCGGGGTCGCTCGACGCGACGACATGGCCGGAAGCGTCGAGCATGGACATCGCCTGCAGGCCGGGCATCGCTTCGGTCAGCGCCTTGAGGCGGCGCGAACCGCGCGGCCCGATCTCGTCGGCCCGCCACAGTGCCTGGTCTTGCACCACGCCCCGCATCGCTCCGGCCGCGGCGATCAATTGACGCGACAGGTTTTCGCCGATCGCCTGCGCCTGTACCGCCAGCAGGTGGCGTTGGCCGTCGTCCAGATCGCGGTACTCGCTGTAGCGGCCCCAGCAACCGAACAGGCCGACCACGACCAGCACGGCGCTGACCAGCCAAGTCTCCTGGTGCACACGGGGTCCGCGTTGCGTGGGGTACTTCGTCATCGGGGCGGTTCGCGGTTCACTTCGGCCGAGGCATGGCAAAGAGCCTAGCACCGCCGCGATTGCCGCGACGCCCGGATTGGGGACGGTGAACCGCCCCCTCCATCGTCAACGCGTCAACGCCGGTGGTGGGACGGTGCGAGTTCGTACACCGGCGTGGCCAGGCCCTCCATGCGCGCCTTCAATTGCAAGGCCAGGAACTGCGAGTAGTGGCGCGACTGGTGCAGGTTGCCACCGTGGATCCACAGGTTCTTCACCTGCGTCGGCTTCCACATGTTGCGCAGCTCGCCTTCCCAAGGCCCCGGGTCCTTCGGCGTGTCCGAGCCCAGGCCCCAGCACTTGCCCACCTTGTCGGCCACCTCGGGCGAGATCAGGTCGGCGAGCCAGCCGTTCATCGAGCCGTAGCCGGTCGCGTAGACCAGCAGGTCGGCGGGCAGCTCGGTGCCGTCGCTCAGCATCACCGAACGCGCGTTGATGCGTTCGATGTTGACGCCGCTCTTCAACTTGATGCTGCCGTTGGCCACCAGCTCGGAGGCGCCCACGTCGATGTAGTAACCCGAGCCGCGACGCAGGTACTTCATGAACAGGCCCGACCCGTCGACGCCGAAGTCGAGCAGGAAGCCGGCCTTCTCGAGCCGCGCGTACAGGTCCGCATCGCGCTTCTTCATCTCGTCGTAGACCGGGATGTGGAAGGTATGCATGATCTTGTAGGGCACCGAGGCGAACACGAGGTCGGCGGTGTGGTGGTCGATGCCGTTCTTCACCGCCTGCTCGGAATACAAGCCGCCGAGGGCCAGCTCCATCAGCGAATCCGATGGTGCGATGTGGGTCGAGCTGCGCTGCACCATCGTCACCTCGGCGCCCTGTTCCCACAGCGCAGCGCAGATGTCGTGGGCCGAGTTGTTGGAGCCCAGCACCACACATTGTTTACCGGCGTAGGCCTCCGGGCCGGGGTGGCGGCTCGAGTGGTGTTGATCACCTTCGAAGCTTTCGGCACCGGCGATCTTCGGCGTGTTCGGGTAGCCCGACACACCGAGCGCGAACACCAGTTGTTTGGGCCGCAGCACGATGTGGCGGCCGGCGCGGTTGACGCTGACTTCCCATTCCTGCGTGGTCTCGTTGAACACAGCCTTCGTCGCGGTGGTCGAGCCCCAGTAGTTCAGCTCCATCACCTTGGTGTACATCTCGAGCCAGTCGCCGATCTTGTCCTTCGGTGCGAACACCGGCCAGTCGTTGGGGAAGGGCAGGTAGGGCAGGTGGTCGTACCAGACCGGGTCGTGCAGACAGAGCGACTTGTAGCGGTTGCGCCAGGAGTCGCCCGGCCGCGGATTCTTCTCGACGATGATGGTCGGCACGCCCAGGCGGCGCAGCCGTGCGCCAAGCACGATGCCACCCTGGCCGCCACCGATGATGACGACGTAGGGCTGTTCCGTGAACCCGAGCGTGGCTTCTTCCTCCTGGCGCTTTTCGAGCCAGCTCTTGCGGCCGCGTTGCACGCCATGTTCGGCACCCTTCACACGCCGCTCGTTCGTGTGTTCTTCGTAGCCCTTCAGCTCGGTCATCGTCGTCAGGAAGGTCCAGGCCTTACCGTCGCGCAGGCGCAGGTGGCCGCGGGCGCGCGCCACGGCGGTCTCGAAGTTGAACCACGCGTCGATCACACCACCGGCTTCGCTCGCCTGGCCATCGATGGCGAAGGCCGTGGGCTGCACCTCGGCCAGGCGCGCCTTCAGCATCGCGCGGATCGCCTCCGGGCCTTCCTGCGTGCGGATGTTCCAGGTGAAGGCGATCAGGTCGCGCCAGTAGCTGTCGGCGCCGAACAGCGCGACCGCGGCGTCGACGTCCTGGCGTGCCAGCGCCGACGAAAAATCGGCCAGCCACAAGCTGGCGGTCTGGGTGGGATGGGTGGCGAGATCGGTCATGTCTTGTCTCCGTGGTTCGATGGATTGCAGGTCATCGCGCCACCGGACCGTGCGCCGCTGGCAGGGCATCATTCGCGCAAGTCGATGCAGGGCGTCAGAGACAAAACCCGCAAGTCGGATCGACTGGCTGTGTCAGGACGGAACACCGACGAGCCGGCCGATCACCGCTGCGCCTAACACTCGACGATGTTCACCGCCAGCCCGCCACGCGCCGTCTCTTTGTACTTCGTCATCATGTCCGCGCCGGTCTCGCGCATGGTCTTGATGACCTTGTCCAGGCTCACGTGGTGGGTGCCATCGCCGCGCAGGGCCATGCGCGCGGCATTGATGGCCTTCACCGAGGCGATCGCGTTGCGTTCGATGCAGGGGATCTGCACCAGGCCGCCGACCGGGTCGCAGGTCAGGCCGAGGTGGTGCTCCATGCCGATCTCGGCGGCGTTTTCCACTTGTGCGGGTGTGCCGCCGAGCACACCGCACAGCGCCCCCGCGGCCATCGAGCAGGCGACGCCCACCTCGCCCTGGCAACCAACCTCGGCGCCCGAGATCGAGGCGTTTTCCTTGTAGAGGATGCCGATGGCCGCTGCGGTGAGCAGGAAGTCGATCACGCCCGCGTCGGTAGCACCCGGCACGAAACGCGTGTAGTAGTGCAGCACCGCGGGCACGATGCCGGCGGCGCCATTCGTCGGCGCGGTGACGACGCGGCCACCGGCGGCGTTCTCTTCATTGACGGCGAGTGCGTAGAGGTTGACCCAGTCGAGTACCTGCAGCGGATCGCGCAAGGCGGCTTCCGGGTTCGCGCACAACTGGCGGTGGAGATTCGCGGCGCGGCGTTTCACCTTGAAGCCGCCGGGCAGCACACCGTCGGTGGCACACCCGCGCTTCACGCTGGCTTGCATCACGGTCCAGATGTGAAGCAGGCCGGTGTCGAGCTCGGCGTCGCTGCGCCAGTGGCGTTCATTGCGGCGCATCAGCGTGGCGATCGAGCAGCCCTCGCGCGCGGTGATCGTCAGCAGATCGGCGCCACTGCGAAAGGGCAGGGGCAGCACGGTCGGGTCGGGTGCGATCTGCTTCTGGCGCTGGCCGTCCGCCGCGACCACATCACTGACGACGAAGCCGCCACCGACCGAGTAGTAGATGCGGTTGGCGAGCTCGGCACCCGCCGCATCGAATGCTGTGAAGCGCATGCCGTTGGCGTGGAAGGGCAGGGTTTCGCGGCGATGAAAGAGCAGGTCGGTCTTCTCGTTGAAGGCGATGGTGTGGCGGCCGAGCAGCGCGAGTTGTTTGTCGCCGCGCACGGTGTGCAGGTGTGCGGCGATGTGCTCCACGTCCACCGTGTCGGGCTCCAGCCCGAGCAGGCCGAGCAGCACCGCCTTGTCGCTGCCGTGGCCCTTGCCGGTGGCGCCGAGCGAGCCGTAGAGCTGGGCGCACACACGCGCCGTCTGATCGAGCAGACCATCGTGTTCGAGCCGCAAAGCGAAGATACGCGCCGCACGCATCGGCCCCACCGTGTGCGAGCTGGACGGCCCGATGCCGATCTTGAACAGGTCGAAGACCGACAGGGCCATGGTCGGCTCTAGTTGGCGTAGTCGCTGACGGGTGGGCAGGAACAGACGAGGTTGCGGTCGCCATGCACGTTGTCCACACGACCCACCGGTGACCAGTATTTCGCCTGCCGCAGCGAGGCGACCGGGTAGGCCGCATCCTCGCGCGAATACGCATGCGGCCACTCGCTCTTCAGCAAGGCCGGCGCAGTGTGCGGAGCGTTCTTCAACGGGTTGTCGTCGCGTGGCCAGGTGCCGGACTCGACCTTCGCGATCTCGTGGCGGATGGCAATCATCGCGTCACAGAAGCGGTCGAGTTCGTGCAGCGATTCGCTCTCGGTCGGCTCGACCATCAGGGTGCCGGCAACCGGAAAGCTGAGCGTCGGCGCGTGGAAGCCGTAGTCGATCAGCCGCTTGGCCACGTCTTCGGCGCTGACACCTTGCGCACCACCGGTCGCGTCTTTCAAGGGCCGCAGATCGAGGATGCACTCGTGCGCTACGCCACCGCCCTTCACGCCGGCGATGTTGCCGCTGTAGTGGATGTCGTAGTGGTCGGCCAGGCGCGCGGCGATGTAGTTGGCGTTCAGGATCGCGGTCTCGGTGGCGGCCTGCAAACCTTCGGCGCCCATCATGCGCATGTACATCCAGCTGATCGGCAGCACAGCCGCATTGCCCAGTGGCGCTGCTGAAACCGCGCCGACTTGCAGGCTGTCGCCGATGCCGGCCGAACGATGCGCCGGCAAGTAAGGCACCAGGTCTTCGACCACGCACACCGGCCCGACGCCGGGGCCGCCGCCGCCGTGCGGAATGCAGAAGGTCTTGTGCAGGTTCAGGTGGCTCACGTCGCCGCCGAACTCGCCGGGGGCCGCCACGCCGACCAGCGCGTTCATGTTCGCGCCGTCCACATACACACGCCCGCCGTGTTCGTGTACCAGCGCGCAGAGCGCCTTCACCTGCGTGTCGAACACACCGTAGGTCGAGGGGTAGGTGATCATCACGCAGGCGAGGTTCGCGCTGTGCTGTTCGCACTTCGCGCGCAGGTCGACGAGATCGACATTGCCTTCCGCGTCGCACTTCGTCACCACCACCTGCATGCCCGCCATCTGCGCGCTCGCCGGGTTGGTGCCGTGCGCCGATTCGGGGATCAGGCAGATGTTGCGCCGGCTCTCGCCACGTGCCGCGTGGAAGGCGCGGATCACCAGCAGGCCGGCGTATTCACCCTGCGAACCGGCGTTCGGCTGCAGGCTGATGCCGGCGTAGCCGGTGGCCTGGCAAAGCCAGTCGCACAGCTGCGCGTCGAGTTCGTCGTAACCCGCGAGCTGGTCGCGTGGCGCGAAGGGGTGCACGTTCGCGAACTCGGGCCAGGTGATCGGGATCATCTCGCTCGTCGCGTTGAGCTTCATCGTGCACGAGCCCAGCGGGATCATCGTGCGGTCGAGTGCCAGGTCCTTGTCGGAGAGGCTGCGGATGTAGCGCAGCATCTCGGTCTCGGAGTGGTGGCTGTTGAAGACCGGATGCGTCAGGAAGGCGTTGCTGCGGGCGATGGCCGGCGGCAGCAGCGGCGCGATGCCGGCTTCAAACGAATCGATCACAGGCAGCGGTCTGCCGGCGGCGAACACCGACCACAGCGCAGCGATGTCCGCGCGTGTCGTCGTTTCGTCGAGCGTGATGCCAATCTGAGTGGCCGAGGCGCGGCGCAGGTTGTAGCCTGTATCACGTGCGGCTTGCAGGCGCGCTTCGGTGGCCGCGCAGCTGTTCACCCGCAGCGTGTCGAAGGCACTGTCGCCGATCAGCTCGCAGCCGAGTTCACGCAAGCCCGCCGCCAGCACCGCCGTGTAGCTGGCGACCCGGCGCGCGATGCGTTTCAGGCCTTCCGGCCCGTGGTACACGGCGTACATGCTCGCGACCACCGCGGGCAAGACCTGCGCCGTGCAGATGTTCGAGGTGGCCTTCTCTCGGCGGATGTGCTGTTCGCGCGTTTGCAGCGCGAGGCGATAGGCCGGCGCGCCATGCGAGTCGATGCTCAGGCCGACCAGGCGGCCGGGCATCGAGCGCTTGAACTCGTCGCGGGTGGCCAGGTAGGCCGCGTGCGGGCCGCCATTGCCCATCGGCATGCCGAAGCGCTGGGTGTTGCCGACGGTGATGTCGGCGCCCATCTCTCCGGGCGGCGTGATGAGCGTCAAGGCCAGCAGGTCGGCCGCGACGATGGCGAGGCCGCCCTTCGCATGCACCGCATCGATGGTCGGCTTGAGGTCACGCACCACGCCGTTCACGCCGGGGTATTGCAGCAACACGGCAAATGCATTCGCATCGCTGGCTGCCGCCGCATCGCCGGTCACGACTTCGATGCCCAGCGGCAGCGCGCGGGTGCGCACCACCTCGAGCGTTTGCGGCAGCACGTCTTCGGCGACGAAGAAGGTCTGCGATTTGCTCTTGCCGACACGCAGCGCCAGCGTCATCGCCTCAGCCGCGGCGGTCGCTTCATCGAGCATCGAC
>JANYJL010000112.1 GCA_025361845.1 Rhizobacter sp.
CGCAACACCGCGATCCTCGTGATGGTGGTGATCACGATGCAGGCCTTCACGCTCTACCCACAGATCGACGTGATGACGCGCGGCGGCCCGCTCGACTCGACGCAATCGCTGGTGTTCCAGGCGGTGCAACGCGGTTATGGCAAACAAGACATCGCCGGCGGCTCGGCCATCAGCGTCTTCCTGTTCCTGTTCGTGCTCGCGATCTCGCTCGGCCAGCGTTGGCTGACCCGCGAAAAGAAGAAGTGAAAGGAATCACACCATGAGCCGCACCTTGATGCCGTCCCTTGCCAGCCGCGCGTTGAACTACGTGCTGTTGAGCTGGATCGCCCTGGTCTTCATCTTCCCGATCGTCTTCATGATCGTGTCGTCGCTGAAGCCCGACCTGCAACTGCTGCGGGACGCGAGTTCGCTGCGCGCCTTCCTGCCGGTCGGCGACATCTCGTTCGACAACTACCGCGCCGCCTTCCAGCGCGTGCCGATCGGCCACTTCATCTTCAACTCGGTGATGGTGACGGCGATCACGATGGTGCTCTCGCTTGCGGTCTGCTCGATGGCGGCATTCGCCTTCGTCTTTCTCGAATTCCCGGGGCGCAACCTGTTCCTGGCGGTGGTGCTGGCGACCTTCATCGTGCCGTTCGAATCGATCGCGATCCCGCTGCTGCTGGTGGTCAACAATCTGCCCTGGATCGGCAGCAACGGATTCACGCTCGGCTGGTTGAACTCGTATCACGTGCAGATCGTGCCCTTCATCGCCGATGCGCTGACGATCTTCCTGTTCGTCCAGTACTTCCGCGATCTGCCGAAGGATCTGGTCGAAGCGGCACGGGTCGACGGCGCAAGCTACTTCCAGATCTATCGCCGCATCATCGTGCCGCTCGCCGGCCCGGTGTTCGCGACCGCCGCGATCCTGAAGTTCCTGGCCATGTACAACCAGTACCTGTGGCCGGTGATGGCAGCGCAGTCCGAGGACTACCGGCCGATCATGGTCGGCTTGCAATACTTCTTCCAGCTCAACATCGCCTGGGGCGAAATGATGGCCTACCTGACGGTCATCACGGTGCCGGTGCTGCTCTTCTACCTGAGCCTGCAACGTGCGTTCATCGCTTCCATTGCTTCGACTGGCGTCAAGGGCTGAGCGCCCCGCCACGACCCATCTTCAAACTCCAAGGACATCGACCATGCACGACGTTCGCCTCACCCAACTCAACAAGTCCTACACCTCAGGGGTCACGATCATCCCGAGCCTCGACCTGCACATCCCCGCAGGGTCGTTCACCGTGCTCGTCGGCCCCTCGGGTTGCGGCAAGTCGACCCTGCTGCGCATGGTCGCCGGGCTCGAATCGGTGAGCGGCGGCACGATCCACATCGGCGAGCGCGACGTGACCCACCTCGAGCCCGCGGAGCGCGGCATCGCGATGGTGTTTCAGTCGTACGCGCTGTACCCGCACATGACCGTCGCCGAGAACATCGGCTTCGGCCTCACGATCGCGAAGAAACCCAAGGCCGAGATCGACGCCGCGGTGCGCAAGGCCGCCGACGTGCTGCAACTCACGCACCTGCTCGACCGCACGCCGAAGGCACTGTCGGGCGGGCAACGCCAACGTGTCGCGATCGGCCGCGCGATCGTGCGCAACCCGGCGGTCTTCTTGTTCGATGAACCGCTGTCGAACCTCGATGCTTCACTGCGCGGGCAGATGCGCGTCGAACTCGCCGACCTGCACCGCAGCATCGGCGCGACCATGATCTACGTGACGCACGACCAGGTCGAGGCGATGACGATGGCCGACCAGATCGTGGTGCTGAACAAGGGCCATATCGAGCAGGTCGGCGCGCCGATGGACCTGTACCGCCAGCCGCTGACCCCCTTCGTTGCCGGCTTCCTGGGCGCACCGAGCATGAACCTGTTCCAGGGCGAACTCGCGCGCGGCATGGGCTGCGACACCTATGGCGTGCGCCCCGAGCACCTGGAGATTCGCCTCGACCAGGGGCGCTGGCCCGCCACGGTGCACCACATCGAGCACCTGGGTGCCGACTCGGTGGTCTACGCCGACGTGCGCGACGTCGGCTCGATGACCGTGCGCGCCGAAGGCGAACTCGACGTCCGCGTCGGTCAGACCGTGCACCTGTCGCCGCGTGCCGGCTTCGATCACCGCTTCGCGGGCGGGCGCCGACTCGCCACTTGACGGCCTGCACCCGCGAGGGGAACAGGTGCTGCGCTAGACTGCGTGGCTCCATCCCCAGCTGCTGCAGCCGAGCCCATGCCTGTCACCGAAAACGCGCTACTCGAGGCTCTGCGGGCCGTCGTCGATCCGAACACCGGCAAGGATTTCGTCTCGACCAAACAGGTCAAGAACCTGCGCATCGACGGCGGCGACGTGGCCTTCGATGTCGAACTCGGTTACCCGGCGAAGAGCCAGATCCCGGGCTTCCGCAAGGAACTGATCGCTGCGGCGCGGGGTGTGGCGGGGGTCGAGAACGTCAGTGCGAACATCGCCACGAAAGTGATCCCGCATGCGGTGCAGCGCGGTGTGCAGTTGATGCCGAAGGTGAAGAACATCATCGCCGTGGCTTCGGGCAAGGGCGGTGTCGGCAAGAGCACGACGGCCGTGAACCTGGCGCTGGCCGCTGAAGGTGCCTCGGTCGGCATCCTCGATGCGGACATCTATGGCCCGAGCCAGCCGATGATGATGGGCATCAGTGGCAAGCCCGAGAGCACCGACGGCCAGACCATGGAGCCGATGGAAAACCACGGTGTGCAGGTCATGTCCATCGGGTTCCTGGTCGAGGCCGACAGCCCGATGGTGTGGCGCGGCCCGATGGCCACGCAGGCGCTCGAACAACTGCTGCGCCAGACCAACTGGGCCGACCTGGATTACCTGATCGTCGACATGCCGCCCGGCACCGGCGACATCCAGCTCACGCTCTCCCAGAAGGTGCCGCTGACCGGCGCGGTGATCGTCACGACACCGCAGGACATCGCCCTGCTCGATGCGCGCAAGGGCATCAAGATGTTCGAGAAGGTGGGTGTGCCGATCCTCGGCATCGTCGAGAACATGGCCGTGCACGTGTGCGAGAAGTGCGGCCATGTCGAGCACATCTTCGGGCAGGACGGTGGCAAGAAGATGGCCGCCGAGTTCGGCATGGATTACCTCGGCGCACTGCCGCTGAACCTGTCGATCCGGGTGCAGGCCGATGGCGGCAAACCGAGCGTCGTGGCCGAACCGGAGGGCGAGATCGCCGGCCTGTACAAGGCGGTGGCGCGCCAGGTGGCGGTGAAGATCGCGCAGCGCGCGAAGGACTTTTCGTCGAAGTTCCCGACCATCAGCATTTCGAAGAACACCTGAGGCGTTTCCCGCGCCTCCACGGGCAACGACCATGAACCTGCTCGACGGCATGCGCTACCTGGTGGCGCTGGAGCAGCAGCGTCACTTCGGCCGCGCCGCGCAGGCCTGCGGCATCACGCAGCCGGCCTTGTCGAACGCGCTGCGGGCGCTCGAAAAGGAATTGGGTGTGGCCATCGTGCGGCGCGGTCGCAGCTACGAAGGGCTGACACCCGAAGGCCAACGCGTGCTCGATACCGCGCACCGCCTGCTGCGTGAAAGCGAGTTGTTGCGCTCCGACCTGCACACCGATGCCGGGCGCCCGCAAGGCAGTGTCTCGATCGGCGCGGTGCCGACGGCGGTGCCGATCGCTGCGCGCTTCGCGGCCAAGCTGCGCGCGCGTTACCCCGGCATCCTGCCAATCGTGCGTTCGCTCAGCTCGGCCGAGATCGAGGCCGGCATCGAGAACCTCGCGCTCGATCTCGCGCTCGGCTACACCGACCGCATTGCCCCGCGCAACACCCGGCTGCGCGCGCTGCCGCAGTACGTGGAGCAGTACTTCGTGCTGCGCCGCGCGTCGGGTGAATCTCCCAGCCCCGGCATCCTGCGCTTCGGGCCGGCCATCACCTGGGGCGAGGCGGGGGCGCTTGCGCACTGCATGCTGACGCCGGAGATGCACAACCGCGCCATCGTCGACGGCGCCTTTCGCACCGCGGGTGTCGAGGTGCTGCCCGCGATCGAAACCAACTCGATCATGACCCTCGTGCTGAGCGTGCTCGACGGTGATGTGTGCGCCGTGTTGCCCGGCGCCCTGGTCGCGATTGCACGCGGCTACGGAGGCCTGGAGGCCTTGCCGCTGCGCTCGCCCGAAGTGCACACGCCGATCGGCTTCATGCTGGCCACCGTGGCGCCGCCCACCCGGGCACTGGAAGCGGCGCTGACCCTGGCGCAGGACGGCGCCTGGTTGCGCCACGCCGCCGCCCACAGTGGGCTGATGACGGCGAGCTGAACGCCTGGTGGCGCCCCTGCGGCGCTCTCATTCAAGGCCCGAATAGCTCAGTTTCCCGCTTCTGTTTTGCGCGGGTATGCACCAGACTTGACTGTCCGCCGTGAGGGCGCGGGCTTTCGAACAACAACGTTGGAGACAAACATGGCCGCTGGATTTCTCGACAAGGAACGCATCATTGCCGGCCCGGGGTTCAACCGCTGGCTGGTGCCGCCGGCGGCGCTGGCCATCCACCTGTGCATCGGCATGGCCTACGGCTTCTCGGTGTTCTGGCTGCCGCTGTCGAAGGCGCTGGGCATCAAGGAAGCCATCAAGTGCGGGCCCGAGATCGGCTTCTTCCAGGAGCTGTTCGTCACCACCTGCGACTGGAAGATCGCCACGCTCGGCTGGATGTACACGATGTTCTTCGTGCTGCTCGGGTCTTCGGCGGCGCTGTGGGGCGGCTGGCTCGAACGCGTGGGGCCGCGCAAGGCCGGTGTGGTGAGCGCCGTCTGCTGGTGTGGTGGCATGGTGATCTCCGCGCTCGGCGTCCACCTGCATCAGTTCTGGCTGATGATCCTCGGCTCGGGTGTCATCGGCGGCATCGGCCTGGGCTTGGGCTACATCAGCCCGGTCAGCACCCTCATCAAGTGGTTCCCCGACCGGCGCGGCATGGCCACCGGCATGGCCATCATGGGTTTCGGCGGCGGTGCGTTGATCGGCTCGCCGCTGGCCGCGCAGCTGATGAAATCCTTCGCCACGCCGACCGACGTGGGCGTGGTCTCCACCTTCATCGTCATGGCCGCCGGCTACTTCGTCTTCATGATGGCGGGTGCACTCGGCTACCGCGTGCCGCCCACCGGCTGGAAGCCCGCCGGCTGGACCCCACCGGCCGCGCAGGTCAACAACGCGATGATCACGCAGCGCCATGTGCACGTGAAGAAGGTCTGGGGCATTCCGCAGTTCTGGCTCGTGTGGATGGTGCTGTGCATGAACGTCAGCGCCGGCATCGGCGTGATCGGCATGGCCAGCCCGATGCTGCAAGAGGTGTTCGGCGGCAAGCTGATCGGCGTGGCGCAGAAGTTCGGCGAGCTCGACAAACCGCAGCTCGCAGCCATTGCCGCTGTGGCTGCCGGTTTCACCGCGCTGCTGAGCCTCTTCAACATCGGCGGGCGCTTCTTCTGGGCGAGCCTGTCCGACAAGCTCGGCCGCAAGCTCACCTACATCGTGTTCTTCGTGCTCGGCGGCCTGATGTATGCCAGCGTGCCGGGCAGCGCAGGTGTGGGCTCGATCGTGCTCTTCGTCGGCGCCTTCTGCGTGATTCTGAGCATGTACGGCGGCGGTTTCGCGACCGTGCCGGCGTATCTGGCCGACCTGTTCGGCACGCAGATGGTGGGCGCCATCCACGGCCGCCTGCTCACCGCGTGGGCGACCGCCGGCATCCTCGGCCCGGTGGTCGTGAACTACATGCGCGAGTACCAGCTCGGGCTGGGCATACCGCGCGAGCAGGTCTACAACCAGACCATGTACATCCTGGTCGGCATGCTCGTCATCGGCCTGATCTGCAACCTGATGGTGCGGCCGCTGGCCGACAAGTGGTTCATGACGGATGCCGAGCTGGCCGAAGAGAAGCGCCTCGCACACGAGCGTGCCTCTGCCGCCGAAGTGGGCAGCGGTTCGGGTGGTGGTGGCACCACCTCGCCGGTGATGGTGGCGGTGGCCTGGGCGGGCGTGGGCATTCCGCTGGCATGGGGTGTGTACAAGACCCTGGTGAACGTCGCCAAGTTCTTCTCTTGAGGTCGGAGGCTCGGTCATGAAGCAGGTGCAGGCATCGCAGGGTTCCGATTCGGCGGTGGTGGTCTTGGCCACGCCCGACGAAATGCGCCAGCGCATACTGCGCAAGAGCCGGCTGAAGGGCCGGCAGGCGGACGATGTCTCTCTAGCCGAAGTGCGTGCCTTGCTCGGCCCCAAGCCGGCAGCCGGCTGGCGGCGTGACCTGCTGATCGAACAACTGCACCTGCTGAACGACCGCTACCGCGCGCTGCATGAACGCCACCTGACGGCGTTGGCGAAAGAGATCAATGTGCCGATGGCCGAGGTCTACGAGGTGGCTTCGTTCTATCACCACTTCGAGGTGCTGGCCGATGGCGAAGCGGCGGCCGGGCTGACGGTGCGGGTGTGCGACGGCCTCTCGTGCGAGATGGCCGGCGCGAAGGATCTGTTGCAGCGCCTGCCGGCCTTGCTGGGCACCGAAGTGCACGTGATTGCCGCGCCGTGTGTGGGCCGCTGCGAGCAGGCGCCGGTGGCGGTGGTGCATCAGTGCCCGGTGCCTGCAGCGACGGTCGAGCGTGTCGTCGCGGCGGTGCAAGGCTGTGTGAGCGAACATCCGGCCGCGCAAGGCGGTGCGGCATTCGATCCGCAGGTTCTCGCCGAATCGAGCGTGACGACGGCCGCAACGAATGTCGCCCCCGCCTTCGTGGACTACGACAGCTACGTGGCGAACGGCGGTTATGCGCTTGCCGCCGAGGTGACCGCAGGCACCCGCGGCGGCGACGAACTCATCAAGGCGCTGGAAGATTCCGGCCTGCGCGGCCTCGGTGGCGCGGGCTTCCCGGCCGGCCGCAAATGGCGCATCGTGCGCGACATGCCGGCACCGAAGTTGATGGCGGTGAACATCGACGAAGGCGAACCCGGCACCTTCAAGGACCGTTCGTATCTTGAACGCGACCCGCATCGTTTTCTCGAAGGCATGCTGATCGCGGCGGCGGTGGTCGGCATCGATGCCGTCTACGTCTATCTGCGCGATGAATACCACGGCTGCCGCGTGCTGCTCACCGCCGAGCTGGCCAAGCTGCAAGCCGCCGCGAAGTTCAAATTGCCGCTGATCGAACTGCGCCGCGGCGCGGGTGCCTACATCTGCGGTGAAGAGTCCGCGATGATCCAGAGCATCGAAGGCCAGCGCGGCGAACCGCGCCTGCGCCCGCCGTACATCGCGCAAGTCGGCTTGTTCGGCCGGCCGACGCTGGAGCACAACTTCGAGACCTTGTATTGGGTGCGGGACATCGTGCAACGCGGTGCGGCCTGGTTCGCCGGTTACGGCCGCCATGGCCGCAAAGGACTGCGCAGTTTCTCCGTCAGCGGGCGTGTCAAGAACCCCGGCGTGAAGCTGGCGCCGGCCGGCATCACGCTGAGCGAACTGGTCGATGAATACTGCGGCGGCATGGCCGAGGGCCATACGCTCTACGCCTACCTGCCGGGCGGTGCATCCGGTGGCATCCTGCCGGCCAGCATGGCCGACATCCCGCTCGATTTCGACACCCTGCAGCCGCACGGTTGTTTCATCGGCTCGGCCGCGGTGATCGTGCTGAGCCAGCACGACAGGGCACGCGACGCCGCGCTCAACATGCTGCGCTTCTTCTCGCACGAAAGCTGCGGCCAGTGCACACCTTGCCGTGTCGGCACCGACAAGGCGGCGCAGCTGATGCAAGCGCCGGTCTGGGACCAGGCCACGCTGGATGATCTGGGCACGGTGATGATGGACGCTTCCATCTGTGGCCTCGGCCAGGCCGCACCGAACCCGATCCGCAGTGTGCAGAAGCACTTCGCCCATGAGATTGGAGGCTAGAGATGAACCACCCCCACGCTCACTTCGTTCACTGCCCCCCGAGGGGGCTCAGGGCCCTTCGGGCGGCCGATCGGGCCCTGTCATGAACGCTCCCGCCGCATTGGCCCACCTGCAAGCCGCCACCGTCGAGATCCAACTCGACGGCCGCAGCGTCACCGCCTTCGAAGGCGAAACCATCCTCACCGCCGCGAAGCGCGAAGGCATCGCGATTCCGCACCTGTGTTTCAAGGAAAGCTACCGCCCCGACGGCAACTGCCGCGCTTGCGTGGTCGAAGTCGCCGGCGAGCGGGTACTGGCGCCCAGCTGCTGCCGCAATGTGGCGGCCGGCATGGACGTGAAGACGAACAGCGAGCGCGCGACCAAGAGCCAGAACATGGTGCTCGAAATGCTGCTCGCCGACCTGCCCGAGCAGGGCTACAAATGGGTCGATGGTGACGCCACCCGCCCGCACGGCGAGCTGAGCGACTGGGCAGCGAAATCGGGTGTCAAGGTGCGCCCCGAACTGCGCGCCTTGCAACGCGGGCCGGTCGCCCCTGACCTCTCGCACCCGGCCATGGCGGTGAACCTCGACGCCTGCATCCAGTGCACGCGCTGCGTGCGCGCCTGCCGCGAAGAGCAGGTCAACGACGTGATCGGTTATGCCAAACGCGGCTCGCACAGCGAGATCGTGTTCGACCTCGGCGTGGCGATGGGCGACAGCACCTGCGTGGCCTGCGGCGAATGTGTGCAGGCCTGCCCGACAGGGGCGCTGATGCCGAAGACGGCGCTCGGCTCGCAGGTCGTCGACAAGAAGGTCGATTCGGTCTGCCCGTTCTGCGGCGTCGGCTGCCTGCTCACCTACAATGTGCGCGACAACAAGATCATCAGCGTTGACGGCCGTGACGGCCCGGCCAACCACAGCCGGCTGTGCGTGAAAGGCCGCTTCGGTTTCGACTACGCGAACCACCCGCAACGCCTGACGAAGCCGCTGATCCGCAAGGCCGGCGTGGCCAAGGACGAGAAAGCCGAGCCGAACCCGGCCGACTGGTCCTCGGTGTTTCGCGAAGCGAGCTGGGACGAAGCGCTCGATCTCGCTGCCGGCAAATTGAAGGGCCTGCGTGATGGCTACGGCCCGAAGTCCCTCGCCGGCTTCGGCTCGGCCAAGGGCAGCAACGAAGAGGCCTACCTGTTCCAGAAACTCGTGCGCACCGGCTTCGGCAGCAACAACGTCGACCACTGCACGCGGCTCTGCCATGCGTCAAGCGTGGCCGCCTTGCTCGAAGGCGTGGGCTCGGGTGCAGTGAGCAACCCGGTCAACGATGTCGAACACGCCGAGCTGATCTTCGTGATCGGTTCCAACCCGACCGCGAACCACCCGGTCGCCGCGACCTGGATGAAAAACGCGGTGAAGCGCGGCGCGAAGATCGTGCTCGCCGACCCGCGCATCACCGACATCGGCCGCCACGCCTGGCGCACCTTGCAGTTCAAGCCCGACACCGACGTGGCGATGCTCAACGCGCTGATCCACACCGTGATCGAAGAGGGCCTCGCGAACACCGAGTTCGTGAAGCAGCGAGTGAGCAACTACGAAGCCCTGCGCGACAACGTGCGTGGCTACAGCCCGGAGGCGATGGCGCCGATCTGCGGCATTCCGGCCGAGCAGCTGCGTGAAGTGGCGCGTGCCTTCGCGACCGCCAAGAGCGCGATGGTGCTCTGGGGCATGGGCATCAGCCAACACGTGCACGGCACCGACAACGCACGCTGCCTGATCGCGCTCGTCTCCGTCACCGGCCAGATCGGCAAGCCCGGTTCGGGCCTGCACCCGCTGCGCGGCCAGAATAATGTGCAAGGTGCGAGCGACGCGGGGCTGATCCCGATGATGTTCCCGAACTACCAGCGCGTCGACGACCCGGCGGTGCACGCCTGGTTCGAGGACTTCTGGCAGACCAAGCTCGACGCGAAGCCGGGTTACACCGTGGTCGAGATCATGCACAAGGCGCTCGCGCCCGACAGCGACCCGCACAAAATCCGCGGCATGTACATCATGGGCGAGAACCCCGCGATGAGCGACCCGGACCTGAACCATGCGCGCCATGCGCTCGCCTCGCTCGAGCATCTGGTCGTGCAGGACATCTTCATGACCGAAACCGCCTGGCTCGCCGACGTGGTGCTGCCTGCGAGTGCCTGGCCCGAGAAGGGCGGCACGGTCAGCAACACCGACCGCATGGTGCAGCTCGGCAAACGTGCGCTCGACATGCCGGGTGATGCGCGGCAAGACCTGTGGATTCTTCAGGAGCTGGCGCGCCGCATCGGCCTCGACTGGCACTACGAAGGCGAAGACTCGGGTGCGAGCGGTGTTTACGAAGAGATGCGCCAGGCCATGCACGGCGTGATCGCCGGCATCACCTGGGAGCGGCTGGAGCGTGAATCGAGCGTCACCTACCCGTGCCTGACGGCCGATGATCCGGGCCAGCCGATCGTTTTTCACGACCAGTTCCCGACCGCCGATGGGCGCGTGAAGCTGGTGCCGGCCGACATCATCCCGGCCGACGAGCGGCCCGATGCGCAGTACCCCTTCGTGCTGATCACCGGGCGCCAACTCGAACACTGGCACACCGGCAGCATGACGCGGCGCGCGACCGTGCTCGATGCGCTGGAACCTCTGGCCACCGCCTCGATGAACGGCCAAGACCTGAACGACGCCGGCCTGCAACCCGGCGATGTGCTGACCCTGCGTTCGCGCCGCGGCGAAGTGGCGCTGCACGTGCGCCGCGACGACGG
>JANYJL010000129.1 GCA_025361845.1 Rhizobacter sp.
CTCATCGCGACCCGGCACCCCCCCTCGACGCGGCGCCGGTGTCGCCCTCAGCTCGGTGCTTCGAGCCGAGCCGATGAAGACATCGACGCCCCGGCAAACCCCGCTCGCGATCACGCCGGTGACGGCGAGCATCGTCGCGGTGTGTACGCCGACAGCCGCGAGCGCCAGTGTCAGCGAACCCGATGCGCTGATCGCCCGCGCCGGCGCGTCGGCGATGCACAGCGGGGCCAGCGCGGGTACCAGCATCAAGCCGGCGCCGTGCGCGGTGGACATGATGAAGGACCCGAGCGCCATCGCCGCCGACCCTGCCGGCGCCCTGGCCCGATGCACGCTGTGGCCCGCGAAGCGATGCCACACCACGACGAGAAGCAGACCACCCGCCAGGGCTTGCAGCCACACACGATCCCTCGACGGCAGGCCGAGTACCACCACACCGGCGACGAGCACGAGGGACAGGGCATGCCCGAACGCGATCGGCAGCAGCGCGCGCCAGGCCCGCGCACGGTCGTGTGTATGCAGGCCGCAGGCGGCGGCCGCCATCCAACCGGTGGCGGGGTTCAGGCCGTGCAGCGCGCCGACCGCTGCAACCGCCAGCCAGGGCGCGAGCGTGGCCATGCGGCTCTCACGCGCTCGGGTGGTTTGTTCGTCAGGCCGGCGCGTGGCAGCACGAAGCGCTGGCCGGTGCCGGCTCGTAGCGATCGTGGTGGCGCACCCACGCCATCGTGTAGGCCAGGTCGCCCTCGTCGCGGCCCCGGGGCGTGAGGTCCATCATCGCGTAGGCACCCATCATGACTTCCACGCCGCGCCCGTAGGTCGAGTAGGTGTGGAAGACCTCGCCCGCGTCGTTCTTGAAGAACACGCTGAGGCCGGGCGCTTCCTCGCCCGGGAAGGACCTCAGGCCGTAGTTGTAGTCGACCCGGCCAGCGGCCACCTCCTCCGGCGCGAAGCTGACGCGGTAGTCGCGGTTGAAGCCGCTGCCGAAGGACGAGACCCAGCCGAACTGCCAGCCCATGCGCCGGCGGAAGCGTTCGATCTCGGCCAGCGGCGCGCGCGAGATGGCCACCAGGGTGATGTCGCGCTGCGCCAGGTGCAGCTTCATGCCATCGGTGTGGTCGGCCATGTAGGAGCAACTCGGGCAGCCCTGCTCCCAGCCCGGGGCGAGCATGAAGTGCTGCACCAGCAGCTGGCGGCGGCCTTCGAAGAGATCGGCAAGCGAGCGCGGGCCCTGCGCGGTGTCGAACACGTAGTGCGGCTCGACGCGCTGCCACGGCAGCGCGCGGCGTTCGCGGGCAACCTGGTCGTGCAGGCGCATCAGCTCCTTTTCGCGCGCCAGCAAGGCCTTGCGTTCGGTCAGCCACTCGGCCTTCGACACGACGGGGTGGTTGACGGTGGTGGCTTCGGCAACGGCAGTGTTCATGGTGTGCTCCTGGTGTGTGGGTGGATGTGGCATGGGTTCAGGCGGTGGCCTTCGGGCGCCGCACGGTGCGGACCTTCCCGCTCGATCCGCCGCCGCAATAGAAGAGCTCGCCGCCATCGGATTCGAGCCCGCTCACGCCGGCCCCGGGCGGCATCTCCAGCCGCTCGAGCACGGTGCCGTCAGCCGGGTCGATGCGGCGCAGTTCGCTCTCGTCACCTTCCCAGGTGGCGTGCCAGAGCTCACCGTCGACCCAGGTCACACCGGTGACGAAGCGGTTCGATTCGATGCTGCGGATGACGGCGCCGGTGGCCGGGTCGATCTGGTGGATCTTGCGGTCGCGGTACTGCCCCACCCACAGGCTGCCCTCGGCCCAGGTGAGGCCCGAGTCGCCGCCGCCGCCCGGCGCGGGGATCGAGGCCAGCACCTGGCCAGTGGCCGGATCGATCTTGTCGATGCGTGCCTCCGCGATCTGGTACAGGTGCGTGCCGTCGAAGGCGGTGCCGGCATCGGCGGCGCAATCGAGCGTGCGTGTGGGCTCGCCGCTCGCGGGGTCGAAGGCGAGCAGCCGTGCGCCCGCGGCGACCCAGACATTGCGACCGTCATGCGTCACGCCGCCGATCTTGTCGACCCCGGCAAAGGGGCCGTATTCGCGCACGATCTCGGCGGCGCGTGGTGTGGCGCGAGATCGGTCGCTGCTCGTCTGCTGGGTCATCGTGTGCTCCTGTGGGCGCGTCGGAGGAGGCGCCGTGAGAGCACTCTATTCAATCGGCAGCGCAGCGGGGAGTAACAAGATCGTCGTGAATCCGGCCAGCGGCGGCGCCAGCCAGCGGCGCGCCCGCGCCCGGCCGATGGCGCGCACGCGGCCCTCGGCCTCAAGCTCGGCGAGCGCCCGCTGCACGGTGCGCTGGCTGTCGCCCAGGGCGAGCGCCAGGGCCGATGTCGACCAGGCCGCACCGTCGGCGAGCAGGGCCAGCAGCGAGGCCTGATCGCCATCGATGGGTGGCGCGAGCACGACGACATCGCGCGCGTCGTGCGGCTTGAGCACGAAGCCTCGCGGGCTGGCCTCGATGTGCGCGAGCCCCTTGACGAGCGCACGCAGTCGTCCGATCTCGACCCGCAGGCGCGCACGATGCGTTTCGTCGGGGCGGCGGATGCGGAATGCGGAAGCGATCAGGGCCTCGCGCGGCACATCACCGGGCCAGGCCTCGGCAAGTGCACGCGCGAGCGCGAACAGCAGTGGCCGGCCCGCCAGTGGCAGCCACGCGCCGCCGGCGCGCAGGCCGCGGCGGCAGGCGTCGACCACGAGCGCATTCGAGGCCAGCAGCGCTTCGACCTCGCCGAGGCGCAGCATCTGTTCGTCGCCGCCAAACAGGCGCCGGCCGGCGGGCCGATCGAGCGCGGCGCGTGCCTCGGCGACCTCGGCCACGAGTGCCGGTACACCCGCACGATCGGCAGCCACTTGCGCCCGCGCGAGCGCGGCACGCGCCGGGCCGACACGCAGCGAGCGCAGCGCGAGCTCGGCCTCGGCCAGCGCCGCGACCGCCGCCAGCGAGGGTGGCAGGCCATGCCCATCGAGCCGCGCCAGCGCCGCCGCGGCCTCGTCGAGGCGGCCGAGCAGCAGCAGCCGGCGGGCAGCGATGAGCCATGCCTGCAAGGCGTTGGCGTGGTCGGCACGCGCTTCGAGCGTGGCCGCCGCAGCCGCCAGCGAGCGCGGCGAGCCGCCGAGATCGCGCATCGCCAGCGCCACCTCGGCTTCGGCAACGACACAGCGTGCCCGCGCCAGCCCCTCGTGGCTGCCGAAGGCGCGCGCGGCGCGGCGCAGCAACTCGCGGGCACGCGGATGTTCGCCGAGCTGGGCCATCGCGATGCCACGCAGCGCGAGCGCCGGCGGGTCGTCGCGCAGCGCGATGCGCTTGAGCGCGCCGAGCGCGTCGCCGGTGGCGAGGGCCCGCGCGGACGCGGCGATCAGGGAGTCCATGGCGACAGGCTACCGCGCCGCGCCGCATCTCTTCGAGACGGGCTTCGTCGGCATCCGTCGGCGGCGTCACCGGTGTACGCTGCAACGCCACCGGGGAGAACAAGCTGTGGGCTCCGCACACCTCTCGACATCACCGCGCCTGACGCCTGACTTGGTGGCGCGGGTCGCACGCCAAGTCGAAGATCGTGGGCCGGCACCGGGCGTCGTCGTACACGACGATGCGGACTACGAAACCTCGTTGCAGTCTTTGCTCGCCGCAGGTGGGTGGCAGGGCGAGGATGTCTGGGTGTTCGCCTATGGGTCCTTGCTGTGGAACCCGGCCTTCGAGGTGGCAGAGCACGTGCCCGCGGTGCTGCCGGGCTGGCACCGCGCCTTTTGCATTCAGCTCACGCGCTTTCGTGGAACGCCTGAACAACCGGGATTGATGATGTCGCTGATCCCGGGCGGGAGCTGCCGTGGTGTGCTTTGCCGCATCGACGCATCGCAGGTGGTGGGCAGTTTTCGCAAGCTCTTGCGCAGGGAGATGACGGTCAAGCCGCCGAACTCGCCGCCCCGATGGGTCCATGTCAAGGCAGCGGGCACCGCCGTGCGCGCAGTCACCTTTGCCGCTGATCGCCATGGCAAAAATTTTGTCGGTGGGCTGACGGACGAAACGATCGCGAGCGTTCTTTGCAGCGCCGTCGGGCACTGGGGGTCGGGCGCCGAGTACCTGATGCAGACGGTGGATCAACTCGAACGTCTCGGCATCCGTGACGCCAACCTCTGGCGCTTGCAGCGGCTCGTCGCGGAACGACTGAGCGCGCTGCAGGCCAGCGGCGCGTGATGGCCGATCAGCCGGGCTCGGGTATCCGCAGGCCGGGTCGTTCGTCGTCCCAGCCCATCGCACTGATCTTCCAGCCCAGGGGCGTCAGGATGAACCGGGTGGAAATCCCGGGCGCCGCGCCACTGTTCTTGATAAGGAGACCGGCCTCGATGAAGACGGCGTGGATGTCCTCGCAGGGCGGCGTGGCCCCTTCCTCGAACGACACCGCGCGAAAGAACGCGTCAGTCAATCTGCCCAGCTCGGCCTTGACGCTCTCCAGCTCGGTCGAATTCAAGCGCCGGCGCCGACCTCAGGCCGCCGCGCGGCGCAGCATCTCGTCGAGCCGGGCTTCGGTGTAGCGACCGAGCGAGAACGCCGGAACCTTGTTGACCGGCATCTCGTCGACGAAGGCAAATGTCGCCATGCGCGCCTTGCGTTGTGCGGCGATCTGCGCGGGGCTCATGTCGGGCGTTTCCTTCGCAGGCTCCAGCAGCTCGCCCATGCCGAGCGCGCGCACCAGCTCGGCGTAGTGGGCGTCGCTGCCGCCCCGCCCCTTGAAATCGCGCACGAGAGATTGTTTCGTCAGCCGCTTCGCCTCACGGCGGCCCTGCACCTCGACCGCCACCTGCAGCGGCAGGTCGCGCGACGAACCGCCGACGCGCAAATCGAACATGCCCGCGTGCACCGACCACGCGCCGGCCTGGGCGTCGTAGTACGCGAAGTCGCGCCGCGACAGGCTGAAGCGCAGCGTCTTTTCCTCGCCGGGTTCGAGCATCACCTTGTCGAAGGCGCGCAACTCGTTCTCGGGCCGGACGACGGCCGGCGCGCGCTCGTGCACGTAGAGCTGCACCACCTCCTGGCCCGCCACCGCGCCGATGTTCTTCACCGACACCTCGACCGTGACCGTGCCACCCCCCTCGGCGTCGAAACCATCCGCGCTGCTGCGGATGCCCGTGTACGCGAAGCGCGTGTAGCTCAGGCCGAAGCCGAACGGGAACAGCGGTTGCAGGCGTTTGGTGTCGTAGTGGCGGTAGCCGACGAAGACCCCTTCGCCGTACAGCGCATGGCCATCGCGGCCGGGGAAATGAGGGAAGGTGGGCGTCTGCTCGACGCTGACCGGGAAGGTCTCGGCCAGCTTGCCGGAAGGGTTGACGCGGCCGCTCAGCACATCCGCGATCGCACCGCCGCCGGCCTGCCCGCCGAGCCAAGCCTCGACGATGCCCTTGACCTGGTCGGCCCAGCGCATCGCGACCGCCGAGCCGTTCAGCAGCACCACGACGATGTTCGGCTGGGCCTTCGCCACCGCTTCGATCAGTTGCACCTGGCCGGGTGGCATGTCGATCGAGCGGCGGTCGAAACCTTCGGATTCGTAGCTCTCGGGCAGGCCGGTGAAGACGATGGCCACGTCGGCCGAAGCGGCCTTCTGCACCGCATCGTTCAGCATCGCTGCGCTGGTGTCGCCCTCGCCATCGCAGCCTTCGGCATGGACTACGTTGCCGGTGCCGAACAAGGCCGTGAGTTCGTCGCAGGGGTTCGTGGTCTGGATCGGGTTGACCAGGGAACTGCCCGCGCCCTGGAAGCGCGGCGTTTTCGCGAAAGCGCCGATCACGGCGAGCTTCTTGCCCGCAGGAATGGGCAGCACGCTGTCGGCGTTTTTCAGCAGCACGATGCCTTCGCCGCCGGCACGGCGCGCGAGCGCGTGGTGCGCCTGCGCGTCGAAGCGGGCGCCGGGCCGGTGCGCGGCCGCGGCTTTCAGCACCAGCGCCGTCACCGCGGTGGCCGCCTGCGCGAGCGCTTCCTTCGACAAGCGGCCCTCACGCACCGCCGCGATGATCTTGTTGCGGTTGTAGTCGCCACTGCCCGGCATCTCGAGGTCGTTGCCGGCCTCGACGCCGCGCACGCGGTCGTTGATGCCGCCCCAGTCCGACACGACCAGGCCCTCGAAGCCCCACTGCTTGCGCAGGACGTCGGTGAGCAGCTCGGTGTGCTCGGAGGCCGGCGTGCCATTGATGAGGTTGTAGGCGCTCATCACCGTCCACGGCTGGCCTTCGCGCACCGCGATCTCGAACGCCGGCAGGTAGATCTCGTGCAGGGTGCGCGCGTCGATGTCCGAGCTGGTCGACATGCGCTCGGATTCCTGGCTGTTCACCGCGAAGTGTTTCACCGAGGTGCCGACACCTTCGCTCTGCACGCCGTTGATGTAGGCCGCTGCCATGCGACCCGACAGCAGCGGGTCTTCCGAGAAGTACTCGAAGTTGCGCCCGCCGAGCGGCGAGCGTTTGATGTTGATGCCCGGCCCGAGCAGCACCTGCACGTCGGCCGCCTGGGCCTCACGACCGAGCGCGGCGCCCACCTCGTGAATCAACGCGGCGTTCCAGCTCGCCGCCAGCGCCGGTGCGGTCGGAAAGCAGGTGGCCGGCACGCTCGTCATGCCGGGTTCGTCCGAGGACGGGGACTTGCGCAGGCCATGCGGCCCGTCGGCCACCCAGATCGAAGGCAGGCCCAGGCGCGCGATGCCGTGGGTGCGCCACCAGCCATCGCCCGAGAGCAGCAGGGCCTGCTCCTCGACGCTCATGCGTGCGACCAGTTCGGCGGCCGAGTTGTGTGTGTCGCTCCGTGTGTCGTTCTGCTTCGTTTCCATCGTGCTTGTTCCGTTCAGCTTGGATGAACTCAGGCCGCCAGCGGCAGGTGCAGGCGCGCGATTTCGGGAACCCGGGTGCGTGGGCAGGCCTGGCCATCCGCAGCAAAGAGATGGCAGTCGTCGGGGGCGAATCGCAGCGACATCGCCTGCCCGATCTCGACCAGCGTGTTGCCACCGACAAGCGCCGTCACGGCTTGCCCGGATGCCGTCGTCAGCTCGACGAAGGTCTCGTGGCCCAGGCGCTCGACGAGGCCGACCGCGCCGCTGATCGCCATGCTGCTCGCCGACGCCGTGGCCGCACCCGGTGCGATGTGTTCAGGCCGGATGCCCAGCGCCATTGGGTCGCCGATGCGTGCGCTGCCGGGCTGCACCGGGATGTGATGTGCCCCACCCAGATCGACCGACTCGACGGTCAGGCCCTGCGCATCGACATCGGCGACACGCACCGGCAGGAAATTCATCTTCGGCGAGCCGATGAAGCCGGCGACGAACTGGTTCTGCGGCAGGTGGTACAGCTCCAGCGGCCGGCCGTACTGGCGCACCACGCCGGCTTCGAGCACGACGATGCGGTCCGCCAAGGTCATCGCCTCGACCTGATCGTGTGTCACGTAGATCATCGTCGCACCCAGGTCGCGGTGCAGCTTGGCGATCTCGGCGCGGGTGTTCACACGCAGCGCCGCGTCCAGGTTCGATAGCGGCTCGTCGAACAGGAACACCTCCGGGTTGCGCACGATCGCGCGCCCGATGGCCACACGCTGGCGCTGCCCGCCCGAGAGTTCCTTGGGCTTGCGCGCCAGCAGGTGCTCCATCTTCAAAATCTGCGCGGCCTGCCGCACCTTCTGGTCGACTTCGGCCTTGGGCGCGCCCGCCAGGTTCAGCCCGAAGGCGACGTTCTCGTAGACGGTCAGGTGCGGGAACAGCGCATACGACTGGAACACCATCGCGATGCCGCGGTCCTTCGGTGGCAGGTCGTTGACCGGCTTCTCGCCGATCAGGAGCGTGCCCGAGGTGGCGCTCTCCAGGCCGGCGATCAAGCGCAGCAGGGTCGACTTGCCGCAGCCCGACGGGCCGACGAAGACGACGAACTCGCCGTGTTCGATGCGCAGGTCCACACCCTTGATGATGTCGTGCGTGCCGAAGGACTTGCGCAGGCTCTTGAGTTCAACGCTGGCCATGGGGATGTCTCGCTGGTGGGATGAAGGGGGTGGCCGCTCAGGCAGACACCGTGGAGGACCGTCGCACGAGCAAGGTCGGCTCGGTCGTGAAGTGCACCGGTTCGGTCCGGCCCTCGATGCGTTCGATCAGCAACCCGGCGGCGGTGGCGCCCATCGCGTGGGCGTCCTGGTCGATCGAGCTGAGCTGCAATTGCGGCAGCGCGCTGATGCCGAAGTTGTCGTAGCCGACCACGGCCAGGTCTTGCGGCAGGTTCAGACCCAGCGCCTGCGCCTCGGCCATCACGTTGATGGCCGCGGCGTCGTGCCAGACGAAGACGGCAGTGGGGCGCGCCTTGGCGCTCAGCATGTCGCGGGCGAGCAGCCGGTCCTCCTCGGCAGACGCACCGCTGTGCGTCTTGCGGATCTGGATGTAGTTGTCCAGCCCATGCGCCTGCATGGCCGCGATGTAGCCGCGCATGCGAAAGACCACCGGGTTGACGGCACTGTCTTCCGGCGGCTCGAAGCTGAAGAAGGCGATGCGCTTGTGGCCTTGCTCGATCAGGTGCGCGACCGCGAGGTAGGCGCCGCGCTCGTCGTCGTTGTTGACCGTGTCGAAGGTGCCGCCCGTTTCGTGCCGGCCGATCATGACGATGGGCACCGTGGTGGCGAGCCGCCACAGGTAGTCGCGGTTGACGAGCGGCGCGATCATGATGAAGCCATCGAGTTTGCGGTCGAGCATCATCTCGATCAGCGTGCGCTCGGTCTCGTCGACCGAATGGCGCACCGCGACCAGAGGCTGGTACTGGGTGCCCTGCAAGGCGCTCCAGATGCCGTCGAGGATGTCCGGGAAAAACGGGTTGCGGATGCTCGGCATCACCACGCCCAGCGTGTAGGTGCGGCCGCGCAGGCCGCGCGCGGCGATCTGCGGGCGGTAGTTCAACTCGGCCATCGCCTGCTCGACCCCGGCCCGCATCTGCTCGCTGATGCCGTAGGCATTGCGCAGCACCTTCGAGACGGCGGAGCGCGACACGCCGGCCCGTTCGGCGACGTCGATGATGGTGGCGCGTTTGCTCATGGTGCGATTCAGTGCCGGTGAGCCGTCAGCCCTTCACCGCTCCGGCCGTCATGCCCTCCACGATCTGGCGGTTGAAGAACAGGAACATCACCAGCGGCGGGATCGTGATCAGCAGGATGTTCATGAACAGCAGGTTGTAGGAGGTCGTGAACAGGCTCTGGAAGTTGTAGAGCGTCAGCTGCACGGTCACGTTCTTGCTGCCGGGCAGGTAGTAGAGCGGATTCGTGAAGTCGTTGAACACGGCCACCGATTGCACCACGATCACGGTCACCATCACCGGCTTGAGCAGCGGCAGGATGACCTTGAAGAACAGCGCAATCGGGCCGGCGCCCTCGATCACCGCCGCTTCGTCGAGTTCTTTCGGCACGGTCGCGACGAAGGCGCGGAACAGCATGATGCTGAAGGCCAGGCCATACGCCACCTCGATCAGTACCAGGCCGGTCTTGGTCTTGAAGAGAAACAGGCTCTGCATCACCCAGATCGTCGGCACCACGGCCGGCGGCATGATGAGCCCGGCCAGGATGCAGATGTCGGCCACGCGCGTCCAGCCACTCTGGTGCCTTTGCAGCACGAAGCCGACCATCGCGCCAAACACCACCATCAGCGCGACGCTGGCCACGGTGATGACCACGCTGTTGAAGAAGGCGAGCAGCAGCATGTGGTCGCGCGCCTCGATCACCTGGATGAAGTTGGCCCAGGCGTGGCTGGCGCCCGGCAGCGTGAAGCGCAGCAGCGCGGCCTCTTCGACACCCTTGGCCGACATGGTCAGGATGAAGGCGAACGGGACCAGGAAGACGATGCTGGCGACCAGCACGCCGAGCAGGCTCGCGATCAGATTCCAGTGCTTCTTCACGATGCGGACTCCTTGCGGTTCAGGCTCAGGTAGAGCGGCACCACCAGCAGCGCGATCAGCAGGAACAGCACCACGTTGCCGGCGGTCGAAAGTCCGTAGAAGCCCGCCTGGTACTGCTTGTAGATCACCGAGGCAATCACATCGGTGGTGAAGCCCGGGCCGCCGCGCGTCATCGACCAGATCAGGTCGAACGAGCGCAGGCCACCAATGAAGCTCAGGATGATCACGGTGACGGTGGCCGGGCGCGAGAGTGGCAAGGTCACGCGGAAGAACTGCTGGTGCCAGTTGGCCCCTTCGATGCGCGCGGCCTCGAAGTAGTCCGCCGGGATCGACACGATGCCGGCGATGTAGATCAGGGTGGCGAGGCCTATGCCCTTCCACACATCGACCAGCGCAACGGACAACAAGGCGTAGCGGGGATCGGTCAGCCACGATGGGCCTTCGATGCCCACTTGCACCAGGGCCTGGTTGATCAGGCCGTTGTCCGGGTGCATCAACACCGTGAACGTGAGGCCCACGCCGACCGTGCTGACCAGCACCGGGAAGAAGACCACCGAGCGCAGGAAGGCGCGGAAGTGGATCGGCGAGGTGAGCACGACCGCCAGCATCATGCCCAGCACGACCTTCAGGCCCGAGGTGAGGATGGCGTAGATCATCGTGTTGACCAGCCCCTTGACGAGGAAGGGCTCGCGCAGGAATTGCGCGAAGTTGTCCAGGCCGATGAACTCGGACTCGAACAGCGTCCAGCGCGTCAGCGCGAAGTAGAACGACGACAGCATCGGCGCCAGGAACAGCACGCCGAAGACCAGCGCCGCAGGGATGAAGAACCAGGCCGGGTAGGCGCCGGCCTCGACGGACCGACGGGCCGTGCGCGGAGTCTGAGTTGCGGTCATCGTATGTGCCTCGCGGGGAAGGTCCGTGCTGTCGATCGACATGCCGGACCTTCCGTGTTCATCACCGGGATTCGATCACTTCCAGCCGGGCAGGCCGAGCTGCATGGCCTGCTTGCGCACGTCCTCGTCGTACAGCGCAGCGGCGTCGGCCGGCATGCGGATGCCCGAGCCGACTTCCACCGTGATCTGCTCCAGCGACGGGCCCTTGACCGGAGACAGGTACTCGAGTGCCGGCGTGCTCTTCGCACCTGGCTGGAAGTACGCCACGAGGTCGGCCACGGCGGGTGGCACGGACGCGGGAAGATCGCAACCCTTGACCATGTACGGGCCTTGCGGGCCGGCGCCGCGGGTCTGCGCCGCGCAGCCTTCGGGGCTGGCGACGAAGGCGAGGAACTTCTTGGCCTCGGCAATGTGCGTGCTGGACTTGGGGATGTACAGACCCGGCGGCATCCAGACCGTCAGGCCGTTCTTGGCGGCGTCGTCACCGGGCAAGGCAAAGAAGCCGACATCGCCGATGTTGTCCTTGTAGCTGACCGAGATGCCGCCGATCGCGAAGGTCAGCATCGGGTAGTGCGCCCCTTCGCCCTTGGCGACCATGCGCAGGCCGTCCTCGAACCTCGCGTTCGCATAGTCCTTGTTCAGGTAGCCGGCCTTGAAGACCTCCTCCTGGCGCTGAAAACCCTTCAGCGCGGCCGGCGTGGTGGCGTACTTGGCCTTGTTGGCGGTGTAGCGGTCGGCAAAGCCCGGATCGCTTGAGGCCAGGTTGTGGAAGTCGGCCAGAACGAACATCTGCGAGGACCAGGTGTCCTTGAAGGTCTGGATGATCGGGGCCACGCCGCTGGCCTTGATGGCCGCGTTGTTCTTCTGGAACTCGGCCCAGGTCTTGGGCACTTGCAGCTTGAGCTTGGCGTAGATCGGCTTGTTGTAGAGCACGCCGCCGCCCATCGCGGTCTGGATCGGCACACCGTAGATGCGGCCGTCTTCGGTGACCACGCCCTTGAAGACGTCGAGCACGTTGGCCTGGGACTTTTCGCCCGTCAGGTCGACCAGGTTCTTCTTCGCGTTCAACGCGTGGAATAGCGACCCGGCGTTGTAGAGGAACACATCGGTCATCTCGCCGGTGGCCAAGCGGGTCTTGATGAGGTTGTCGCCTTCGCTGCCGCCCGGGCGGGTTTCGATGTCGATCTTGATGTCGGGGTTCTTGGCGCTGAAGTCAGCGGCCAGCGCGTTCATCGCGCCGACGGTTTGCGGGCCGCCGTCGATCAGCACGGTCAGCGTGGTGGCGCTGTGCGCGGCCAGGGTCGTGAGGCCCAGGGCGAGAGCGGCGGCGGACGCCAGCACGTGGCGGCGGGCTCGGGAAGTTTTCAACATGGGTCATCTCCGGTTGTAGTGTGTGGCGGCCAAAAAAGGCGGCTGCCGTTAACGGTGGTGGGACAGAGGAGCGTCGGTCTTGGGTCAGTCCGTACGCGTTGTGGAAGCAGCGAAGCTCATGGGCTCAGGCGAGTCGGAACAGAATCTCGTGGGTGCCGGCAGCCAGCTCGGCGCGCACGCCGCCATCGGCGAGATCGGCAGCGATCGCTCGGCCGTCCACCTTCACGTCGTGGTGATTCGCTCGCAGGCGCAAGCTGCCGGCACAGCCGTTGGGCACCGTGACGGCATAACGCACACGATCACCATCGACCGACCACGCCGCCTCGACGCGGCCGTGCGAGGTGTCGTGCGCGGCCTCGACGGGCGACAGGGCCGGGATGATCACCGGCGCGAATTCGATGTGGCGAAAGCCGGGCTGTTCCGGATCGGGTCGGATGCCGGCCACGGCTTCGAACAGCCACTGGCACACCGCGCCGTAGGCGTAGTGGTTGTAGGAATTCATGGCCGGGTCGAACACCGAGCCATCGGCGCGGATCGCGTCCCAGCGCTCCCAGATCGTGGTCGCGCCATGCTTGACCTGGTAGAGCCAGCCCGGCACTTCTTCCTGCAGGAAAACTGCCGCGGCCAGCTCCGGCTCGCCGATCTTGACCAGCGCGGGCAGCAGCGCAGGCGTGCCGATGAAGCCGGTGCCGATGCGGCCTTCGGCGCGCGCGATCGTGGCCTTGAAGTAGCGGCTTGCGGCCGGCAGCTGATGTGCCGGGATCAGGTCGTGCAGGATGGCCAGGGCATACGAAGTCTGGTCGTCGTAGACCAGCCGCCCGCTCGGTGCGATGAACTCGTGTGCGAACGCGGCCTTCACGGCGTCGGCGCGCTGGGCAAGGCGCTGCGCTTCGTCGTGGCGGCCGAGCACGCGGGCGATGCGCGCCGTCAGCGAGGCCGCGATGTAGAGGTAGATCGTGGCCGCCGCGTCGTCGCCGATGGTGGGGAAAGGCTTCTCGGTCGGGCCGCTCGGTTGCAGCCAATCGCCGAAGCTGAAGCCCCGCGCACTCCACGCCCGCGGCGGTTGCACGATCGGGCCGTCGCTGATCGACCAGACGAAATCGACCCAGCGTTGCATTGCTGGGAAGGCCTCTTCGAGGATGGCGCGGTCACCGTAATGGGTCCACAGCGTCCAGGGCACGATGCAGATCGCGTCACCCCAGCCGGTGCTGCCGAAGTAGCCGGCCGCGATGTCTTCGTGCCCGCGTGTCGGGTCGGGCGAGAAGTGCGCGATCTCGCCGCCGGGGCGCTGGTCGG
>JANYJL010000137.1 GCA_025361845.1 Rhizobacter sp.
CACTGCGACGGGTACTGGTCCTTGGCGTCGAAGACCATGCGCACCGCACGATCCTGAACCTCGGGGGAAAACTTCGGGGACTTCCTCATCTTGGCTCCATTCTCAATCGAAGGAGCCTCCTCTAAACCCGGGGCGGTTCAAATCGACCTCACCGTCGACCTTGTCAGTCCAGCAAACTGGCGTCCAGTGCTGCCCCAGTTCGAACGCGCTCTCGGGTTTCTCAGCGGCGATATCTGGAAGATATCGGTTCGCGATGATGGAGTCGCCGTTCCCCCTGGGCGAAGCGAACTGGCATTGGACGACTGTGTCTGCTTGCTGTCGGGCGGCTTAGACAGCCTCGTTGGAGCCATCGATCTTGTTCGCGGCGGAAAGCGCCCGATTCTGGTCAGCCACGCGTACCCAAAGGAAGGCACGCTGCAGGCGTATTTCGCACAGCGAATCGACCCGACTCTGACTCACTTTTACGCGAATGCAGACGCGGGATTCAATAGCAAGAACGAGATTTCGATGCGCTGCCGCTCGCTCTTGTTCGTTGCGATGGGGGTGCTGGCGGCTTCTGCGATTGCGAACGGCGATGAAGTCACTCAGTTGAACGTCCCCGAAAACGGGTTGATCTCTCTCAATCCTCCTTTGAGCGTCCGTCGCATCGGCAGCCTGAGCACAAGGACGACGCACCCATATTTCCTGCGTCTCGTCTCCGAGGTGCTGCATGGTGCCGGCGTGCCCGTGCAGATCGTGAATCCGTATGTGTTTCATACGAAGGGCGAGATGATCGAGCAGTGCAGAGATCTCGGCCTTCTCAGATCGCTGATGGGTCATTCGATCTCCTGTGGCAAATGGAAGCGAAAGAATCGACCATGCGGGCGATGCTTCCCGTGCTTGATTCGTCGTGCCGCATTGCATGCCGCAGGTGAAGAGGATTCACCAACCCGTCCGTACGTTTACGAGAACCTCAACGACGCCATCGACTACGAGGATGTGGTGGCAGTTCGCGCCGCAGTGGACCGCTACGAAGGGCAGGACATGGGCAAGGTGCTGCGGTCTATCTCACCACTTCCTCGGTCGTCGCGCGATCGACAAGCGCTGGTAGGTGTGGCCGATCGAGGGATAGAGGAACTGAGA
This sequence comes from Rhizobacter sp., assembly GCA_025361845.1. Classification (GTDB taxonomy): domain Bacteria; phylum Pseudomonadota; class Gammaproteobacteria; order Burkholderiales; family Burkholderiaceae_C; genus JANYJL01. The sequence continues at coordinate 1,123 of JANYJL010000137.1, forward strand.
CACTATCTCGACCACGCGCTGTGAAGTGGGTTGACTTCCATTGTCATGTTGACCTGTACGACGATCCTCGGTCCATCTTGGCGTCGTGCGCACAGTCTGGCGTTGCTGTGTTCGCGGTGTCCACGATTCCGGCTGCCGCAGACCGCTTGAAGTCGCTCGTAAGTGCATCGGGTGCAGTAGTTCACATTGGCGTCGGCCTTCATCCGGAGGTTGCGCATAAACATCAGAAGTCTCTGGAACTTCTTCTCAACGAAGTCCGTGCCTATCGATTCGTTGGAGAAGTTGGGCTCGATGGTTCTCCGCAGTACCGTGAATATCAAGCTACCCAACGTCGCGTTCTCGAAGGCGTGTTCTCCGCCTGCGAAAAAGAAGGCGGCAAGATCTTGAGCCTTCATAGTCGCCGCGCAGTCCGACCTGTGCTCGACATGCTTGCCCAGCATCCTGACGCCGGCATCCCAGTTTTGCACTGGTTCTCCGGATCACCGCATGAACTTGCCGAGGCATCGATGTCCGGATGTTGGTTTTCGGTAGGCCTTGGAATGCTGCAGACTGCTACAGGTCGAGAAGTCGTCGCATCAATGCCTAGAAATCGTGTGCTCACGGAAACCGATGGCCCCTTCGCGCAGGCCGGCGGAAAGTCACTTACTCCCCTAGATATTGAGCGGTCCGTTGGAGCATTGGCGAAAGTGTGGAACGTCCCGCCAGAATTAGCCCGCGAAATGGTCTGGAGCAACTACGAGGCTCTGATCGCCAAGTCCTGACAATGCACCTCTGGTCGCCCCATCCGTCTGAGCAATGAGGGTCCTGCCGCTGACCTGGAGGCAACGGTTGTGAAGCGTGTCGCGGCGACACATTGCTCAAGCGTGCCTCGCCCCGCTGGCGTCTCACAGAGTGAGTGAAACATCGAGGTCGATCTTGCGGCCCGGCAGGTCAGTTTGATAGTTTTCGTGCCAAGCCGTCGCAAGACTTCGCGCTGCCGACGATCTGCATCAGGTACTTCGCTCGTGACGTCCCGACGTAGATGGTCTCGGCCTCCTCGGCGTCACCGACGGCTTGAAGGGCATGCCCGAGTCGCTGGGCGCGGTGTACCCGGCCACGACGCTGCAGACCTGCATCGTGCACCTGATCAGGAACAGCCTGGACTACGCGAGCTGGAAGGATCGCAAGCTGCTGGCCCAAGCGATCAAGCCGATCTACACGGCCACCAGCGCCGAGGCGGCGCAGGCCGAACTCGACGCGTTCGAGCAAGGCCCGTGGGGTCGCAAATTCCCCACCGTCGTGGCCGCCTGGCGTCGGGCCTGGGACCGGGTGATTCCGTTCTTCGCGTTCCCGCTGGCGGTGCGTCGGGTGATCTACACGACCAACGCGATCGAGAGCATCAACGCGCAGCTGCGCAAGATCATCAAGTCGCGCGGGCACTTCCCGAGCGACGACGCGGCCAGCAAATTGATCTGGCTGGCGCTGCGCAACATCACGGCCGACTGGGGCCGCGCAGCGCACAACTGGAAGGAGGCGATGAACCAGTTCGCGATACTCTACGAGGAGCGCTTCACTCGAGCCGCTGGCCCCCTGGGTTGAACCATGCGATACATGGCTCAACCAGGGGCGCCTCCGGCGGCCTGGCAGGGGCCTCTGTTCAAAGAAGATCAAGCAAAGACGAATTCAACAACCCGCCTCGAACACAGAAATTCGGACACTCCCGCGTTGGACGATGCACAATCACGCACGGTTCTAGAATTCTTCTATCAAGCGGTTAGTAGGGGAACAGGCAGGGGAACAACATCGTATTCCTGCGAAGGTTCTCCAATGAAATCAAGAACTTAGGTCCTGCGTTCGTTCTCCATCAGCCACCCCAAGAACACCGCTCGATGGTCAAGACGCCCAGGCAACCCGTGGGCGCTTTTGTTGGTGGCTCGTTCGCATGATCATCACGCGTTGAGCACCTGGAGCACGGCGGTTGTCGTGTTGATGGCGTGCTGGGCCACATCGCCCGGTCGGGTCGCCAGCACCTCCAGCGGGTACGTGCCCGAGACGATGTCGCCGTAGGCGAGTTCGGCCGCCTTGACCTCTTCGCCCATGCCCTCGATGGCGGCGGCCAGGCAGTGAATGATCGAGCCCAGGCCGTCGTCGCTGTAGAGCTCCTCGCCCTCGGCGCTGACCGCGTAGTGAAAGCGGGCCGGGCCCGAAGGGTGGATCGAGATGCGAGCGATCATGGCGGGGCTCCGTAGACGAAGTCCCGATTCTGAACGGCTCGCGCGAGGCGCTGAACTCAGTTCAGCGCAGCGATCGGCGCACTGCTCACACCACGTGCTTCGAGTGCGGCGGCCACGCGCAAGGCCAGGTCTTCGCGCCAGGGCGCGGCGATCACCTGCACGCCGATCGGCAGGTGCGGGCTTTGCGGGTTCATGCCCCACACCGGTACCGTCACGACGGGCAGGCCGATGCACGAGATCGGCTGCGCCAGCAAGCCCAGGCTCGGCCGTGCCGGCAGGCGCTTGCCACCCAGTTCCATCCACTCGGTGCCGATGCGTGGCGCCACGCAGGGCGTGGCCGGAGCGATCAGCACATCGACGGTTTCGAACGCGCGGGCCACACGATGCGCGAACCACTGCCGCACACGCTGCGCCTGCATCACCCAGGCCGCGGGCAGCAAGGCACCGGCCAGAAAGCGATCGCGCGAGAGCGGTTCGAAGTCTTGCGCGCGGCTGCGCAGATCGTTCAGGTGCAAAGCCGCGCCCTCGGCATTGCTGATGAGGAAAGCCGCAGCGCGCGCGCGCTCGACTTCAGGCCACTCGATCAGGCGCGTGGTGCCGAGCGCCTCCGCGGCGGCGTCGACGGCAGCCAGCGCCTCGGTCATCGCCATCTCGCGGAACCAGCCACCGAGCACGCCGATGCGCAGGTTGTCGACACTGCCGGCCATCTGCGGCCGCACCGGTTCGGGCGCACGCCGCGCACAGGCCGGGTCGGCGGTCGAGGGGCCTTGCATCGCGTCATAGGCGAGCACCAGGTCGTCGACCGTGCGCGCGAATGGGCCGAGGTGGTCCAGGCTTGCGACGAAGGGATAACTGCCCACACGCGGCAGGCGGCCGAAGGTGGGCTTCAGGCCATAGATGCCGCACAGCGACGAGGGCACGCGGATCGAGCCATTCGTGTCCGACCCGAGCGTGAGGGGCACCTGGCCCGCCGCCACCGCCGCGGCCGAGCCGCCCGACGAGCCGCCGGACACATGCGCCAGATCGTGCGGGTTGCATGTCGGGCCGTAGTGGGTGTTTTCGGTCGTGAAGCCGTAGGCGTACTCGTCCATGTTGTTGGCGCCGATCAGGATGGCGCCAGCCGCTTCGAGCCGCCGCACCAGCAGCGCGTCGCGTGCCGCGGGTGTGGCCTCGCGTTCGATCTTCGAGCCGGCCAGCGTGGGCAGGCCGGCGATGTCGAACAGGTTCTTCACCGCGAAGGGCACGCCGGCCAGTGACAGCTCGCTGCGCCGGGTGTGCTTGTCGATCTGCCCGGCGCGTTTGAGGGCGCGTTCGGCCAGCAGCGAGGTGAAGGCGTTGACGCGGCCATCGGTCGCTTCGATGCGGTTCAGGCACTGCTCGACGGCGGTGCGTGCCGAGAGCGACCCATCGCGCACCTGCCGCGCGATCGTCGCCGCATCGAGTTGCCAGGCGGCGCCGTTCACGAGCCCACCTCGGGCGAGACCGGTGTGAACACCGAACCCGATTCATCGTCCGGGCCGAGTGGCAGGCCCATCACCAACTCGGCCATGTCGGCGGCGAGCTTGAAATAGTTCGCCACGCCGGGCCGGTGCTCGATGGCGATGCGCAGGTCCAGCGCCGCGGCGTTGGCGTGGACGATGCGATCGAGCTGATCCGCAGTGAGAGGTGTAGCCATCGGTGCGCTCCGGTGCGAGGTTCAGGGGTGTTGCTGACTTGGAATCGACGCAATGATCAACGCAAGAAAACGGCCCGCCCGGTGTTCGCGTGCCACCCACGCGGCGCCCGGTTTTCGAGCGTGCGAGTGCGGGGCATCTTGCTCTTCGCACCAGACCTGCCCGCCGCGGCACGGCTTTGGGGAATTCAGGGCCGCTCCGACCACTCCCGTATCGTCACCTGGCAACGGATGCCGCGCGGCTCGACTTCACGCCACTCGACTTCGCCGCCGAGCTGCTTCACCCGCTTGCGCACACCGCCCAGGCCCAGGCCGTGCGACCAGGCGCGCGGGTTACGCCCCTTGCCATCATCGGTGACGGTGAGTTGCAAACGGTCGGCGGCAAGCGTGAAGTCGATGTCCAGGCGCTGCGCCTGCGCATGCGCGATCGCATTGCTGACCAGCTCGCGCAGCACCCGCGTCAGCGCCGACCACTGCACCACGGTCAGCAGCATGTCGTTGTCGAAGTTGCAGGACCAACCGAGCGCGACATGCGCGGCGGTGAGCCGCTGTGTCAAATCAGCCTTCCATTCCGCTGCGGCGTGCGAGAGCCGGTGGTTGGGTGCGGCCAGGCCGCGGGTCAGCGTCTTCAGGTCTTGCAGGGTGTGCCGCACGTACTCTTCCATCTCGGGCGACTGGGCTTTGTACATAAGGGTCAGCAGCCGCGCGCCGATGTCGTCGTGCAGGTCTTGTGCAAGGCGCAAGCGCTCTTCGCTGCGGCCTTGTTCGACGGCCTTGTCGAAAGCCACCGCACGGCGCAACTGCTCGACGATGCGATCCGTCAGGCGCGCGTCGTCGTGTGTGAACAGGCGCCGGCCGCGGTGCGCGAAACGGATCGTGATCGAACCGCGCGACATGGCCTTGTCGCCGCTCAGCGTGGGCACCGGCACGAGCAGGGTCGAGCCATCGCTGGCCACGCGGGTGAGGCTGGACTGGCGCTCGCTCAGCGACACCTCCATCGGCTCGAACAAGTCGCGCAGCAGTTGCGCCAGCAGGGCCGGGATGCGCTCGGGGTGGGCTTCGACTTCGCGGGCAATGCGGTAGAGCTGCTCGAACATGCGCTCGGTGGTCAGCATGCTGCTGCCGAGCAACTGGTTCAGGATCCATTGCCGCGCACCCGAGTACACGCCCAGCGAGATGAAGAGCGAAAGTGTCAGCGAAGCGAACTGCCCGAGCGAGAACACCGCGACGAAGAGCAGGTCGAGCGAGGTCGCCACGGTGCTGATGGCCGCGAGCAGCGAGAACTCGCGCATCACCTGCTGCGAACGCGACATGAAGGGCACCAGCAGCAGCAGCGAAGCGAGGAACACGTACCAGACCATCGAGCCGGTGGCCGAGATGGTGGCGTAGGACGCGCCGGCCAGGCCCGCCGACAGCGCCACCGCCGCGCTCAGCAGCACCAGGGTGACGAGTGTCACCACGCCGAAGCGGCGCAGCACCACCGCGAACGGGTGCGGCTCGATCCGGTACGACCAGCTCAGCAGCGCGATGGCGAGCAGGCCCATCCCGATCATGCCGCCCTGCGCCCACCACCAGGTGGAAGCCAGCAAACCCAGCGCCGCGAGCACCGACAAGCCCACTGCCACGCCCCAGGTGCCCAGCGCGATCAAGGCGCCACCGGGCAACCGGCGCGGGTGCAGGCACACGGCGTTGACCATCGCCGCAGCCGTCAGCAGATCGAAGGCCATGCGCGCCGGCATGTCGATCCGCGGGAAGGGCGCGGGCAGGCCGAGGCTGGCCGTGGCCTCCACGGCGATGAGCAGCAGGTTGCCGGCCTGGCACAGGCCCATCACGGCATAGATGAGGTTGCGCGAGGTCGGCTTGGCCAGCGCGACCACCATGGCGACGAGGTAGAGCACGAGCGCCAGCCCGCACAGCAGCCAGAACATCGCCGGCAGGCCGGTGAAGCCGCGCTGGAGCGGTTGCACTTCGACTGCGCTGCCATCGGCAAAGCGCAGGCTCACCCGCTCTTGCTGAACGGCGGCGAACAGGCGTTCGTGCAGCTCGCGGTGGCGCGTGCGCACCGCGTCGTCGGTCAGCCAGCGGGATGAATGCTGCAAGGCCAGGCCATCGACCGGCTCCTGGCCCAGTTGCACGAGCAGCTTGCCGATGTGGGGCCGCAGCAGCGGATCGGCCGTGGCGGCCAGCTCGACCTGGCCGCGTGCATCGACCCGCCAGCTCGCGTCGATGTGCAGCGGCGCGGCGAGTGCCCGCGCCAGCATCAGCAGGCCGACGCAGCCGAGCAGTGCCGCCGCCACCAGAAGACGCAGGCGCCAACCCATCCAGCGCGACAGGGCGGCCGAACCATCGAGCGAGCGGTCGTTGAAGACCGAGTCGAGCACCGAGTCGGCGGGGGTGCGGCTGTTGTCGCTCGCGCGGCGGCCCTCAGTGTTGCCTGAGCGGCCAGCGGACACTGCCGTGGGGCGCAGCGGTGCGTCGAGCGCCACGGCGGGTCGGTCTGGTCAGACCAGGCCTTGTTTGCTGGCCAGCACGGCCGCTTCGGCGCGGCTCGACACATTGAGCTTCTTGTAGATGGACTTGATGTGGTCGTTGACCGTGAACCACTTGATGCCCATCAGGTTCGCGATCTCCTTGATCGTGAAGCCCTTGCTCAGGTAGGTCAGCACTTCGCTTTCACGCGGGGTGAGGCGCTCGTGGTCGAGCGGCGCGCCCCGGCCCAGCGCCATCGGGCGGCTGCTCAGGAAGCCGGCGCCGAGCGGGGTGGGGCCGGAGTCGGTGGCGCCACCGGCGGCGCCACCGCGGAAGTGCGTCAGCAGGCGCCGCGCGATCGCCGGCGACAGGGGCGGCTGGCCACGCACGATCTTCTGCAACTCCTCGACCAGCACCTCGAAACGGTCTTCCTTCAGCAGGTAGCCGTCGGCTCCGCATTGCAGCGCGGGGAACAAATGGTCGTCGTCGGAGTAGAGCGTGGTGACGATCTTGGTGGCCGGATAGCGCGCCAGTTCGGCGAGCAGTTCCATGCCATTCCCGTCCGGCAGTTCGAGGTCGACGAGGATGAGCTTGAAAGGATCGTCTCTGGGCCGAACTTCACCCAGCGGCCCAGCGAGCGGACCGATCTGCCGACGCGCCGTTTCCAGGTCGCCGGCTTCGGTGATGACGATGGTGTCGCTGAAACTCTCGCGCACCACGCGGCACAGGAAGCTGCGGGCAACCGGGTTGTCTTCGAGGATGAGAACCTTGACTGGCATGCGCCGGACACTTTCCGATGGAGCGCTGATGGTAGCGCATGGACCGTGACGTATGCACGGCCCGCGTGGCCCTTCGATTGTTCTCTTGGGTCGTCCCTTTCAGTCGTTCATCAGCACCAGCTTGCCATGCACCTGACGGGTGCCCATGCGCGCAAAAGCTTGGGGCAGTTGGGTCATCGGCAGGCGCTGGTCGATCACCGGTTTGACGCGGCCTTGCGCATACCACTGCGCGAGTTCGCCGAGGGCGCGGGCATTCGCCTTCGGCTCGCGGCGGGCGAAGTCGCCCCAGAACACACCGACGATGGACGCGCCCTTCAGCAAGGCCAGGTTCAGCGGCAGTGACGGAATCTGACCCTGTGCGAAACCGACCACGAGGTAGCGCCCACGCCAGGCGATCGAGCGGAACACCGGCTCGGCCAGCTCACCACCGACCGGGTCGTAAACGACGTCGGGGCCCTTGCCTGCGGTCAGCGCCTTGAGTTGTTCACGAACCTGCGCTGGTCCGTCGGGTTGTCCGTAGTTGATGGTCGCGTCGGCACCAAGCGAGGTGCACAAAGCGCACTTCGCCTCGCTCGATGCCGCAGCGATAACGCGGGCGCCGACCGCCTTCGCGATCTGGATCGCCGCGGTGCCCACACCGCCCGCTGCGCCGAGGATCAGCACAGTCTCACCGGCCTTCAGCGCGGCGCGGTCGAGCAAGGCGTGGTGCGTGGTGCCGTAGGTGAGGACGAAGGCCGCCGCATCGTCGAACGCGAAGCCTTCGGGCAGCGGCATCAGCAAACCAACGTTGACACACGCATGGGTCGCAAAGCCACCGGTGCCCGAGAAGGCTGCCACCGCATCGCCCACCTTCATGTGCGTGACACCCGCCCCCACCGCGTCGACCACACCCGCGAACTCCGAGCCCGGCACGAAGGGCAGGGGCGGCTTCATCTGGTATTTGTTCTGCACGATCAGCAGATCCGGGAAGTTCAGGCTCGCGCTGCGGATCGCGACGCGCACTTCGCCTGCTTGCGGCTCGGGTGTGGGCAGTTCTTGCCAGCTCAGCGCATCGACGCCGACCGGGTTGATGCATAACCATGCGTGCATCGAAGCATCTCCTGTTGTGTCGTTGGGTGGGCGAGGGTGCACGAGCAGTGTCGCAAAACGGTTCTCGTGGCAACGAGTCCATACAATCCCGCCATGCGTATTCTCATTGCGAACGACGACGGTTACCTCGCCCCTGGACTGGCGGCCCTGGTGAAGGCCTGCGAAGGGCTCGGCGAGCTCGACGTGGTCGCACCGGAGCAGAACGCCAGCGGCACCTCGAACTCACTCACCTTGCACCGGCCGCTGTCGGTCTACACGGCCGCGAATGGCTTTCGCTACATCGGCGGCACGCCTTCGGATTGTGTTCACGTCGCGCTCACCGGCCTGTTGCCGCAGCGCCCCGACCTGGTTATCTCCGGCATCAACAACGGCGCCAACATGGGCGACGACACGCTCTATTCGGGCACCGTCGCCGCGGCGATGGAAGGCTTTCTGTTTGGCATCCCATCGATCGCGTTTTCGCAAGGAGAACGCGGCTGGACGCACCTCGATGCCGCCGCCCGCACCGCGCGCAGCGTGATCGAACAGGTGCTGCGCACGCCCCCCGGCCCCGCGCACTGGCTGCTGAACGTGAACATCCCGAACCGGCCTGATGCCGATCAACTGCCGCGTGTCATCACCCACCTCGGCCGCCGCCACGCGAGCGAACCGGTGATCCGCCAGACCAGCCCGCGCGGCGAAACGCTTTACTGGATCGGACCGGCCGGTGATGCGCGCGAGGCCGGTGCCGGCACCGACTTTCATGCGGTCGCGAACGGGCAGGTGTCCATCACGCCGCTGCAAGTGGACCTGACCGATCACGCGCGGCTGCCGGCTTGGCGCGCCTGGGCGGGCAAGGAATGAGTGGTTCGGCGCCGCGTGCGCCGAAATTTCCGCTGCGCCTGGACCAGATGACGGCACCGGCCAGGTTGCCTGCGGCAGCGCCGCGCAAGCCGATCGCCAAGACGGTGGTCAAGCCCGCGTTGGCACGGACCCTCGTTGCGAACCAGCGCCCGGTGTTGCGACCGCAAGCCCATGTTCAGCATGCGCACACCGAAGCCACGCGGCGGGTGGCGCCCTCCGGCCTCGGCCTCGATTCGGCGGATGTGCGCCAGCGCATGGTGCGCCGCCTGCACGTGGCCGGCCTGCATGCCGACGCGGTGCTCGATGCAATGGCACGGGTGCCGCGCCATCTGTTCATCGACCCGGCCCTCGTGACGCAGGCTTACGAAGACACCAGCCTGCCGATCGGCCACGGCCAGACCATCTCGAAGCCGAGTGTCGTGGCGCGCATGATCGAGCTGCTCCTGCAAGGCTCGAACGCACGCGCCAAGGGCTCGCTCGGCCGCGTGCTCGAGGTCGGCACCGGCTGTGGTTACCAGGCCGCGGTGCTGTCGCTGATGGCCCGCCAGGTGATCTCGGTCGAACGCGTGCGACCGCTGCATGACAAGGCCCGCAGCATGCTCGATCGCCTGCACGTGGGCCCGGTGCGGCTGGTGTATGGTGATGGCATGCTGGGGCACGCACCGAACGCGCCCTACGACAGCATCATCGCCGCCGCCGGGGGCGATGCCTTGCCTCAAGCCTGGCTCGACCAGCTCGCGCTCGGCGGGCGGCTCGTGTCGCCGATGCGGCAACCCGGCAGCGCCCAGCAGGTGCTGGTCGTGGTCGATCGAACCGAACGCGGTTGCGTGCACTCGGTTCACGAATCGGTGAGTTTCGTCCCTCTAAAATCGGGGCTCGTTGGATAACGGATGCAGTGCATGGCGATTGACGCAAAACGGTGGTTCAAGAGCGCGTTCTGGATGAGCGGCGCTGTGGCATTGCTGCTGCTGAGTGCGTGTTCGACCGGCTTCAACCGCGCACCGGTCGAAGACCGCATGGCAGGCACACGCAGCAGTTCGCCCGCACCACTGGCCGCCACGCCGCCCCCGCCCGGGCTCGGTACCGCCACCCCGGCCGATCTGACCAAGCCGCTGCCCGGCATCGAGAACCTCGGCAAGCCCGGCTACTACGCCGTGAAGCCGGGCGACACGCTGATCCGCATCGGCTTGGAGAGCGGCCAGAACTGGAAAGACCTGGTCAAGTGGAACAACCTCGAGAACCCCAACATCATCGAGGTGGGCCAGGTGGTGCGTGTGGTTGCGCCCGGCGCCGATGCCACGGCCACGGCCACGCGGCCGATCACCAGTGCCAAGGCCGAGACCCGCCCGCTGGATGCCAAGCCGCCCACGGCCTCGGCCAGCTCGGCGTCGATGCCCGCGACCAGCGTGGCCGCAGCGACTGCGCCCACACCGGCCTCCGCGCCGGTCGCGCCGACGGCGGCCGTGCCACCGCCGCCGGTCGTGCGCGAGGGTGACGAAGACATCAACTGGTCCTGGCCCGCGGCCGGCACCGTGTTCGCCGGCTTCGAAGAAGGCAAGGCCAAGGGCCTGGTCATCTCCGGCAAGGCGGGCGACCCGGTGTTCGCGGCGGCCGATGGGCGTGTCGTGTACGCCGGCTCCGGCCTGCGCGGCTACGGCAACCTCGTCATCCTGAAGCACAACAACACCTACCTCACGGCCTACGCCCACAACCAGACGTTGCTGGTCAAGGAAGACCAGGCCGTGCGGCGCGGGCAGAAGATTGCCGAGATGGGTTCCAGCGACGCCGAGCGCGTGCAGTTGCACTTCGAGATCCGCAAGCAGGGCAAGCCGATCGATCCGGCCCGCCTCTTGCCGCCGCGTTAGCGAACGACAGGGCCGCAGCATGACCAAGAAGCGAACAACGCTCGATGGGCATGCGCCTGACGCGCCGGCGGTGGCATTCGATGCGCGCTTTCCGCCGGCACCGGTCGTCGCGTTGACGAGCCCGCTCAACGGCGCTCGTGCTGGTGACGAACCCGCCGATGAGCCGGCCGACGAGGCCGACAACGCGCCCATCGACCCGCGCGCCGCCACCGAACTGGCGGCCGGCGACCCCGAGGTCGGCAACACCTTGCAGACCTATCTGCGCGAAATCCGTCGTGCGCCGCTGCTCACGGCCCAGGAAGAATTCGACACCGCCACCCGCGCCCGCAATGGCGACTTCGCGGCGCGCCAGATGATGATCGAGCACAACCTGCGCCTGGTCGTCAGCATCGCGAAGAACTACCTGGGTCGCGGCATGCCGATGACCGACCTGATCGAAGAAGGCAACCTCGGCCTGATGCATTCGATCGGCAAGTTCGAACCCGAGCGCGGCTTTCGTTTCTCGACTTACGCGTCGTGGTGGATCCGCCAGAACATCGAGCGATCGATCATGCACCAGGCCCGTCTGGTGCGGTTGCCGGTGCACATCGTGCGTGAGCTGAACCAGGTCCTGAAGGCGCGCCGTGCGCTCGAAGCGACCTCGGCCAGCAACGGCCATGCAGACCGACCGGTGCGTGTGGAAGATGTCGCTGCCGCCGTCGGCCGGCCCGTGCAGGAGGTGAGCGACCTGCTGAAGTTCGCCGAACAACCGACCTCGCTCGACGCGCCACTGGACCGCAACCCGGCCGATGCGGGATCGGAATCGATGCTCGACAGCGTGGCCGACGACGGCTCGACCGACCCGATGAGCCTGGCACTGACGAACGAGGTCGAGCTGCTGCTCAACCACGGCCTGGACGAACTGAACGACCGCGAGCGCGAGGTGCTGGCGGGCCGCTACGGCCTGCGCGACCGCGAACCCGAAACGCTGGAGGTGCTGGCTGAGCGCCTGGGCCTCACGCGTGAACGCATCCGGCAGATCCAGCAAGAGGCGCTGCTGAAACTCAAGCGCCGCATGATTCGCCATGGTGTCGATCGCGATTCGATCTTCTGAATGGCCGTGGGTGCATCGGTGATGCAGCGCAGCGAGTTCCGCCTGCTCGACCGGCTGCGGGTGCGTTGGGCCGAGATCGATGCGCAGCAGGTCGTGTTCAACGTGCACTACCTGATGTACTTCGACACGGCCTTGTCCGCTTACTGGCGTGCGCTGGCGATGCCGTATGCGCCAACGATGGCCAGCCTGGGCGGCGACCTCTACATGCGCAAGGCCACGCTCGACTACCTCAGCTCGGCGCGCTACGACGATGTGCTGGACGTGGGCGTGCGCTGCCGGCGCATCGGCACGACCTCGATGACCTTCAACACAGCGGTGTTCCGGCAGGAACGTTGCCTGGTCAGTGGCGAACTGATCTATGTGTTCGCCGACCCGGCCACGCAAACACCCCGGCCGGTACCGGCGGTCTTGCGCGACACGATGCTCGCGTTCGAAGCCGGCGAAGCGATGGTGGAGGTTCAGGTCGGCCCCTGGCAGGAGTTGCGCGCGCCGGCGCAGGCCTTGCGTTTCGAGGTCTTCGTCGAAGAACATAAGGTGCCCCTGGAGATGGAGGCCGATGCCGCGGATGCGAGTGCCGTGCATGCCGTCGCGCGCAATCGTTTCGGGCTGACCTTGGCCACCGGGCGCATGGTGCAGCAAGCGCCGGGTGTTGCCCGCGTCGGGCGCATGGCGGTCACGAAAACACTGCGTGGCGGCGGTGTGGGCGCGCAGGTGCTCGAGGCTTTGCTGCGAGTGGCGCGTGAGCGCGGTGACCGGCAGGTGCTGCTGCACGCCCAGATCACGGCCGTACCCTTCTACCTGCGCGCGGGCTTTGCCATCAACGGGCCGGAGTTCGAAGAAGCGGGCATCGCCCACATCGAGATGATCAAGACGCTGTGACGGGAATCTGCGCTTGGCTTCTCGTCAGACGGCCCCACGCGCGCGCCGCGGCACCTGCGGCTTGAGCAGGCTGCGCACACGCGTGCGGCGTGTCGGCTCGGGCACGCTGTCGCCATCGGCAAGTTCCGATTCCGACACCACACCGAGTTCGGCATCCGCCGGAGCCGCCTGGGCGCTGTAGCGCGGCGGCCAGTGGCGCAGCGTCGAACGGCGCAACAGGGCCAGCCCACCGGTCGCGCTGAAGCTGCGCTCCAGCACATGCGTGATCAGGTGGCGCTGTGCGCGCTCGGTGATGACGAGGGTGGAGCAACGTGTGCCGTAGGCCCGGTCGGGTGTGCGGATGAAGGCGCTCGACAGCAGGCGTTCCAGGTCGGGCGAGACACCGGTCTTGGGCAGCGCGGCATCGTCGGCGACGGATCGATCGGCCAGCGCATCGAACAGGCGCGTGGCCAGTTCGTCGACCGTGCCCGCCGATTCGAGCGCCGAATGCATCGAGGCCTTCAAGGCCTCGACCTTCGGCCAGGGCGTGTCGAGCGCGGCGTTCGACAGGCCGTACAGGCCACGCTCCAGGCGCTTCGGGTAGGCCGCGACGTTCGAGGCCCAGAAACATTCACCCAGCCGGAAATCCGCTGCGATGAGGTTGAAGCCGTTGTAGCCGGAGAGCGCCGTGCGCATCCAGAACCGGTCGATCGGTTCGCGTGCGGCCAGCCAGTTCGCGACGATCTCGCCGCGCGATGGCGCCCGCGCGTCGATGCGACCCGGATCGCGGTGGTTGGTGACGAGGGCCAGCCGCCCTTGCGCCGTCAGGCCCATCCAGGTGCCACCGCCTTCGAGGTCGCGGCCACCAAGGATGGCCGGCTCACCCGGGCGCGGTGCCCACCAGGCCAGGCGCGCGGCGGGCCGTTTGAAAAATTCGTCGCGGTTGGCCGCGATGACGAGCGGGAAGCGCCGGCTCTGGTCGATCGCCAGGGCTACGAGACACATGCGGTGAACACCTCGACATGGCGCGTGCCGTGGATGAACGGCGCCAGACATGCGGCACGAGATTCGATCTCGGCTTGCAGTTCGACGCTGATGCCTTGCGGGTCTTGCATGAGGTCGGTCGAGTAGATTTCCATCCAGGTCTGCAGGCGGTCTTGCACGTCCGGTCGATACAACATGCGCGCTCGCACTTGCGGCCGCGCTGCGATCAGTTGGGCCTGCATTTCACGCACCGCCACGAGGGCAGTGGGGACATGCGCAAGCTCGACGCGATAGTAGATGAACAGCTCGCGCACGGGGTGTCCTCGCCTCAGGCAAAACCGATGGCGCTGTGAACTGTTGCCGCGCGCGCCGACTGCGTGGAGCCGCGCGTGGCTTCAGGTGCCCAGCGCCGCTTCGATCGGCACGGAATAAGGCAATTCGGCGCGCCGCAGCAGCGGCCCGTCGGGCGCACCGAGGTGCAAGCTGCCTTCGTTCAGCGCGGCCAGTTTCACTTCCACCAGGGCGCTGCTGCCCGCTGCCGAATCGGGGCGCGGTGCGGCATTCGCCACCAAGCCGGCGGGCTGGATCGCATCGCCACTGTGGAAGACCTCTTGCCCGGAACTGGCGAGCACATCGACATCGAACAGGAACATGCGGCGCTTCAGCGTGCCGCGGTACTGGCTGCGCGCCACGATCTCCTGGCCGGGGTAGCAGCCCTTCTGGAAATCGACACCGCCGACGAGTTCGAGGTTCAACATCTGCGGCACGAATTGTTCGACGGTCGAAGCTTCTATCGTCGCCACGCCGCTTTGCACTTCGAGCCAGCGCCAAGCGTCGAGGCTCAAGGCCGGTGCTGGCAATGCAGGGCTGTCGATGGCGTCGACGAGCAGGCAGCGCGCTACGCCGGCCGCATCGGGCAAGCGGATCACGCGGGCATCGCCGTGCGCTTGCTGCGTCCACACCGCCGCGTCGCCGAGAACGCCGATGGCGCTGGCACCCACACATCCGCCGAGCCGGAACTCGGCCGTCGCATCGCTGAGCTTGCATTGCGCGCGCATCACGAACATCGACAGGCGCTTCAGGGTAGCCGGCAACACGCTGGCGGCGCAGGCCAGCAGCACATCGTCGTGCGCCAGCTTCCACGCGATAAAGCTCGCCTGCAAACGCCCCTTGGCCGAGCAGAAACCGGCCAGCCGCACTTGCGACAGGCCCAGCATCGCGAAGTCCGTGGTGAGCTGGCTGTGCAGGAATTTGCCGGCGTCGGCGCCGCGTGCGCGGATCAGGCCGAGGTGGGCGAGCGGCACCGAGCCGTCGAGCGGGGTAGGGGCGTTCATGCCCCATTATCATCAGCGCCCTTCGTTCCTTGCAGCCGGATGCTCCCGAACCCCTGTCTGCCGCACTGATGAAACTCTGGCGCCTCCTGTTCCTCGCCCTGGCCCTCGCGGTGGCCGGCGGAGTCGCGGGCGCGGCGTGGTGGTTGAACCAGCCGATACTGCTGAATGCGGACACGGTGGAACTCTCGGTCGAGCCGGGCACCGCGCCGCGCGAGATCGCCAATGCGTGGGTGCAGGCCGGTGTGCAGGCCTCGCCGACCTTGCTGTACGAATGGTTCCGCTGGTCCGGGCAGGCGCGCAAGATCCGCGCAGGCAGTTATGAAATCTCGCGCGGCACGACGCCGATGTCCCTGCTCAACAAGATGGTGCGCGGTGACGAAAGCCTGGCCACGGTGAAGCTGCTCGAAGGCTGGACCTTCAAGCAGTTTCGCGCCGAACTGGCCAAGGCCGAGGCATTGAAGCCAACCACCGCGGCACTGAATGATGCCGAGCTGATGGCCGCGCTCGGCGCACCCGGCATCGCACCCGAAGGCCGCTTCTACCCGGACACCTATGCCTACAGCAAGGGCAGCAACGACATCGCCGTGTTGAAGCGCGCCCTGCACGCGATGCAGAAGCGGCTCGACGACGCCTGGGCACAGCGCGCTGCCGACACCCCCTTGAAAACGGCGGACGACGCGCTCGCGCTGGCCTCGATCGTCGAGAAGGAAACCGGCGCGGCGGCCGACCGTGGGCGCGTGGCGGCCGTGTTTGCAAACCGGTTGCGCATCGGCATGCCCTTGCAGACCGACCCTACGGTCATTTACGGCCTGGGCGATGCCTTCGACGGCAACCTGCGCAAACGTGACCTGCAGGCTGACACGCCCTTCAACACCTACACCCGCGGCGGCCTGCCGCCGACGCCGATCGCGATGCCGGGCAAGGCTTCGCTGTGGGCCGCGGTGCGGCCTGATCCGAGCACGGCGCTGTACTTCGTGGCGCGGGGCGACGGTAGCAGCGAGTTCAGCGCGACCCTCGCCGAGCATAATCGTGCGGTCAACAAATTCCAGCGTGGCAAGACACGCTGAGGAACCCGGAAAACAGCGCGTGGGCGGTCGATTCATCACGTTCGAAGGCATCGACGGCGCCGGCAAATCCACGCACATCGAGGCCCTGGCCCAGCACCTGCGGCAACGCGGCGAGCGCGTCGTGTGCACGCGCGAGCCCGGTGGCACGCCACTCGCCGAACGTCTGCGCGAATTGGTGCTGCACGCGCCGATGGACCCGCTCACCGAAGCCCTGCTCGTGTTCGCGGCGCGGCGCGACCACCTTCAGCACCAGATCGAACCCGCCCTGGCGCGTGGCGACACGGTGCTGTGCGATCGCTTCACCGACGCGACCTTCGCCTACCAGGGCGGTGGGCGCGGCTTCGACCTCGCGGTGCTCGCGCAGCTCGAACGCTGGGTGCAGGGCGAGCGCCAGCCCGATCTGAGCTTGTGGTTCGATATCGACCCCGACATCGCCGCGCAGCGCCGCGCCGCCGCTCGCCCGGCAGACCGCTTCGAGCAACAGGACAGCGCGTTCTTCGCGCGGGTGCGCGCTGGCTACGCCCTGCGCCAGCAGGCCGCGCCGCGGCGTGTGGTTCGCATCGACGCCAGCGGCGAGCGTGATGAAGTCTGGCGCCGCATTCTCGACGTGATGGACGCCCGCGCGTGGTGAGCGACGATCCCGGGTTGCCGCTGCCCTGGCTCGCCGAGCCGTTGCGCCAGGCGCTGCAAACCCGCCGCGCGCACGCCTTGCTGCTCTACGGGCCGAAGGGTGTGGGGCAGTTCGAGCTGGCCACGGCCCTGGCACAAGCCTGGTTGTGCGAGCTGAACGGTCCGAACGCATCCGCGGCCCAACCCTACGCCTGCGGCCACTGTGCGAGTTGCCGGCTCGTGCTGGCCCGCTCGCACCCGGACCTGCTGGTGCTGCTGCCCGAGGCCCTGCGCGAATCACTCGGCTGGGCCGGGGGTGAGGGCGAGGAGGGCGCGAGCGACAAGGCATCGAAGGCCAAACCCAGCAAGGACATCAAGGTCGAAGCGGTGCGCGCGGCCGTGAGTTTTGCCCAGACGACATCCGCGCGCGGGCGCGGCAAGGTGGTGGTGGTGCACCCGGCCGAGCGCATGAACGCGATCGCCGCCAACACCTTGCTCAAGACCTTGGAAGAACCCCCCGGCGATTCACGCTTCGTGCTGAGCTGCGCCGCACCCGAGGTCTTGCTGCCGACCATCCGCAGCCGCTGCCAGGCCTTGCCGCTCGGCTTGCCGCCCACAGCAGAGGCTTCCGCCTGGCTCGCTGCACGCTCGATCGTTCGGCCCGAAGTGCTGCTCGCTGCGGCCGGCGGCCAGCCGTTGGAAGCATTGGAGTGGGCGGCCGATGGCATCGATGCCACGCTCTGGCTGCGCGTGCCGGGCTGGGTCGCGAATGGCGAGGCCGCGCCATTCGCCGCATGGCCGCTGCCGCGCCTCGTCGATGCCTTGCAGAAGCTTTGCCACGATGCGCTGTGCCGCGTCGCGGGTGCGGCGCCGCGCTACTTTCCAGAGTCCGCACTGCCCGCCAAGGGCGGCAGCTTCGCTTCGCTGACCAGTTGGTCGCAGGCCCTGGCACGCAATGCCCGCCATGCCGAACACCCGTGGAATGCGCCGCTCACGGTCGAGGCCCTGGTCCAGCAAGGCCGCGCTGCGCTGCAAGACAACGTCAAGGACCGCACAGTCGCGGGCGTGGTGAAGCAAGGCCTTTCGGTACACTTCCGCGCATGAGCGAACCCAGCGGCCGCGGCAATCTCACCCTCACGCCAGGGCCAGTGGCAGCGTCACGCCCGAGCGTGATCCAGCTCGTGTTCCGCGAGAAGGGCGCGCTCTACGCCGCCTACATGCCGGTGTTCTCCGATGGCGGACTGTTCGTCCCAACGACTCGCGAATACAAGCTCGGCGAAGACATCTACCTGTTGCTGTCGCTGCCCGACGATCCGCAGCGCTACCCGGTGGCCGGCAAGGTCGGCTGGGTCACGCCGGCGAATGCCTCGGGTGGCCGCACGCAAGGCGTCGGCGTGCGCTTCCCCACCGACGACAAGACCCGCGTGCTCAAGCTCAAGATCGAGGAAATCCTCGGCACCTCGATCTCGTCAGCCAAGCCGACCCAGACGATCTGAGGGCGCCGCTGCGCGCTCGTTTCAACAGCGATCCTCCCGCGTGTTCGTCGATTCCCATTGCCATCTGGCCTTCCCCGAGCTGAGTGCGCGCATCGACGAGATCCGCGCGGCGATGGCCGCCGCCCAGGTCGACCGCGCCCTGTGCATCTGCACCACGCTCGAAGAGTTCGAATCGGTCCACGCCCTTGCGACGCGCTTCGACAACTTCTGGGCGACCGCCGGCGTGCACCCCGACAACGAAGGTGTGCGCGAGCCCTCGCTCGACGATCTGCTGGCCCTGGCGGCCTTGCCCCGTGTGCTGGCCATTGGCGAAACCGGCCTCGACTATTACCGCCTGAACGGCCGCAGCGTGGCCGACATGGCATGGCAGCGCGAGCGCTTTCGCGTGCACATCCGCGCCGCCCTCGCGACGGCGTTGCCGCTCGTGGTGCACACCCGCAGCGCCTCGGCCGACACGCTGGCGATCCTGAAGGACGAGGGCGCAGAAGCGCCCGGCGGCGTCTTTCACTGCTTCACCGAAACCGATGCGGTGGCGCGTGCCGCGCTCGACCTCGGCTTCTACATTTCCTTCTCCGGCATCCTGACCTTCAAGACCGCGGCCGACCTGCGCGAGGTGGCGCGTTTTGTGCCGCTCGACCGCTGCCTGATCGAGACCGACAGCCCGTATCTCGCTCCGGTGCCCTACCGCGGCAAGGTCAATTCACCAGCCTACGTGCCCTTCGTCGCGCGCCAGATCGCCGAGCTGAAAGGCCTGTCGGTCGAAACCGTGGCACAGGCCACAACGGCGAACTTCGAGCGCCTGTTCAAGCCGGTGGCTGCGCAGTCGGTCACGAACGGCAGCTGAAAAGCGCGGGTCTTGTCAGGCAACTTCCGACACCCATCCTGTCGCCGCGCCGACTAGGCGCTGGACAGGCTCGGCCCTAAAGTGAACTTCATCGACATCCGTCGTACAGGAGCTTCCTCATGGAACATGCCCAACTCGATTCGAACCCCTTCGCCCTCATGCTGGACCCGGCCGCGGTGTTCCTGGCGATGGAGAAGTCGGACCGTCTGAGCCGCTTGCAAAGCCGCATCTGCCGCCCGCTGGACAAGGTGGTTGGCACACCGAGTGCTGAAGACGCTGCGCCAGCCGACGACATGATCATCGGCGGCTTCGAGATCGATATCAACTGAAACCACCGGCCCGGCCGGGGTCTGCGCGCTGACGTCAGACCACGCGCAAGGACAGTTCGCCCAGACCCTCGACGCCGCCATGCAGTTGCTGGCCGCGTTCCAGTTTGCCGACGCCTTCGGGCGTACCGGTGTAGATCAGATCCCCCGGCCGCAGCTCGAAGAAGCCCGACAGGTTGGCGATCACCTCGGGCACCGACCAGATCATCTTGTCGAGCGTGCTGCGCTGCCGCGTCACGCCATCCACATCCAACCAGATCGAGCCCACCGCCGGGTGACCGACTTGCGCCACCGCATGCAAGGGCGCGATCGGCGCCGAGGCATCGAAGGCCTTGCCCAGTTCCCACGGTCGGCCCTTGTCGCGCGACTTGATCTGCAAATCGCGCCGAGTCATGTCCAGCCCGACGCCGTATCCCCACACATGCCCCAGCGCCGCATCGACCGCGATGTCGCGTCCGGCGCGGCCGATCGCCACCACCAGCTCGATCTCGTGCTGGTAGTCCTGCGTCTGGCTCGGGTAGGGCAGGTCGACGGTGGCACCGCTCGGCACGACAAGGATGCTGCTGGCGGGTTTGCAGAAGAAGAAGGGCGGTTCGCGGTCCGGGTCGCCGCCCATCTCGCGCGCATGCGCCGCGTAGTTGCGGCCGACGCAGTAGATGCGCCGCACCGGAAATGATTGATCGCTGCCCGCCACGGGCACCGCGACCTGCGGTTCGGGTTCGAAGACAAAGCTCATGCGGGCTCCATGGGAATCTCGCGGCTGAACAGGGCGATGGCGTTGTCGGCCACCTTGCGGGTGTCGTAGTAGGCGTAGCCGGCCACCCCCGCCGCGCCCACCAGGGGCAGGTAGCGCGCGGCCGCCTTGCCGACGGTGCGCTGGGCGATCTGCAAACCGATCTTGCCGGCGAGCGACTGCAAGAGCATCACCCCGGCGCGCCGCACGATGAAACGCTCACCGGTGCGCACCACGAGATCGCGAAAGGCCTGTGCGGCTGCGTGCTTGAACAGGCAATAGAGCATCTGCTCCTTGCCCAGGCTCGCGCTCTGGCCGTAGGCCGCGGCGATGTCGGCGACCAACTTCGATTGAAGCTTCCAGACAACCAGCAAGTCCGGCAACAAGGTCAGCAGGCCGAAGGGCCCGGGCGCAAGAGCCGCCCCACCCGAGACACCGGCGGCCGACTTCGCCGCACTGCGCGCCAGGGCCTGCGCCCGGGCATGGGGCGTGGCGCTCAGCGGTTCATTGCTGGCGGGCACCTTGCCGGCCAGGTCGAGGATCGCTTCTTCAATGCGGCCGGCCAGACCCGTCGGGCCAAGCACCGTGGTGACCGCGGTCGTGGCGATGTCGTGGGATTCATCTGTCATGGGCGCCTCCTGCGTGCATGGTAGCGGCGCACGCAAGGCCCGCCTTTCGTGTGGAAGAACGCACTTCCGCGCGGCGGGCATCGAAGCCACGGCACGAACACTGCTAAGACTCTGTGAACATTGTTGAAACCGAAACCACGCCTCGCGTGTTGATCAACCGACATGTGCCAACTGTTCGCCCTGAGCTGCAATGTGCCGAGCGCCGTGACCTTCTCGTTCACCGGCCTGTCGGCGCGCGGCGGCCAGACCGGCGAGCATGCTGATGGCTACGGCCTGGCCTTCCATGACGAGCGGCGCTGCCGCCTCTTCATCGATGAAGGCCGTGCCTGCGACGCCGCCTTGGCCGGCTTCCTGCGCCAGCACCCGATCCGCGCACGCACCGTGCTGGCGCACATCCGCAAGGCGACGCAGGGGCCGGTGCAGCTCTCCAATTGCCACCCCTTCCTGCGCGAGTGGCAGGGCCGGCACTGGTCGTTCTGCCACAACGGCGATCTGAAGGACTTCCACCCGCGTTTGTCCGGCAGCCATCTGCCGATCGGTGAGACCGACAGCGAGCGTGCCTTCTGCTGGATGCTTCAGGAACTGCGGCGGCGCTTCCGCTCGAGCCGGCCGACGGGCTGGGCACAACTGGCGCCGGTGATCGCCGAACTGGCCGAACGCATCGGCCGCCACGGCGTCTTCAACTTCCTGCTGTCCGACGGCGAGGCGGTTTATGCGCATGCCTCGACACGCCTCTTCTGGTTGCAGCGCGCGCACCCGTTTCCAACCGCGCACCTGGTCGATCACGACATCGCGCTCGATCTGAGCGTGGCCAACGGCCCGGACGACCGCATGGTGCTGGTCGCCACCGAGCCACTCACGCGCAACGAGGCGTGGCGGCCGTTTGCCGAGGGCGAGCTGAAAGTGTTCGTGGCCGGTGAGCTGGTGTGGCAGCACGTGCCTCAGGCCGTCATGAAAGCTGGCGTCGTGCGCGACGAGGCGTCACGCACGACGCTTGCAATGTCGGCCTGAACAGGCCGCACCGCCGGGATCAGACGTCCTCAGCCGCGCCGCGCTTCGCTCGCGCGCACCCGGCTGCGCTGCCCGTCCACCGCCACCGGCACATCACCCGCCACAGTCACACGCCGCACCACGCGGTGCTGGTCACCGTAATCGTTGATCGCGTAGTGCTGCGTCGCGCGGTTGTCCCAGAATGCCACATCGCCGGCCGCCCAGTGCCAGCGCACGGTGTTTTCCAGCCGCGTGATGTGGTTCTGGAAGATCGCGAACAGGTGGTCGCTGTCCTGCGTGTTGTAGCCGATGAAGTTCTTGATGAAGTGGCCCGCCACGAGCGTGCGTTCGCCGGTCTCGGGGTGCACACGCACGAGCGGATGTTCGGCTTGCAGTAGGCGCGAGGTGAAGACCTCCTGGTACTTCTTCGCGCCATGCGCATCGGGCTCGATGCGGGTGGCGGCGTAGTCGTAGTCGTTGCCGTGCACGGCCCAGAGCGATTCGGCCAGCGTCTTCAGCGCAGGCGGCAGCTCCTCGTAGGCCGCGGCGGTATTGGCCCAGACCGTGTCGCCACCGCGTTCGGGGATCACCACCGCACGCAGCAGCGAGACCTGCGGGTAGTCGATCTCGAAGGTCACATCCGTGTGCCAGGAGTTCGCGCGCCCGCCGTGCGCCGAATCGAGCACGAGGATCTGCGTGCCGTCCTTCGAGGGAACGGTCGGGTGCTCGACCAGCTCGCCCCAGTGGCGCGCCAGGCCCTGCTGCGCGGCATCGTCGAGGTGCTGCTGGCCGCGAAAGAACAAGACCTTGTGCTTCAACAAGGCTTGGCGGATCGCCGCGAAAGTCGGTGCCGCGAGCGTGCCCGACAGGCGCAGGCCGCGCACTTCGGCGCCGATGCGCCCGGCCAGCGGCACGAGATCGAGTGCTGCCGTGTCGGCTGCGGGAACGGTGTTCAAGACTGCGCTCATGAAAGCTTCCTTCTGGGGTGGAGTGATCCTCGGATCGGTGCCCTGAAGGTAGGCCGCGGCCTGCCGCAGGGGAACGAAGGTTTTGGCATCTCGATATGCAGGGCCGCGAGCCTTCGTTCATGATCCACGGCATGAGCCGCCTGTTCACCCCCTTGAAGATCGGCAACCTCGAATTGCCGAACCGCATCGTCATCGCGCCGATGTGCCAGTACTCCGCGGTCGAGGGCAGCGCGAGCGACTGGCACCTCATCCACCTCGGCCACCTCGCGCTGTCGGGCGCGGGCCTGCTGATCTTCGAGGCCACGGCGGTCTCGCCCGAGGGACGCATTTCGCCGGGCGATCTGGGCATGTATTCGGATGCGAACGAAGCGGCGTTGGCGCGTGTGCTCGATGCGCTGCGACCCCACTCCGCGATGAAACTGGCGGTGCAACTGGCGCATGCGGGTCGCAAGGCTTCGAGCCACGTTCCCTGGCAAGGCGGCAAGCAGATCCGCCCGGATGAAGCGACGGGCTGGCAGACCGTCGCACCGTCTGCGGTGCCGCACGCAGCCACCGAAGTGGCACCGACCGCGCTCGACGCCGCCGGCATGCAGCTCGTCAAGGATGACTTCGTCGCGGCCACACAGCGCGCCACACGGCTCGGCTTCGATGGCATCGAAATCCACTCGGCGCACGGCTACCTGCTGCATCAGTTTCTCTCGCCGCTCGCGAACAAGCGCGACGACGCGTATGGCGGCAGTCTGGAAAACCGCATGCGCTTCCCGCTCGAAGTCTTCGATGCCGTGCGTGCTGCTTTCCCCGCCGACCGACCGGTGTGGGTGCGCGTGTCGGCAACCGACTGGGTGGACGATGCCTGGGACATCGAAGGCACCGTGGCCTTCTCACACGCGCTCAAGGCGCGCGGCTGCGCGGCCATCCATGTGTCCAGCGGTGGCGTCTCGCCCTTGCAGTCCATCCCGCTCGGGCCGGGTTACCAGGCCCCGTTCGCGCAACGGGTGAAAGCCGAGGTCGGCTTGCCGACCATCGCCGTCGGCCTGATCACCGAGGCCGCGCAGGCCGAAGCCCTCGTCGCCAGCGGCGCGGCGGATGCCGTGGCCCTGGCGCGCGCGATCCTCTACGACCCGCGCTGGCCCTGGCATGCCGCGGCGGCGTTGGGCGCCCAGGTGGCCGCGCCGCCGCAGTACTGGCGCTCGCAGCCGCGCGAGTTCAAGGACCTGTTCGAGAACGCCTCCTTCGGCGGGCGCTGAGCCCGCCGTTCATGCGGCGCGTGCCGCGGCGTCAGTCGCATAGCGACTCGCCGGCCGCGCCAGGCCCAGGTTCTCGCGCAGCGTGCGGCCTTCGTACGAGGTGCGGAACAGCCCGCGCCGCTGCAACTCGGGCACGACGAGATCGACGAACTCGTCGAGCGATTGCGGCAGCACCGGTGGCATCACGTTGAAGCCATCGGCGGCGCCGTTCTCGAACCAAGCCTGCATCTGGTCGGCGATCGATGCCGGCGTGCCCACCACCACCCAGTGGCCGCGCGCGCCAGCCAGGTACTCGTAGAGCTGGCGCACGGTGAACTTCTCCCGTCGCGCCAGTTCGATCACCACGTGCGCGCGGCTGTTCACGCCCTTCGGCGGCTCGGGGTAGTAAGGCGGCGGTGCATCGAGGTTCCAGCGCCGCAGGTCGTCGTTCGGCCAGAAGGGCGCGAGTGTGTTCAGCCCGACCGAGGGGTGGATCAGCGCCTGCAGTTCGGCCCACTTGGCCTGCGCCTCGGCCTGCGTGCGGCCGATCACCGGCGAGATGCCGGGCAGCACCAGCAACTCCTCCGGCCGCCGGCCGTAACGCGGCATGCGGCCCTTCACGTCGCGGTAGAAGGCTTGCGCTTCGCCGAGGCTCGTCCAGGCCGTGAAGATCGCTTCGGCGGTCGCGGCGGCGAGGTCTTTGCCGTCCTCCGACGAACCCGCCTGCACGATCACCGGGTGGCCTTGCGGCGAACGTTCGATGTTCAGCGGCCCACGCACCTTGAAGTGTTTGCCGACATGGTTCAGCGTGTGCAGCTTGCGCGGGTCGAAGTAGATGCCCGAGGCCGCGTCGCGCACGAAGGCATCGTCGTCGAAGCTGTCCCACAGGCCCTTCACCACCTCGACGAACTCGTGCGCGCGCTCGTAGCGCACGGCAGGGTCCGGGTGCGCTTCGAGCCCGAAGTTGCCGTGCACGTTGTCAGCGGCCGTGGTCACCACGTTCCAGGCCGCGCGGCCCTTGCTGATGTGGTCGAGCGAAGCGAACTTGCGCGCCAGCAGGTACGGGTCTTCGTAGGTGGTGGACGCCGTCGCGACGAAGCCGATGTGCTTCGTCACCGCGGCCAGCGCGGCCCACAGCGTGACCGGTTCGAAGTGCGACATGCGGCCCTGGCGGCTCAGCGATTCCGCATCGCCCTTGTGCTGCACGCCCGGGCTGTCGGCCACGAAGACCTGGTCGAACAGGCCGCGTTCGGCCGTCTGCGCCACGGCGATGTAGTGGTCGATGTTGATGCCCGAGTCGGCCTGCGAACCCGGGTGCCGCCAGGCGGCGATGTGGTGGCCAGTGGCCATGATGAAGGCGCCCAGGCGCATCTTGCGGTCGGTCATGGTGGGTGACTTTCAGGGTGGGGTGAGAAGGGGAAGTTCAGAGTGCAAAGCGCAGCCCGGACGGAAGCTGCCAGCCACTGCCGGGACCGTCGTCGTGGCGGAAGGCGTGGCGCGCCGCCGTGGCCGCGGCGGCCTCGCCGGCGAACTCGGCCAGCACGTCTTCCTTGATGCGCGCGAAGGCCAGGCTGGCGCGGTCGCGCGGGTGCGCCAGATCCACCGGCACGATGCGGCGCACGCGCCCCGGCCGCGGCGCCATCACGACGACCTGGTCGCCGAGGTAGACCGCCTCTTCGACATCGTGTGTCACCAGGATCATCGTGATGCCTTCGGCCTGCCAGATGCGGTGCAGCTCCTGCTGCAAATGCGCGCGCGTCAGCGCATCGAGCGCGCCGAAGGGTTCGTCGAGCAGCAGCACCTCGGGCCGGCTGACAAGCGCCCGCGCAATCGCCACGCGCTGCGACATGCCGCCCGAGAGCTGGTGCGGGTAGGCCGTCTCGAAGCCTTCCAGGCCGACGAGGGCGATGTGCTCGCGCACCGATTGCGCCTTCTCGGCCTCGCTGAATCGCGCGTTCAGCAGCCCGAGCGCGATGTTCTGTTCGACGTTCAGCCAGGGAAAGAGGCGGTGTTCCTGGAACACGATGCCGCGGTCGAGGCTGGTGCCGACGATGCGCTGGCCGTCCAGCAGCAGCTCGCCCTGGTAGTCCGCTTCCAGGCCGACGATCAGGCGCAGCAGGGTCGACTTGCCGCAGCCGCTGCTGCCGACGATGCTGACGAACTCACCGGGGTTGACGGTGAGGGTGATGTGGTCGAGCACGGGCAGGGTTTCGTCGTTGACGACGTACTGCTTGCTCAGTTGGCCGATCTGCAAAGTGCCGGCGTGGGGCATGGGTTTGATCCTCGAAAGTTTGGAGTGTCAGAACTGCGCGACCGAACGCCCGCGCCAGGCAAGTGCGCGCGCTTCGATGCGCCCGGCGATGGCGTTGAGCGCGAAGCCGACGAAGCCGACGATGAAGACGCCGAGCAGCACCATGTCCAAGCGGAAGTGCTCGCGCCCGTCGATCATCAGATTGCCGATGCCCTGGCCCGCGACCAGCAGGTACTCGGCGCCGAGCGTGGCGAGCCAGGCGTAGATCAGGCCAAGGTGGATGCCCGCGAAGATCGACGGCGCCGCCGCAGGCAGCACGAGCCGGCGCCAGCGTTGGGCGCGGCTGAAACGCAGCACGCGCGCGACTTCCAGCAACTCAGGCGGCACGCTGCGGATGCCCTCGAAGGTGTTCAGCACCACCGGAAAGAAGGCCGCGAGCGAGAGGAAGGCCACCTTGGCCGCGTCGCCCAGGCCGAACCAGACCGACAGCAAGGGGATCCACGCGAACAGCGAGATCTGCTTGAGCGTGTGGAAGCTCGGGCCGATCAGCTTCTCCGCGAAGCGCGATGCGCCGAGCAGGGCGCCAACCAGCAGCCCGGCGCTGGCGCCGATGGCAAAGCCCGCCAGGTCGCGCCACAGGCTGGCGCCGAGCGCGGCGAACACCTTGCCGCTTGCCACCTGCTCGACGCCGGTCTGCCAGACCCGGCCGGGTGCGACGAGCAAGGGCGAGGTCAACCAGCCGAAGTGCACCGCCGCCCACCAGAGTGCAAGCAAGAGCAGCGGCACGACCCAGCCGCGCAGCGGACGCGGAACCAAGGTGGCGATCATCAGAACGCCTCCTTGCGCCAGCCGAGCAGGCGCTTCTCGATGAGCGCGAGCAGCTTGTCGAGCGCATAGCCGACCAAGCCGACGACGAGCACTGCCGCCAACACCACATCGAGCTGGAAGAGCTGGCGGCCGTAGACGATCATGTAGCCCAGGCCTTCGCTCGACGCGAGCAGTTCCACCACCACCAGGGCCAGCCAGGCATGCGTCAGGCCGTAGCGGATGCCGCCCCAGATGGGGGCCAGTGCGGCCGGGAACACCACCCGCGACAGCAGCTGCCAGCGTGTGAAACGCAGCACCTTGGCGACCTCGATGTAGCGTGTCGGTACACCCTGGATGCCCTTGCAGGTGTTGAGCGCAATCGGCACGAGCGCGGCCTTCGCGATCAGGATGATCTTCAGCGCCTCGTCGATGCCGACCAGCAGCATCAGCAGCGGCAACCAGCCGAGCACCGG
>JANYJL010000140.1 GCA_025361845.1 Rhizobacter sp.
CACTGCGACGGGTACTGGTCCTTGGCGTCGAAGACCATGCGCACCGCACGATCCTGAACCTCGGGGGAAAACTTCGGGGACTTCCTCATCTTGGCTCCATTCTCAATCGAAGGAGCCTCCTCAAAACCCGGGGCGGTTCACGGCGTCGGTGCTACGGATTTTCTACGACACTCGCACGTGATTGCTACATCACCGGGGCAATCCGCGCGGCCGCGACAGGCAATTTCATGCACCCCTCCTCGGCTTCACGTCTACGCCGGCTTTGGGGCAACTCAGTTGGCAGGTTGTAGGACGCCTGAACGACCCTCAGTCGCTCGGTCATCGGTGAACCGTTCGTTCGGCTCGGCAGTTGCCGGCGATGGCGCCACGAAACTCGAGCGAAATTGTCAGCACGCGGCACTGGTCGCGCCCGCGATACGGTTGAATCCGCCGCCCTCGACGACCGAAAACGGAACGGTGCGGAGAGATGTGCTTTCGTCCTTGGATCGCAAACCCAAGTGGGTTTACCCGAACCAGGAAATCAGACCAGTCGCCAACGGGCAGGGACCTGATTCAGCGCGTGGTGCCCCCCTATCTGCGGGGTAGCCCTAGAGATCAGTCGTTCGCTTCCTGCGTCGCGGCGCATACTTTTCCTATAAGCGCCGAAGCAACATCGGCCTTGCGGAGGGCTCGCTGCCACATACACGATGGCTGTCGGGTCGCACAGGAGGATTCATGGCATCGCTCATACGGGTCACCTCGCCGAGTTGCGGGTTGACGAAGGAGTCGACTGCGCCACCCCAATGGCCAGCGCCGGTGTTGGCTGCGCCGTTGCCGACGGCGATCCGACGCGAAGGTCTTGGCCGTTTCAACTTGGCGCGAACAGCACGGGCTGCGTGACATGACCACCCTCTTCGACCTCTTGCGCCGCCCGCTCGCCTTCGTCGCGGGCTTTTCCTTTTTCGTCAACCTGCTGCTGCTGGCACCTGCGCTGTTCATGCTGCAGTTGTTCGACCGCGTGATGGTCAGTCAGAGCCGCGAGACGCTGCTCATGCTTCTGCTCGGCATGGGGGTTGCGTTCGCGCTGATGTTGGCCTTGGACTATCTGCGCGGCCGCTTGCAGGGCGTGGCCGGAAACATCGTGGCCGAGTCGTTGTCGCCCACCGTCGCGAAGGTGACGCTGGCCAAGATGGCGTCGCACAGCGATCGGCCCTCGGTCGAAGGCCTGCGCGACGTGGCCACGCTGCGCAACCTGTTTTCTGCGCAAGGCCTGCTGGCGGTGTTCGATTCGCCGTGGGCCATTGTTTACATCCTCGTCATCTGGCTGGCCCATCCGTGGTTGGGTGTGGCGGCAGTGGCCGCATCGCTGCTGATGCTCGGCTTGGCCGTGCTGAACGACCGCATCACGCGCCGGGACATAGACGCCCTTCAAAAGGCAGCGTCCAAGGCAACCCGCTACCTCGAATCATCGATGCAGAACGCCGAGGTCGTTCAGTCGCTCGGCATGGCCGACACCTTGGTCATGCGCTGGCGCACGCTCAGCGCCAAGGTGAGTGCACTTCAGGGCCCGTCAGCCTCCAAGTCGGTTGCCATGGCAGCCATCACGCGCACCACGCGTCAGGCCGTGCAGGTGTTGATGCAGGCGCTGGGTGCGTACCTGGTGATCACGGGCGAGGCCACGCCGGGCGTGATGGTGGCCACCACGATTCTTCTCGGCCGTGCGTTGGCACCGGTCGAGCAAATCGTGGGCAGCTGGCGCGTGCTTGCCGAAGGTCGTTTGGCGCTGCGGCGCCTGCAGGCTTTGCTCGGCGCAAGTGCAGCGCAACCCGAGCCAATGCAATTGCCCGCGCCGATCGGCCGATTGCAGGCCCAGGGCCTGATATTCCGCGCACCCAACAGTGAGCGCGTGATCCTGGGCGGTATCTCGCTCGCGCTCGAGCCCGGGGAGGCGCTGGCCATCGTCGGGCCCGGTGGTGCCGGCAAGTCCACGCTCGTTCGCCTCCTGCTGGGCGTGTGGAAGCCCAACGCTGGCGTGGTGCGGCTCGACGGTGTCGACCTGTCGCAATGGCCGCGTGAGGAGATCGGGCCCTGGGTGGGTTATGTGCCACAAGACGTCGAGCTGTTTGCCGGCACCGTTGCCGAAAACATCGCCCGACTCGGCCATGTGTCAGCGAAGTTGGTCGCGCGGGCAGCGCAACGCGCCGGTGTGCACGAGATGATCCTCTCGCTGCCGAATGGCTACAACACGTTCATCGACCCGGCCGGGGCCGCCATCTCGCCGGGCCAGCGCCAACGCATTGCACTGGCTCGCGCGCTGTATGGCGACCCGAAACTCGTTGTGCTCGACGAGCCAAACTCGAACCTCGATGGCGCCGCCGAATTGGCGCTCGGCGAAACGCTGAGAAGCCTCAAGGGGATCGTGACCACCGTGGTCGTGACGCACCGAACATCACTTGTACAGCACGTGGACAAGATGCTGGTGCTCGAAGCGGGGCGCACCGTTCAATACGGCAGCTTGCAGGAAGTACAGCAAGCGCTGCAAAAGGCTGATGCCAGAGCAGGCGGGGCGCAGGTGGTGGTCATGCCGCGTGCGGCTACGGCAGCGCACGGGCCGGCCGGCCGGGAAGGAGCAGCGTGATGAGCGGGCCTGTAGCGCTGGGACTGGGGGACGACCCGCTGCGGCCGCACTTGCGCGAAGCGCAGCGACTCATGCTGCGCGGCGCCCTCGTGGTGGGAGTCGGGCTGCTCCCGGTGCTGGCCTGGATGTCTTTCGCCCCGCTGGCGTCTGCCGTCGTCGCGCAAGCCGCGGTGAAGGTGGACTTGAACCGCCGGCCCATTCAACACGCGGAAGGCGGCACCGTTGTCGAGGTGATGGTGCGCGACGGCCAGCATGTGCGCCAGGGCGAACCGCTGCTCAAGCTCGGTGATGTGTCGGTGGCTGCCGACAAGAACCGGCTGAACTTTCGAGTGCGCGCGGAGCAGGCCAGCCTGGCCCGCTTCGATGCGGAATACAGGTTGGCTGCTGGCATCACCTTTCCTCCCGACGTTGCCGAGGCCGCGAACAAGGACGCGCGGCTCGCCGAGCTGATGCTCAAGGAGCGCTCGCTGTTCGGCGCGCGCCGCGACGCCCTGCAGGGCCAAACTGCACTGCTTCGATCCCAACGCGAGCGTGTGCTGCAGGAGATTGCCGCGCTGGGCGCCCAGGTGGCGCAAGCAAGTGAGTCCATGAAGTTTCAGATGGCCGAGCTCGACACCAATCGCAGGCTGTTGAAGGACGGCTTCATTTCAGCCACGCGCATCAGCCAGCTTGAGGCCACGGTGGCTGACTACGGCGTGAAGATCGAAGAGCGGCGCTCCGAGCTGGCGCGTGCCGAGCAGCGCATCGTCGATACCGACTTGCGCATCCGCGCGCTGGAAAGCGACTACCGGCAACAGGCGAGCGACCAGCAAAAGGTTGTGTCCGCACGCTTGTCTGAAATCGAACAGGAGCTTCGGAAATCCGACGACGCTGCGGCGCGCCAGGTGATCGTGGCGCCCGCCAGCGGCGTGGTCATCGACCTGAAATTCAATGCACCCGGCGCCGTGATCCCCCCGCGCGAAACGGTGGCCGATATCGTGCCTGACGACACCAAGCTGGTGACCGAGGCCCGCATCCGGCCGGAAGACATCAACCGCGTCGAGCCCGGCCAACGCGCCGACATTCGCTTTACCGCCTTCAAGTACCGCACGACACAACTCGTGCAAGGCAAGGTGACCTACATCGCAGCCGACCGCCTGGTCGATCGGGCTACCAACACCGCCTACTACACCGTGCTGGTGGAGGCCAACGCCGAGTCACTCCGATCAGCGGGTGAGCTGAAGCTGCAGGCAGGTATGCCGGCTGAGGTGTACATCACCGGCGACAGCCGCACGCCGCTGCAATACATGTTCGAGCCGGTGACGCAGGTGCTACGGCGCGCAGGCAGAGAGCGATAGAGCGCTGGCAATGGTCTAACTGCCTGAGCTGTCCGACCAATATTGCAGATCGCAAATGGCAAGCAGTTCGAACAACAAGTAAATTGAATGGGGTCAAGACATGACTACACCGACTGTCACCGTTGCTGATATCACTGTCGGGGAATCGGATGGCTTCGCTGAGTTCACGTTTGTACTCAGCGAACCTTCGACAACGGCCGTCAGTGTCAACTACCGCACTGCTGACGGCTCGGCCACGGCCAACACGTTCCCGTATTCGCTGGACTACACCGACACGGGTCTGCAGACCGTCACCTTCGCCGCGGGCGAGACCGTCAAGACCGTGCGCGTCTCGCTGACCGACAACACGTCGGTCGAGCAGAG
Organism: Rhizobacter sp.; assembly: GCA_025361845.1. GTDB lineage: Bacteria > Pseudomonadota > Gammaproteobacteria > Burkholderiales > Burkholderiaceae_C > JANYJL01. Next base: position 4,318 of record JANYJL010000140.1, read on the forward strand.
CGAGTCGTTCTACCTGAACCTCAGCCTGCCCTCGGGCTCTGGCGCGCTGCTGGGCAAGTCGCAAGCGGTGGCCACCATCGTGGACAACGACGCCACCGCAGGAACGCCTGTGGTGACGCTGTCCGACGCGGTGGTCGACGAGAGCGCCGGGCGCGCCTACTTCACCGTCACGCTGGACAAACCCGGCACCGCCCCCATCGGCATCGCCTACGCCACTGAAAACGGCTCGGCCACGGCCGGCAGCGACTACCAAGCGATCATCGGCACGGTGTCCTTCGCCCCCGGCGAGATGGTCAAGACCATCGCGGTGGACCTGATCAACGACGGCGCGACCGAGCCGGGCGAGTACTTCGACCTGGCCTTCAT
>JANYJL010000165.1 GCA_025361845.1 Rhizobacter sp.
ATGACCAGGTCGTAGCGGTTGCCGGCGTTGCGCGAGTCCATGATCATGTAGCCCAGGCCCGAGCGCAGGGCAATCATTTCCGCCGCCACCACCACCAGCCAGGCCACGCCGATGCCGATGCGCATGCCGACGATGATTTCCGGCAGCACGGCGGGAATCACGACCTGGCGAAACAGCACGGCGCGTGACACGCCGAAGTTCGCCGCCGCACGCAGGTAGCGCCGCTCGATCGTGTGCACCCCCGAGGTGGTCTGCACGATCATCGGGAACACCGAGGAGATGAAGATCAGGAAGATCGGTGACACGTCGCCGACCCCGAACCACAGGATGGCCAGCGGAATCCAGGCGATCGGCGAGATCGGTCGCAGCATCTGGAAGATCGGGTTCAAGGTGCGGTAAGCGCCGCCCACCCAACCCATCCACAGGCCCAGCGGTACCGCCACCAGCACCGCCAGGCCGAAGCCGGTGCCGACGCGGAACAGCGAGGCGCAGACGTGTTCCCACAAGGTGCCGTCCTGGGCAAGCTCGAACGCGCCGGAGACGACTTGCCAGGGCGTCGGAAAGATCGCGCTCTCGGTCTGCACGACCAGGCCCCACCAGACGGCAATCACCAGTGCGATCACCAGCAGCGGCGGAATCACCTGTTGCAACCGGCGGCCGGCGGCGCTCACCGCGCTGCCCTCTCGTCGCACACCCATTGCGCGGCCATCACGCCGTTCGGGCCGGGAGCCACCAGCGCCTGTGCATCCACTGCCGCGCGCGCCAGCTCAGCGCTTCCCAGCCGCGCGACGGGCGGGGTGAGACGATCACGCTCATCTGCCCGCTCGCATGCGCGGTGCATGCAAAGCTGTAAGTCGAGGCCAGCTCGAAGGGCAGGCGAAAACTCTGGCCCGGCATGATCAGCACCGGACCGAAGACCTGGGGAACCTCGTCCAGATTCTTCAGCAGCAGCACGTCGTTGGCGCCCAGAGTGAGGTGGATGGTGTCGGGCAGGATCTCGATCTTGACGCCCGCCATCCGGCGTGCCCAGGTGCCGGCCGGGATCTCGAACAGCTCGTCGCGCGTGCCGGGGGCGATGGGCGCCAGCGCGGCCCAGGCGAGGCCGCTCAGAAGCAGCGCTGCCCCACTCATCAGCCATCGGCCGCTGCGCATGGGCAAGCCTCACTTCGCCAGCAGCAGCTTGATGTCGTGCACGAAGTCCTGGGCTGCATGGCCGTAGGGCATCATGGCGCGCAGCTTGCCTTCGCGATCGATCAGGAAGATCGACGCGGTGTGATCGAAGGCGTAGCCACCCCCACCCATCGGTACCTTGTTGGCGACGACGCCGTAGTCCTTGCGCATCGCCGCCATGGCCTGCGGCTGCCCCGTGCCACCGAGGAAGCTCGGATCGAAGGCCGCCAGATAAGCCTTCATGACCGCCGCGGTGTCATGTTCTGGATCGACCGTGACATGGATGATCTGCACCGCCTCGGCTTCGCCGCCCAAAGCCTTGCGTGCCTGCGCCAGCGTGGCCAGCGTGGTGGGGCAGACGGCGGCACATTGGCTGAAGCCGAACGACAGCAGCACCAGCTTGCCGCGGTAGCGGCTGAGCTTCAGCTCGGCTCCGTCGGAGCCGCTGAGCACGAACTCGGGCGCCTGGCGCGGCGGCTCGAACACGCCGGCCTTGAGGGCCGGGCCGCTGGGCGCCGCCAGCGCGGCCACGGACAGGGCCAGAGAGAGTGACAACAAGACAGCGCTTCGTTTCATGACATCAGAGCGTGAGATCAGAGCGGGATGGTGGCGGGCCGGGCGGCCTTGGCAAAACTTTCGTCCATGTATTTTTCATAGGCGATGGGCCCCTTGATCGTGCCCGCTTCGATCGAGAGTTGCATCAATTCCTCGAACTCGGCGCGGATCATGCGCAGGTCGCCATAGGTCACGCGGTCGACAGGATTCTCCATGACGAAGCGGATGATGTTCGGGTCCTGGTTGAAGAACTTGCGACCCGCGGCGATGGTGACCGCGGTGTTGCGGTTGTCCTGCTTCTGGTCCAGCCATTGGCCGGCACCGAGCACATGGTTGACGAGGTCCTGCACGAGCGGCCGGTTTTCCTTGATCAGTTCCTCGCGCACCGTCAACACGCAGCAGATGTAGTTGCGCCATTCGTCGCGTGTCATGCGCAAGGCGCGCGCGTAACCGGCGCGTTGAGCCGCTGCGCCGAAGGGCTCGCCCGTGCAGTAGGCATCCACGGCCTTGGCATACAGCGCGGCCGGCATGTCCGGTGGCGCCATCTCCACGATCTGGACGTCCTTGGGTGTCATGCCTTCGCGCGCCAGCATCTTGCGCAGGAACAGGAAGTCGACGGCGAAGCGGCTGGGGATGGCGATGCGTTTGCCGGTCAGGTCCTTGAAGTGCTGGTAGGTCGAATCGCTGCGCACCATGATGACCGCGCCCGAGCGGTGGCCCAGCGAGACGATCTTGACCGGGATCTTCTTGTCGGCCAGGTCCATCACGAGCGGCGCGAGCATGTAGGCCGCCTGGATGCGACCCGCCATCAAGGACTCCTTGATCTCGGGCCAGCCGTTGTACTTGCTGTACTCGAACTCGAACTTCGCGCCGCCGCTCTTGTCGGCGCTGTTGCTGCTGGCCCGGGCGACGCAGGCCACCGGCAGGGTGAGATTGCAGGTCACCGGCAGGCCGCCCACCAGCAAGGGCGGGGACGTGGCAGCCGCAGCGCGCTGCGCAACGGCCGGCAGCAACGCCATGGCCATGCCTGCGCGCAGCAGTTGCCTGCGGCCCAGGCGAGCAACAGAGTCGGGTGTTTTGGTGTTCATGCCATCGGCCCTTCACTCCCACTCGATCGTCGCCGGCGGCTTGCTGCTCACGTCGTAGGTCACGCGGTTGATGCCGCGCACCTCGTTGATGATGCGGCTCGACACCTTCTTGAGCAGCGCGTACGGCAGCTCAGCCCAATCGGCCGTCATGAAGTCGCTGGTCTGCACGGCGCGCAGCGCGACCACGTAGTCGTAGGTGCGGCCGTCGCCCATCACGCCCACGCTCTTGACGGGCAGGAACACCGCGAAGGCCTGGCTGGTCAGCTCGTACCAGGTCTTGCCGCTGGCAGCGTCGACGGTGTTGCGCAGTTCCTCAATGAAGATCGCATCGGCGCGGCGCAGCAGGTCGGCGAATTCCGGCTTCACTTCGCCAAGAATGCGCACACCCAGGCCCGGGCCCGGGAACGGGTGGCGGTAGACCATATCGTGCGGCAGGCCGAGCGCCACGCCGAGTTCACGCACTTCGTCCTTGAACAGTTCGCGCAGCGGCTCCAGCAGCTTCAACCCCAACGTCTCGGGCAGGCCACCGACGTTGTGGTGGCTCTTGATCGAGATGGCCTTCTTGGTCTTGGCGCCGCCCGACTCGATCACGTCCGGATAGATCGTGCCTTGTGCGAGCCACTTCGCGCCGCCGCCGGAAGCGGCGCCTCC
>JANYJL010000232.1 GCA_025361845.1 Rhizobacter sp.
GGCGGCTCGGTTATGTGCTGTTCTACAAACCCGGCTACTACGCGGCCCACCCGCTCGAGATCTTCGCGGTGTGGAAAGGCGGCATGGCTTTTCACGGCGGGCTGCTGGGCGTGACGGCGGCGATGACGCTGTTCGCCCGCAAACGTGGCCGCCACTTCGTCGAGGTGATGGATCTTGTGTCGCCCTGCATCCCGACCGGCCTGGCCTCCGGGCGCATCGGCAACTTCATCAATGGCGAGTTGTGGGGGCGCGCGGCCGACCCGAACCTGCCCTGGGCGATGGTGTTCCCGCAGTCGGGTTCGGACCTGCCACGCCACCCTTCGCAGCTCTACCAGTTCGCGCTCGAAGGCCTGCTGCTGTTCGTGGTGTTGTGGCTCTTCGCTCGCAAGCCTCGGCCGCTCGGCCAGGTGTCAGGCGCCTTCCTGGTCGGCTACGGTGTGCTGCGGTTCATCGCCGAGTATTTCCGCGAGCCCGACAGTTTTCTCGGCCTGCTCGCGCTGAACATGAGCATGGGGCAGTGGTTGTGCGTGCCGATGGTGATCGGCGGCGTGCTGGTGTGGTTGTGGGGCGCGCGCCGCGCCCGCAGCGTTTGAGGGCCTGCTGATGCGACAGATATTTCTCGACACCGAAACCACGGGCCTGAGCCCCGAGGCGGGCGACCGCATCATCGAACTCGGCTGCATCGAGATGGAGAACCGCCGCCTGACCGGCCGCAACCTGCACTTCTATCTGAACCCCGAGCGGCCGAACCATGAAGAGGCGGTCAAGATCCACGGCCTGACGGACGAATTCCTGGCCGACAAGCCACTGTTCGCCTCGGTCGCCGACGAGCTGCTGGCCTATGTGGCGGGTGCCGAAATCATCATCCACAACGCGAGCTTCGACGTCGGCTTCTTGAATGCCGAACTGAAGCGCCTCAACCGCCCGAAGTTCGAAGGTGTGGTCGCGCAGGTGACCGACAGCCTGCAAATGGCGCGCGAGATGTTCCCCGGCAAGGCGAACTCGCTGAACGCACTGTGCAAGCGCCTGGAGGTGGACAACTCCGGCCGCGAACTGCACGGCGCCTTGCTCGATGCGGGCCTGCTCGCCGAGGTCTACATCCGCATGACCCGCGGGCAGGACACGCTGGTGATCGATGCGGGTGAGTCGCAGGCGGGCGGCGTTGAACTCGCGGCAATCGACTTCAGCCGATTCGATCTGCCGGTGATCGAGGCCGATGAGGGCGAACGCACAGCGCATGCTGAAGTGCTGGCTGATCTGGACAAAGCCAGCCGGGGCAAGACGGTGTGGAAAGAGGCTGTGGCATAATTTTGGGCTTCGCTGCGGGTCACCCGCCAAAGAAGCGGATTCCGGGCGGTTAGCTCAGCGGTAGAGCACTGCATTCACACTGCAGGGGTCGCAGGTTCAAACCCTGCACCGCCCACCAAGACATCACGAAGGCCCCGGTTCCGGGGTCTTTTCGTTGGTGAAAGGCCTTCGTGGACCGAGTCGATGCCGTCGTGATCGGTGCTGGAGTCGTCGGCCTGGCGATAGGCCGCGCGCTCGCCTTGCACGGGCTCGAGACCCTGGTACTCGAACGCGAATCGTCCATCGGCACCGGCACCAGTTCGCGCAACAGTGAGGTCATCCACGCCGGCCTCTACAACCCGCCCGGCTGGCTGAAGACACGCCTGTGCGTGCGCGGCCGCGAGCTGCTCTATCCGTTTTGCGAAAGCCATGGTGTGCCGCATCGGCGCTGCGGCAAGCTGGTCGTTGCGACGGCCGATTCGCAGGTGCCGGCCTTGCAGCGCATCGAAGTGCAGGCTCTCGCCAATGGCGTGACCGACCTGCGCTGGTTGCCCGCCGACGAGGCGGTGGCGCTCGAACCTGCACTGCGCTGCGTGGCCGCGCTGCATTCGCCTTCCACCGGCATCGTCGACAGCCACGCGCTGATGCTGGCTTTGCAGGGCGACATGGAAGCTGCGGGCGGCTGGCTCGCGCTTCAATCGCCGGTGTTGTCGATGTCGGGCGGCGCGGGCGGGCATGTGCTCCAGGTTGGTGGTGCCACGCCCACGGAGTTGTCGGCCCGCATCGTCGTCAACGCCGCCGGGCTGTGGGCGCCCGAAATGGCGGGCCGCATCGAAGGCCTGGGTCTGGAACATCAGGTGCAAGCGCACTACGCCAAGGGCAACTACTTCTCGCTGGCAGCACGCTCGCCATTCACCCGTCTCATCTACCCGGTGCCCGAAGCCGCCGGGCTGGGCGTACACCTGACGCTCGACCTCGCCGGCCAGGCGCGTTTCGGTCCCGATGTGGAATGGATCGCACCGGCCTCGCCCGCGGCCATCGACTACCGCGTCGACGCTGCGCGCTCAGCGGCGTTCTATGGCGAGATCCGCCGCTACTGGCCCGCGCTGCCCGACGCGGCCTTGCAGCCCGCCTACAGCGGCGTGCGCCCCAAGTTGGGTCCGCAAGGCGAGCCCGCGCAGGACTTCGTGCTGCAAGGCCCGGCCGAGCATGGTCTGGCCGGTTTGATGAATCTCTACGGCATCGAGTCGCCCGGCCTGACCGCGAGCCTGGCGCTCGCCGACGAAGTGCTCAGCCAATTGAACCTGTAGCTGCTGCGGCCGGCGCCTGCCAGCGCCCGTCGACCAGCATTTCATGCGGGCTGAACTGGGCCTTGTAGGCCATCTTCTCGCTCTGCGCGATCCAGTAGCCCAGGTACACGTTCGGCAGCTTCAGCAGTTTGGTCTGCTCGATCTGCCACAGCACGTTGTAGGTGCCGTAGCTGGTGCGCGGCTCCGGCTCGTAGAAGGTGTAGACGGCCGAGAGGCCATCGCTCAGCACATCGAGGATCGAGATCATCTTCAGCCGGCCCGGGGCCTGGCCCTCGACGCTCGGCTCGCGGAACTCGACCAGGCGTGAATTGACACGGCTTTGCAGCAGGAACTGGGTGTATTGGTCGATGCTGTCGTGGTCCATGCCACCGCCGCTGTGGCGCCCGGCCTGGTAACGCAGGTAGAGCTGGTAGTGCTCGGGCACGAAGCACAGGCGCAGCACCCGCGCCCGCAGGCCGTGGTGCTGCTTCCAGGCGCGCTTCTGGCTGCGCGTCGGCGTGAAGCTGGCCACCGGCACCCGCAGTGGCACGCAGGCGCGGCAGCCATCGCAATACGGCCGGTAGGTGAACATGCCGCTGCGCCGGAAACCGTTGGCGACGAGGCCCGAATAGGCGTCGGCGTGAATCAAGTGGCTGGGTGTGGCGACCTGCGAGCGCGCCATGCGACCCACGATGTAGCTGCACGGGTAGGGCGCCGTGGCGTAGAACTGCAGTGAGGCGAGCGGGAGCTCTTTCGGGTGGGTCACGTCGGGCTGTCCTCGGCCTGGACGCCACCTGCCGCGAGGTGACGCCACAGCGCTGGATGATAGGTCCAATCGACGATTCCCGGCTCGTCGAGCCGCGGGGTGAAACGCGCTTCGAACTCGTTGCGCGGCAGCTCACGCCCGCCCAGTGAGGCGAGGTGGCCGGTGCGCTGCTGGCAGTCGATCATCGGCACACCGTGTTCGCGGCAGAAACACACCAGCGCGGCGAGCGCGATCTTCGATGCATCGGTGCGGTGCGAGAACATCGACTCGCCGAAGAACATGCGCCCGAGGCTCACGCCATAGAGGCCGCCGACGAGTTCGCCGTCCATCCAGGTCTCGACGCTGTGCACGCAGCCCTGCCTTTGCTCTTGGCCTTGCCCGTTCCCGTGCCAGGCAACGTAGGCCTCGACCATCTCGGGCACGATCCAGGTGCCGCCCTGGCCTTCGCGGGGCGTGCTGGCGCAGGCACCGATGACATGCCGAAACGCGCTGTCGATGCGCACCTCGCAGCCGGGCGTGCGGTTGAATTTCGCGATCGTCTTGCGCAGGGACCGCGTGAGCTTGAACTCATCGACGATCAGCACCATGCGCGGGTCGGGCGACCACCACAGCACCGGCTGGCCTTCGCTGTACCAGGGGAAGATGCCTTTGGAATAGGCCTCGGCCAGCCGCTGCGGCGTCAACTCGCCACCGGCCGCCACGAGGCCCGGCGCCTCGCTGCCCGGGCCGAGCGCGCGCCGGGTGTCGGGCAGCGGGTCGTCCCGGGTGCGCAGCCAGGCGATCACGAGATCGGTAAGGCTTGGCGGCTCACAAGACTCGCCCGAACCACCACACGCTCAAGCCTGCCGCGAGCACCACCAGCAAGGCGCCGGCCGCCGCGAAGAGCGCGCTGATCTCGGTTTCCTTCTTCTCCACCACGAGCCGTGTGCTTAAGCCCTGGTAGACCTTCTTCAGGTCGGCGGCGGTGCCGGCGTAGTAGTAGTCGCCTTGCGTGATGCTGGCGATGTTCTTGAGCGTCGGTTCGTCGAGCCGCACGCGCATCGACCAGCCTTCGAAGCCGATCGTCTCGCCGTCCTTCGTGCCGACGCCGACGGTGTAGATGCGCACGCCGCGGTCGGCCGACATCTTGGCGGCTTCCAGCGGGTCGGGCCCGGTGGTGCGCTGGCCGTCGGTCAGCAGGATGATCGCGGCCGACGGATACGAGCCCGGTGCCACCGGCGTGAACTCGGGCGGCGGTTTGTCGTTCGGCCCCGGCGGCATGGCGCGTGCGCCGGTGATCTGCGAGAGATCGATGCCGGCATCCGGGAACAGCGTGGCGAGCGACAGCACGATGCCGCTGCCGATGGCGGTGCCGCGCTGCAACTGGAAGCGGTCGATCGCGGCGACGACATCGTCACGGCTGAGCGTCGGCGCCTGGACCACGGCCGCCGTGCCGGCGAAGGACACGACTGCCAGCCGCACCGTGCGCGGCAGTTCGGCCACGAAGGCCTTGGCCGCATCCTGTGCGGCGGTGATGCGGTTGGGAAGCACGTCGGTCGCGCGCATGCTGCCGGAGACATCCATCGCGAGCACGATCGTCTCTTGCTGCGAGGGCAGCTTGATGACGGCATGTGGCCGCGCCATCGCCAGCAGCAGCAGCGTGATGGCCAGGAACAGCAAGACTGGCGGCACGTGGCGGCGCCACGCACTGCGCGGGCCGAGCGCTTCCTTCACGAGGCTCAGGCTCGCGTAGCGCAGCGCCGTCTTCTTGCGCCGGCGCAGCAGCCACACGTAGAGCAGGACGAGCAGCGGCAGGGCGACCAGCGCCCACAGCATCTCGGGCCAGATGAAGGCGAGGGGCCACTGATTGTTCATGACGCGGCCGCTTTCAGGGGCGACAGATGCGCTGGAACGCCACCCCCGGTTGCCATCCGGCTGCGCTGCTTGCGCAGGTCGGCGAAGCGCAGGATGGCGTCGAGCAGGTTGTCGTCGGTGGCAAGTTCCAGTGTGTCCACACCCGCGCGCGCCAGCCCTTCGCGCAAGCCCGCCTCGCGCCGTTCGGCGGCGGCGGCGAAACGTTTGCGAAAGCCCGCGTCGTGCGTGTCGACGACGATCTGCTCGCCCGTCTCGGCATCGCGCATCGTCATCAGGCCGATGTCGGGGATGTCCATTTCCAGCGGATCGTAGAGGCGCACGGCGGTCACTTCATGGCGTTGCGCGAGTCGCGCCAGCGCCACCTCCCAGCCGGGTTCGCTGATGAAGTCCGAGACCACGAAGACCGTGCTGCGCCGCTTCACGATGCGCTGGCCCGCCACCAGCAGATCGCGCAGGTTCGTCGCACCGGGCGCCGATTCGGCCGGCCGCTGCGCCATGCGTTGCAGCAGGTTCAGCACGTGCATGCGCCCGCCGCGCGCCGGGATGACGGTATCGACGGCGGTACCATAGAGCAGCGCACCGACACGGTTGCCATGGCGCGTGAGCAGACGCGACAGCACCGCGACAAACTCGCGTGCCACGCTGCGTTTGCTGACCGTGTCCGAGCCGAAATCGACACTCGCGCTCAGGTCGCACAGGAACCAGGCCGAGAGTTCGCGGTCTTCGGTGAACTGGCGCACATAAGGCGTCTGCAAGCGCGCGGTGACGTTCCAGTCGATGTGGCGCACATCGTCGTGGTGCTGGTACTCGCGCAGGTCGGCCAGGTCGAGCCCGGCGCCGCGCCACAGCGTGCGGTAGTCGCCTTGCAGCAGCCCGTCCAGACGGCGGATCACCGTCCATTCCAGGCGCTTCAGGAGCGCGTCGGCGCTGGGTTGCGGATCCATCGCGGTCAGGGCGCGTGGGTGGCCAGGGGTTTGTCGGGCACCGCGATCTTCTTCATCACGCGCTCGATCAATTTGTCGGCATCCAGCCCGTCGGCCAGCGCTTCGTACGACAGCACGAGCCGGTGCCGCAAAACATCGCCGACCAGATCGGTCATGTCCTCGGGCAGCGCATACGTGCGCCCGCGCATGAAGGCCAGCGCACGCGCGCCTTCGATCAGGCCGATGGTCGCGCGCGGGCTCGCGCCGTAACTCAGGTACTTCGCCATGTCGGCCAGGCCGTAGCGCTCGGGGCGGCGCGTGGCGCTCACCAGTTTCACGGCGTACTGGATCAGCGAGGGATCGACATAGACCTGCCGGCACTCGTGCTGCAACTCGGCCAGCTGCTCCATGCTGGCCACTGCCGACACGCTCGTCGCCGGCCCGGTAACACGCTGGGCGATGACGAACTCCTCGTCCTCGCTCGGGTAGTCGACCAGCACCTTCATCATGAAACGATCGACCTGCGCTTCGGGCAGCGGGTAGGTGCCTTCGGTCTCGATCGGGTTCTGTGTCGCCATCACGAGAAACGGCGAGGGCACCTTGTGCGACACACCGGCGATCGTGACCTGGCGCTCCTGCATCACTTCGAGCAGGGCGCTCTGCACCTTCGCCGGCGCGCGGTTGATTTCATCGGCGAGCAGCAGGTGCGTGAACACGGGCCCAAGCGATGTGTCGAACTCGCCGGTCTTGGGGCTGTAGATGCGTGTGCCCACCAGATCGGCCGGCACCAGGTCAGGCGTGAACTGGATGCGCTTGAACGTGCCGCGCAACGTCAAGGCGAGCGTCTTCACCGTCAGCGTCTTGGCCAGCCCCGGCACGCCTTCGACGAGCAGGTGGCCTTGCGCCAGCACCGCCACCATCACGCGTTCGAGGAAGTGGTCCTGCCCGACCACCACGCGCTTCACTTCGTAAAGAATCTGCTCCATCAAGGTGGAGGCGGGCGAACTCGAACTGTTGTCCATGCGGATGTCTCTAGAAGGGGGGCATGCCGGCGGCCGCCGCGGCGTTCTCGATCGGCACGGCGAAGCCGATGCCAATGAACACCCGCTGGTGCGAAGGGTTGAGGATGGCGGTGACGATGCCGACCACCTCGCCGTCCATCGTGACGAGCGGCCCGCCCGAATTGCCCGGGTTGGCGGCCGCATCGAACTGGATGAGGTTGGAGAGCATCTGCTGCCCTTCGGGCGAGCGGAACTCGCGCTTCAGGCCCGACACGATGCCGGCCGAGACCGAGGGGCCGATGCCGAACGGAAAGCCCACCGCGATCACCTGGTCGCCGGGCGACAGATCGGCGGTCGAGCGCAAGGTGGCCGCCGGCAGGTCGTCCGGGATGCGCTTCGCGCGCAGCACGGCGAGGTCGTTTTCGGGCTGGGTGCTGAGCACCACCGCATCGGATTCCAGCCCGTCGCTGAAGGTCACCTTCACATGCTTGGCGCCGTTGATGACGTGCAGGTTGGTCAGGATGGTGCCGTTGTCGATGATGACGACGCCGCTGCCGACGCCGCGCTCCGGCGGCGTGCCGCCTTCCTTGTCGCTGCCGTCGTCGCCTTCGGTCATCAGGCCGACGACCCGCACGACGGAAGGCAGGATGTTGTCGTAAGCCTGCGTGGCGGGCGAGGGCAGGGGTTCGTCGGTGAGCGACTGGCGCATCGCGCTGTCGATCTGTTCGATGGTGAGCGCCTTGGGCGCGCGGGCCAGCTGAGCCTGCCAGACGCCGAAGCCGATCAACAGCAAGAGCACGGTGGCGGCCCACAGGCGGCGTTCATGGCGCGCGGCGAAGGCCAGCGTGCGGGCGAGGCGGGTGGGGGCGGCCGGTGTGGCGACCTCGGCCGCCGCGGGCGCGGGCTCGCTGCGCAGCGGGCTGCGTGAGCGGCTGTAGAGCGGTGCCTTCTTCATCGCCTGCAAAGGTAGCACGGCGCTGCAAAGCTGTCACACCGGGCAGGGTCATGCCCCCGCGCGGGGAGGGCAGGGACATGCCCCGCCCCGGGGCATGATCGCGGCATGTGGATCGACACCCATTGCCACCTCGACGCTCCCGAGTTCGACGCCGACCGCGCCGCGGTGGTGGCGCGCGCGGCGGCAGCCGGAGTGGGGCAGATCGTGCTGCCGGCAGTCGGCGCGTTCAACTTCGACAGCGTGCGCGAACTGGCGCACGCCCATGGCCACGCCTACGCACTGGGCATTCACCCGATCTGGGTGGACCGCGCGGCGGACGGCGACCTGCAAACCCTGCGCGCGGCGCTCACGATGCACCGCGACGACCCGCGTCTCGTCGCCGTCGGCGAAATCGGCCTCGACCATTTCGTGTCCGGGCTCGACCGCGCACGCCAGGAGTTCTTTTATGTCGAGCAACTGAAGCTGGCGCGCGAGTTCGAGCTGCCGGTGATCCTGCATGTGCGCCGTTCGGCCGACAGCCTGCTCAAGCACCTGCGCAGCCTGCGGCTGGTCGGTGGCATCGCCCACGCCTTCAACGGCAGCGAGCAGCAGGCGATGGCCTTCGTCGGGCTCGGTTTCAAGCTCGGCTTTGGCGGCACGCTGACCTTCGAGCGCGCCTTGCAGATACGCCGGCTGGCGCAGGCCTTGCCTATGGAGGCGATCGTGCTGGAGACCGACGCGCCCGACATCCCGCCGCAGTGGCTCTACCGAACCGCCGAACAACGTGCCGCCGGTGCGATCGGGCGCAACGAACCGGGTGAGCTGCCGCGCATCGCTGTCACGCTGGCCGAATTGCGGGGCATGTCGCTGCACGACGTCGCCGAGGCGACGGCCGCCAACGCACGCGCGGCCTTGCCGAGGCTGGCATTGACATGAGCCGGATGAACACCGAGCGCCTGCGGGGCCTGCCCGCGGTGATCGCGCCGCACACGCGGCTCGTCGTGCTCGGCAGCTTCCCCGGTGCGGCCTCGCTCGCGGCGCAGCAGTACTACGGCCACCCGCGCAACCACTTCTGGCCGATCCTTGCGGCGATCTGGGGTGTCGAGCTGGCCGCATTGCCATATGAGCAGCGCATCGCGCAGATGCTTGCCCGCGGCCTCGGCCTGTGGGATGTGTACGCCGCCTGCCGACGCGAAGGCAGCCTCGACAGCGCGATCGAGGATGCGCAGCCCAACGACCTGGCGAGCCTCAAGACCCTCGCGCCGCACTTGCGCGCCATCGCCCACAACGGCGGCGAATCTGCGCGTGCGATGAAAGTGACGGCCGCGCTCGGCCTGGCCGTCGTGCAACTCCCCTCGACCAGCCCGGCGAACGCGAGCTGGTCCTTCGAACGCAAACTGGCCGCCTGGCGCGCCGCCTTCACTCTCCACGGAATTGCATGACGACTCGCAGCGCCCGCAAAATCGAACTCGCCCCCGCTACCGTCTCCGAACACGACGGCGTGCGCTACCTGCACCTCGGAACACCCTGGGTGCAGGGCGCCATGCGCATCCGCAAGCCACAGGCGCTCGAACTCGAATACATCCAGCGCATGATGGCCTGGATGCTGCTGC
>JANYJL010000266.1 GCA_025361845.1 Rhizobacter sp.
ATGAAACTGCTGGTCGCCACCGATGGCTCGAAACCCGCGCTGCATGCGGTCAAGTACGCCGCCGGGCTGGTCCGGCAACTGGCGCCCGGCAGTTCATCGATCACCCTGATCAGCGTGCATGACGACGCCGGGTTGCGCGCGGCCAAGGCCTGCGTCGGCAGCGCGGCTGTGGCCGACCACCTGCGCGAGTTGAGCGAGAAGGAGCTCGCGCCGGCGCGCAAGCTGCTGGACGCGGCCGGCATCCAGCACGACATGGTGGTGCGCACCGGCCCGATCGCGCCCGAGATCGTCGCCTGCGCGAAGACCGGCAAGTTCGACCTGATCGTGCTGGGATCGAAAGGCCGCGGTGCCATCGCCGACCTGCTGCTCGGTTCGGTCGCGCAGCGGGTGCTGGCCACCGCCACCGGGCCGGTGCTGCTGGTGAAGTAGCCTGGCCGCCGCCGACGCTCCCGAGGGCCTGAGCGAAGCCGCTGCTCGCGAGCGCTTCGAGCGCGACGGGCCGAACGAGTTGCCGCTCTCACCCTCGCGCGGCCTGCTGCGGCTCGCGCGCGAAGTGGCGTCCGAGCCGATGTTCCTGCTGCTGCTGGCCTGCGGCGCCACCTACTGGGTGATCGGCGACGCGCAGGAAGCGCTGATGCTGCTCGCCTTCGTCTTCGTCGTGATGGGCATCAGCTTCGTGCAGCAGCGGCGCAGCGAACGTTCGCTGGCGGCCTTGCAGGCGCTGTCGAGCCCACAGGCACTTGTCGAGCGCGCGGGTGCCGTGCGGCGCATCCCGGCGCGCGAACTGGTGCAGGGCGACCTGGTGCATCTGGCCGAGGGGGCCCGTGTGCCGGCCGACCTGCGGCTCGTCGAGGCCGCGAACCTCGCGATCGACGAGTCGCTGTTGACCGGCGAATCCGCAGCGGTGGACAAGCTCGCGCCGCCGTCGCCAGGCATCGAACCCGCTTCGCAAGCCCAGGCGCATGCCGGCACCCTGGTCATCCGCGGTACTGCGCGCGGGTGCGTCACGGCGACGGGCGAGCGCAGCGCGCTGGGCCGCATCGGCGCGTCGCTCGCCGGCATCGGCGTCGGCCCCACGCCGATCCAGCGTGAGACGCGGCGTGTCGTCAAGCAGGTCGCGTTGGTCGGCCTCACGCTCGCGGCTCTGCTCGCGGTCGCCTACGGCCTGCTGCGAGGCGACTGGCTCGCCGGCCTGCTGGCCGGCCTGACCCTCGCGATGGCCGTGTTGCCGGAAGAACTGCCGGTGGTGCTGACCCTGTTCCTCGGCCTCGGCGCATGGCGGCTCTCGCGCGAGAAGGTGCTCGCGCGCAGCATGCCGGCGGTCGAGTTGCTCGGTGCGACCACCGTGCTCTGCGTCGACAAGACCGGCACCCTGACCGCCAACCGCATGACGGTGCGGCGCCTGTGGTCCGAGCGGGCGGCGTATGACGCGGCGGGGGCGGCGGGCGAGCAGCTGCCGGAGGCACTGCATGGCGTGCTCGAGTACGCTGTGCTCGCCAGCCACCGCCGCGCCTTCGATCCGATGGAGACGGCCATCGGCGAGGCGGGTCAACGCTGGCTGGCCGATACCGAGCACCTGCATGCCGACTGGCGCCTGGTCGACGACTACCCCTTGTCGGCCGGCTTGCTGGCGATGTCGCGCGTCTGGCAATCCCCCGACCTGAGCGCGCGCATGATCGCCGCGAAGGGCGCGCCGGAAGCGATCGCCGACCTTTGCCACCTCGATCCCGCCGCCTGCGCGCGCATCGCCCTGCAGGTGCAGGCGATGGCCGGCGAAGGCCTGCGTGTGCTCGGTGTCGCCCAGGCCAGCTTCGGGGCCGGCGCCTTGCCCGAGCTGCAGCATGATTTCCAGTTCGAGTTCCTCGGCCTGCTGGCGCTCGAAGACCCGGTGCGGCCCGAAGTGCCCGCCGCGATTGCCGAATGCCATGCCGCCGGCATGCGCGTCGTGATGATGACGGGCGACCACCGCGCCACCGCCCTCTCGATCGCGCGCCAGGCAGGCTTGCGCGTCGATGCCCCGGCGCTCGACGGTGCCGGCCTCGCTGCCTTGAGCGATGCCGCGCTGGCCGAGCGGCTTGCCGACACGACCGTCTTCTGCCGCGTGCAGCCCGAGCAGAAGTTGCGCCTCGTGCGGGCCTTCCAGGCGCGGGGCGACGTGGTGGCGATGACCGGCGACGGCGTCAACGACGCACCCGCGCTGAAGGCGGCCGACATCGGCGTGGCGATGGGCGCGCGCGGCACCGAGGTTGCGCGCCAGGCCGCGGCGCTGGTCCTGTTGAACGACGACTTCGCCTCGCTCGTCACCGCAGTGCGCTACGGGCGCCGCGTGTTCGCCAACCTGCGCAAGGCGATCGTGTTCGTGGTCGCGGTGCATGTGCCGATCGTCGGCCTGTCGATCCTGCCGGTGCTGTTCGGCTGGCCGATGCTGCTGATGCCAGTGCACGTGCTGTTCCTGCAGCTCGTCATCGACCCGGCTTGCACCGTCGTGTTCGAGGCCGAGCCGCTGGAAGAGGGTGCGATGCGCGCGCCGCCGCGGCGCGCCGACCAGCGCCTGTTCGACCGCGCCGTGCTGGCGCGCGGCCTCTGGCAAGGGGCAGGCCTGCTCGTGCTGCTGCTGGCCCTGCTCGCCCTCGTGCGCTTCGTCGCCGCCGCCGACCCGCAGCGCGACGCGCTGGTGCGCGCGGTCGGCTTCGTCGCCCTGGTGCTGTCGAACCTGGCGCTCATCTTCAGCAACCGGCGCTGGGCGCGCGGGCCTCTGCGTGGCCGTGTTGATGCCGCGCGGCCCTTGCGCTGGATCGCGCTCGCGACCGTCGCCGTGCCGGTGCTCGTGCTGTACCAGCCGGCGCTGAGCCGCCTGTTCGCCATCGTCACGCCGGCGCCGGCCTGGTTGCTGGCCGCCGCTGCGACGGCGTTGGTGAGCCTGCTGTGGTTCGAGGCGGTGAAGCGGGCGTTGCGGCGCTGAAGGCCGCCGCGACTCAGCCGGCCCAGGCCTCGCGCGCCGTCACGACGCGCTGGCCCGTGGCCACCGCCTCGTCGATCGCCAGGCCGAGCAGGTGGTCCTGGCAGGCCTCGGCCAGCGGGTAGGGCGCGGGGCCTTCGTCGCGCGCCCAGGCGGCGGTGGCGACAAGCATCTGCGCGATGGCGATTTCTTCGTCCATCAGGCGCAGGCCGAGGAAGGGGTTGCGCCAGACGACCTGGCCTTCGAACACGATGTGTTCGGTGTCGTGGCCGTCGAGGTTGAGGTCCTGGCCGAGTTGTGCGCGGGTGATCGTCGACTTGACGATGGTGTGCGGCGCGGCGAGGTGCACCACCGTGTCGTCGGCGATCTCGCCGAGGCTGCCGCGCACCACGATGCGTCGCAGCCGCAACTGGTTGTGCCACTGGTTGTCGGTGAAGTCGTAGAGGCCCGAGGCACCGCCGCCGAAATCGAGCGTGGCGAGGGTCGTGCCCGCGTCCTTCGGCGTCGTGTTGTCGGTCCAGCCCGCGCGCGTGAGCGGGTCGATCAGCGGCGCCGTGAAGCGCGAAGCACCCACCGTGACGGGCTCGAAGCCGACGCCGAGCAGCCCGCGCATCATCGACACCGCGTGGTAGCCGTGGGTCGACGAAACCTGCACCGAACCGGGTGTGCCGATCAGCCCGCGCTTCACGATCTCGCGCCGCGCGGCATGGCCGGGCATCAGCAGGTACTGCTCGGCGACCTGCACGCGCTCTTGCTTGCCGATGCGTGCCCACAGGCGGCGCAGCGCATCGCGGTCGGGCGCGGGCGGGGTTTCGCTCAGCACGCGCGCGCCGGCTTCGACCAGCTCGGTCAGCACGGCTTCGTTCGCCGACCAGGGCACGCAGGTGACGACGAAGTCCGGCGTCTGTTGCCGCATCAATTCCGTCGGCGAGAGCAGCGCCGGCACACCCCAGCGGCGCGTGGCCGCTTCGGCGGTTTCGGGGCGGCGCACGGCGAAGCCGGTGAGGCGCAACTGCGCGGGCAGGGCCTGCGCGAGCCGCGCGAAGAATTCGGCGCGCCAGCCGCTGCCGACGATGGCGAAGGTGGCGGGGCGCGTGGGGCGGGTGTGCAGGTTCATCGGTTCATCCGGGGGCGTGTGGGCGACCCGGCGAACTGTAGGCCTCGCGGCCTGCTTCAGCGCGCCGGGCGCAAGTGCGCGCGCAGGAACGCCTGCACTGGCAGCACCGACGCTGCCGGGTCTTCCTCCTGCGGCAGGTGGCCGATGCCCGGCAGCGCGACGAGTTGCGCCCCTGGCAGGGCCTTCACGTAGTCGGCCGAATTGCGGAACGGGATCATCGCGTCCTGTTCGCCCCACAGCAACAAGCTGGGCGCGTGGATCCTCTGCAACCAGGGCACCGGGTCTTCAAGCACGGTCTGTTCCATGCGTTGGAGCATCGCCTCGCGCGCACCGGGGGCGCGCAGCAAATCGTGGTACCGAGCAGCGAGTGCATCCGTCATCACGGCCGGGTTCGCGTAGGCGGGTACGAGGCTTTGCCGCAGCAGCGCTTGCGGCAGCGCCCAGCGCATCAGTTGCAAATACGCGGGTGTGTGGGGCTGCTTGCCGTACGCGAACCCCGGGCTCGCGAAGCCGTCGGGTGACACCAGCACCAGTGCGCTCACCCGCTCGGGCTGGCGCGCAGCGAACTCCCAGGCGATGCGCCCGCCCATCGAGTTGCCGATGAGGGCGGCCTGCGCGATACCGAGCTGATCGAGCAGCGCGCCGAGCACGGCGAGGCTGCGCGCATCGCGGTAGTCGCCCTGCGGGTCGGGCGGGCTCAGGCCGCTGCCCGGCAGGTCGAAACGAACAACGCGGAACTCGCCTTGCAGCACCTGCGCCCACGGCTCCCAAGTGTGCAGGCTGGCGCCGAAGCCGTGCAGCAGCACCACGGCCGGTGCATCGCGCGGCCCGCTGTCGCGCACGTGCAGGCGGGTGCCGGCGACATCGCGCATGTCGCCGGGCGCGGCCAGGTAGCGCGCTTCCAGCGTGGCGCGGTCGAGGTCGGGTGTCCAGGCCCAGCCGGCACCGAGTGCTGCGACCAGCAGGGCGAGGGCGGCGAGCATGGGCAGCTTCAAGTATTGGCTTTCGGCGTGAGCCCGGCGGCGAGCGCCAGGCCCTCGTCGCGGATCACGCGTTCGAGCGCTTGCTCGAACATCGTGCGCGCCACGCCTGCCAGGCCGCTCAGGTGCCGATGCAAGGCAGCATCGGCCGGGGAGCTGGCGCCGCACTCGCCGCTGTAGCGCTCGAACGCCGCCAGTTGCATCACCAGCTCGGCGATGTGGCGCGGGCACTCGCAAGCGACCGTGGTGGGCAGCTCGGCCAGGCGCGTCAGCGCTTCGTCGCTGAAGCGGCGCGCCGCGGCGACCGAGGCCACCACGGCGGCATGCGCGGGCGTCGCGCCGGCGATCAGTCGGGCGAGCTCGCGGCCGGTCACCGGGTCGCGACGCACGAGGGCACCGGCGGCGCGCAGCGATTCGGCCACGGCCTCGGCACCGAAGGCATACAGCACCACGACAGCCGATGCCTGCAAGCGCGCGCCGAGTGCCAGCACCCGTTCGGCGGAGGCAGGTTGCAGCGAGGCCAGGTGGACCAAGAGGACATCCGGCGGCACGCCGTCTGGCCCGCTCGCCACGCCGCTGGCGGCGGCTTCGGCTGCGTCCAGGTCGTCGTGTACCGCCAGCAGATCGCAACTCGGCAGCGCGGCGATCTTCTGCGCCGCGGCGCGGCCCACCACCACGGCGCGGCGCACTGTCGCGGGCGCGCGCCGCATGGGGCTGGCATCGGCCTGCGGTGCCTGCGCGGCTTCGCGGGCCAGGGTGTCGAGCTCTGCGAGCGGCAGGGCTGCGATCGTGCCGATCGCATGGCCGCCGTCGCTGAGCTGCTTGAGGAGCCGCAGCCGCTGCACGTCATGACTGGAATACAGGCGCTGCCCGGTCGGCGTTTTGGGTGCCGCGACCACGCCGTAGCGGCGTTCCCAGACACGCAGCGTGGCCACCGGCACGCCGGACAAGCGCGCCGCCGTGCCGCTGCGCAGCCGGGCGGCGTTGGTGGGAAGCTCAGAGGGAATCAGCTCGGACATCGAAACCTCGAAACAGGTGCTTGGCCAGATGGGCGTCGCGGTCGCAATGCGGTGTTTGACGCGACAATGAATCACTATTATTCCAGAGTGAACGCTTATTGACCAGTAAATATCAACACAAATTGAAGTCAATTGCTATCATTTGCGGGATAGCGATTCATTGACCCACCTGATGTCCACCTCCACTTCATCCCACGCACCGGCGCTGACCGTCTATTTCGACGGCGCCTGCCCGGTCTGCTCGCGCGAAATGGCGCTGTATCGGCGCCAGCCGGGCGCAGAAGCTTGCGTATGGGTCGACGCCTCGGCCTGCGCCGAGCCTGAGTTGGGTCCGGGCTTGACCCGCGAGGCCGCGCTGGCGCGCTTCCACGTGCGGCGCGCAGACGGCGAACTGGTGGCAGGCACCCGCGGCTTCGCGGCGCTCTGGCGGGCACTGCCGCGCACGGCGTGGCTCGGGCGCGTGGCCGCGTTCGGGCCGATGCCGATGCTGCTGGACTTCGGCTACCGGGTGTTCCTCGCGCTGCGCCCGCTTTGGCGCCCGCTCCCCCCGGCTGCGGCCGCAGCGCTGCCCTGGCCCGCCGTGACCGTTGGCGATCTGCGCAGCGACCACGCCGGTGAAGCGGGCGCCGTGCAGATCTACCGCGGCGTGCTCGCCGTGACGCGCGACGCCGCCTTGCGGCAGTTTGCCGAACACCACCTCGCCACCGAACAAGCGCACCTTGAGTTGGTGCTGGCTCACCTGCCCGCGCCCCACCGCAGCCGCTTGCTGCCGGCCTGGCGCGTGGCGGGTTGGCTCACCGGCGCGCTGCCGGCGCTGGCGGGGCCGGGTGCGGTTTACGCCACGGTCGCGGCAGTCGAAACTTTTGTCGATCGCCACTACGCCGAGCAAATCGCGCGCCTCGACGCGATGCCGGCCGACGACCGCCGCGCCGCGCTGCGGGCCGACCTCGAACGCTGCCGGCTCGACGAGTTGCAGCACCGCGACGAGGCACTCGCCGCCGGCCCCGCACCAGGCGCATGGGTGCGCGCTTGGGCCGCGCTGGTGGGCCGGGGCTCGGCCGCCGCGGTGGCGCTGGCGCGCCGCTTTTGAACCCGGCCGACCCCACCGCCGCTATCTCCATCCGCCACTTCGAAAGAGGCCTCGACCATGACGAACTTCAAGCAGCCAAGCACCGTGGCCGTCATCGGTGCGGGTGTTTCCGGGGCCGCCTGCGCCGCCAGCCTTCAGCGGGTGGGACTGCAGGTCACGCTGTTCGACAAATCGCGTGGTGTCGGCGGTCGCATGGCGACGCGCAGAGCGCGTTGGCCCTGTCCGCCAGACGGCGCTCAGGCGGGCTCCGAACAAGTGGCAGAGTTCGACCACGGTGCTCAGCATTTCAACGCCCGGCACCCGCGCTTTCGCGCCGCCGTTGCGCGTGCGCAGGCGGCGGGCGTGGTGGCCACCTGGCGGCCGCGGGTGCACTCGGGTTTCTCGCCGCTGACCGAACGTAGCGGCTTCGTGGCCGTGCCGAACATGCCGGCGCTGTGCCGCCACTGGGCGCGCGACGTGCCGCAGCGCACCGAGCACCCGGTGCAGCGCCTGCAACGCAGCGCGGCGGGCTGGCAACTCGTGCTGGCGGATGGCGCCAGCGTCGGGCCGTTCGATCAGGTGATGCTCGCGCTGCCCGCAGCGCAGGCCGCCATGCTGCTGGCCGGCCACCACGACGATTGGGCCGATGCGCTGGCAGCCGTGCCAATGGAAGCCTGCTGGACGCTCATGGCCGCGACCGATGAAACCGACTGGCCCTGGGACGCCGCCGAGCCCACCAAAGGCCCGCTCGCCTGGGTCGTGCGCAACGACCGCAAGCCCGGCCGCAGCGCGCCGTCCGGCGTCGCCTGCTGGGTCGCGCATGCCACCGCGGCGTGGAGCGCCGAGCACCTCGAAGCCGACCCGGCGACCGTGGCCGAAACCCTGCGCAGCGCGCTCGCTCGCCTGCTGCCGGCCCCGACCGGGCTGCGCTGGCACCACACCAGCGTGCACCGCTGGCGCTACGCGATGCCGACTGCCCGCGTGGCCGGCACCGATGAATGCTGGTGGGACGCGCCGCTCGGCCTGGGCGTGTGCGGAGACTTTTTCGGCACTGGCCAGATCGAAGCGGCCTGGCGCTCGGGGGATGAGTTGGCGGATACGGTGGCCAGCGGTCTCGAAGCCTTGAATGAAGAGGCCGAATCGGTGTGAGGTGTCCGTGTGAGAACGCGGTGTGAGCCGAGCCGTTCACCCGCCCGCAGGCAGCAACTCCGACGCTCGCTGCACGCCCCGCGTGGTTCGGTTCCAGAACTGCGAAAACGAAGCGCAGCAGGTGCCCGGCTCGGCGAAGAGTGGTGCGGGTGGTTGCAAATCGAAGCCATCGAAGCTGTCGCCGAGATGCGGGTCGCGCCAGCCCTGCACGCTGCGCGCTGAAGCCAGGGCCTCGCGCCAGGCAGATGCATCGCCGCGGTACTGCGCACTCGTCAGCGCCGCCATGCGCGCCGACGTGAAGCGCCAGCGCGCTGCGCTCCAGGGCCACTGGCGGTGGAAGTCGTCCAGCCACAGGCCGATGTGCAAGGCATCCGCGGGGAGGTCGGACGGCGCATCGCGCAGCGACCACGGGTGCACCAGCCACACGTCGCGCCCCGCGAACATCGCAGCGCTCGGCGCAGGCGGCAGCGCCGCCGTAGTCCCTTCAACTTCGCCTTGCGAACTCAACCCAGGCTCGGCCGTGGCAGCGATGCGGCCATCTGAAGCCGCAGGCTCTGCGCCCGGCAACGGCCCGCCGCGGGCGATGCGGTCCAGTGTGCCGTAGTCGGTGTCGAGGGCCGTGCCAGCGCCGTGCTGCGCGGGCGGCGCATAGCGCGCCACGTTCTCGGCGTTGAACAGATACGGCTTGCTGCTGCCCGTGCCGGCCACCCACTGCCAGCTCAGGTGGTTGCTGGCCAAATCGCCGTCGAGCAGGTGGCCATACAGCCAGTCGGCCCCGGCGCGCCAGTGCACACGCCGCAGGTGCACCACGTACGAGGCCAGCCACATGCGCGCGTGGTTGTGCAAGTAGCCGCTGGCGTACAGCGTGCGCACCGCGGCGTCGATCACCGGCACGCCCGTGCGCGCTTCGCGGATGTCGGCGGGCAGGGTGCGAGCGTAGGCGTCGTCGGGCAGCGGCCCGGCGTGCAACGAGTCGAAGATCGCCACGCCGCGGTGCCGCCACACGTGGTGAAAGAAGGCCCGCCAGCCGAGTTCGTAAACGAACTTGTGCTGAACGTCGAGCGGCCCGCGCGCGAGCACCGCGGCCAGTGTCTCGGGCAGCGTGATGAAGCCGTGCGTGAGGTAGGGCGAGAGCCGTGTCACCGCCCCACCGAGGTGATTGCGCGTGCGAGCGTATTCGCTCGGTCGCACGGCGGCCAGCCGGGCACGGGCGGCTGCGGCGGTGGGCTCGAACGGGTCGGTGGCGAACAGCTTGCCGGAGAAGAGGTCGTTCAAAAAAGCTCCTGCTGTGCGGGGTCGATCGGGTCCGGCGCATTTCGCCCGGCCTTCGCCTTGCGGCCTGATCCGGACGACGCCAGCCCGCTCTTGCGCGAGCCGTGGCGGGCCTGAATCACATCCGCCTCCTGCCGCGCCTCCGACTGCTGGCGCAAACCGTACAGCCGCTCCTTGGCCGCGGCCACGGCGCTGCGCTCGTCGACGATCGGCGGCGGGTAGGCATCGCTGCCGAACTCGGGCACCCAGCGGCGCACGAAGTGGCCTTGCGGGTCGTGGTCGCGCATCTGCTTTCCGGGCGAATAGATGCGCAGTGTGTTGATGCCCGTCGTGCCCGATTGCATCTGCATCTGGCTCCAGTGGATGCCGGGTTCGAAATCGAGGAACTGGCGCGCCAGAAACAATCCCGGCGCGCGCCAGTGCAGCCACAGGTGGTAGGCCGCGAAGCTGACCAGCATGGCGCGCATGCGGAAGTTGAGCCAGCCGGTGGCGCAGAGCGAACGCATGCAGGCGTCCACCATCGGGTAGCCCGTGCGGCCGGCGCACCAGGCGGCCAGGCGTTCGTGGTCGGCATCGGTCAGCGGCGTGGTGTCGCCGTGGCGCAGACCGTCGGCACTGCGCGCGAAGTTGCGATGTTCGATCGCCGGCTCGTCTTCGAGCTTCTGCATGAAGTGGCAATGCCAGCGCAGGCGCCCGGCAAAGCCGCGCAGTGCGTAAGCCAGGGCGGTTTCATCAGGGTCGCTGCCGTGGCTTGTGGATTCCGCGATGCGCTGAACGGTGGCCTGGTGCACCGCGCGCATCGAGACCGTGCCGAAGGCCAGGTGCGGGCTCAAACGGCTGCAGCCCTCGGCGGCCGTGAGCGGGCTCGAGAGTGCGCGCCGGTAGCCGCGCCCGCGGCCTTGCAAGAAGCCATCGAGCGTGGCCCAGGCCGCTCGTTCTCCGGCCGCTTGCAAGGCCTTGCCGTGCGGCGCGAGGTGCAGTGAAGCGAGCGTGGGCAGCGGCTGCCAGGTCAGACCGGGGGGCGAAGGCAAGGCCTGCACCGGCGCCAGCAAGGCTGCATCCATGCGCTGCTGCCAGCGGCCGGCCCAGCCCTTGCGCGATTTCAGGCGGCGCACGACGCCGGTCTGTGTGAACTCGGTCCACACCACGCCCTGCGCGCGGCACCACGCGGCAACTGCGATGTCGCGCGCATACGTCCAGCCCGCGCCGGTTTCTTCATGGCTGAGCAAGCACGTCACGCTGAACTGAACGCGCAGCGCTTCGAGCACCGTGACTGCGGTGCCGTGGCGCACCAGCACCGCCAGGCCGCTGTCGCGCAACTCGGCCAGGCAGGCGAGGGCGAACTCGAGGTGGCTGGTGTCGAACTCGGGGCTGGCCAGCCAGTCGGGTTCGATGATGAAGAGCACGATCGTTTGGCCGCCCGCCACGGCATCGTCATGCGCAGCAGCCAGCGGCGCGTGGTCGGCCCGACGCAGGTCGCGCTTGAGCCAGACGATGGAAGTACTCATCGGCATCGATTTTCCGCACTTCATCGCGCCGCCGCCGTGCCCGGCGCGATGGGCTGGCGCCGCGCCGGGCTTTGGCCCTTTCTGTGCGCCTGCATGGCTGCGCGTGCGTGGCTGTCAAAATGCAGATCACACCTCATGAACAGCTCCCACCGCGTTCTCGCCGTCATCCCGCCGATGACGCAGCTCAACACGCCTTACCCGTCCACGGCCTACCTGACTGGCTTTCTGCGTTCGCGCAGCCTGGCCGCGGTGCAGGCGGACCTGGCGCTGGCCTTGGTGCTCGAACTGTTTTCACCGACTGGCCTGCGGGCGGTGCGCGAGTGCATCCATGCCTTACCCGCCGAAAGGCGCACCCCACTTGTCGCTGCCTTCGATGCCGAGTTCGAGCGCTACGCCTCGACGATCACGCCGACGCTCGCCTTCCTGCAAGGCCGAGACCCGACGCTTGCACATCGCATCGCTTCGCGCTTCTTTCTGCCCGAAGGCCCGCGCTTCGCCTCGCTCGATGTCTACGTCGACCCCGACGATCCGGAAGGCGGTGATCCGCTCGCCTGGGCCTTCGGCTCCCTCGGCCAGCAAGACCGCGCGCGGCACCTGGCCACGCTGTACCTGAACGACTTGGCCGATGTGCTGCGCGACGCGGTCGATCCGCGTTTCGAGTTCGTGCGTTATGCCGAATCACTGGCGATGAGCCAGCCGAGTTTCGAGCCGCTGGCGCAGGCGCTGGCCGCGCAGCCGAACCTCGTCGACCGCACGCTGGAAGGCCTGGCGCTGCATGCGATCGCCACGCACACGCCTGACGTGGTGCTGATCTCGGTGCCCTTCCCCGGCGCGGTGTATGCGGCCTTCCGCATCGCGCAGACGATCAAGGCGCGGCACCCGCACATCCGCACCGTGCTCGGCGGTGGTTTCGTCAACACCGAGTTGCGCGAGTTGAACGAACCGCGTGTGTTCGACTACTTCGACGCGGTGACGCTCGATGCCGGCGAGCGGCCCGTGCTCGCGCTGCTCGAGCACTTCCGTGGCAAGCGTTCGGCGGCGCGGCTCGTGCGTACGTTCATGCGCGTGGACGGCGTGGTGCGCTACACCGACATCCGCGAGGCCGACATTCCGTTCTCCGATGTCGGCACGCCCACCTGGGACGGGCTGCCGCTCGACCGCTACCTGTCTTTGCTCGACATGCTGAACCCGATGCATCGCCTGTGGTCCGACGGGCGCTGGAACAAGCTGACGGTGGCGCACGGCTGCTACTGGAAGAAGTGCAGCTTCTGCGACGTGAGCCTGGACTACATCTCGCGTTACGACGCGGCCACGGCCGAGACCTTGGTCGATCGTGTCGAGGCGATCGTGCGCGAGACCGGCAACACCGGCTTTCATTTTGTCGACGAAGCCGCGCCGCCGAAGGCCTTGAAGGCGCTCGCCGTCGAGCTGGAAAAACGAAGGCTGGCCATCAGCTGGTGGGGCAACATCCGCTTCGAAAAATCCTTCACGCCCGAGCTCTGTCAGCAGCTCGCCGACAGCGGCTGCATCGCGATTTCCGGCGGGCTCGAGGTGGCCTCGGACCGCTTGCTCAAGCTGATGAAGAAGGGCGTCTCGGTCGAACAGGTGGCGCGTGTGACGCGGGCGTTCTCGGACGCCGGCATCCTGGTGCACGCCTACCTGATGTATGGCTTCCCGACCCAGACGGTGCAAGACACGGTCGATGCGCTCGAATACGTGCGCCAGTTGTTCGAAGCCGGCTGCATCCAGTCCGGCTTCTTCCACCGGTTCGCCTGCACGGTGCATTCGCCGGTCGGCAAGAACCCGGCAGAGTACGGCGTGACGCTCGCGACGCTGCCGCCGGTGAGCTTCGCGAAGAACGACATCGGCTTCCATGACCCGAGCGGTGTTGATCACGACGTGCTCGGTGTGGCCCTGAAGAAGGCGCTGTACAACTACATGCACGGCATCGGGCTCGACGAAGATGTCCGTTCGTGGTTCGGTGGCCGCGTGCCGCGCACCACGGTTCCGCGCCAGCGCATTGCCCGCGCGCTGGCGACTTCATCCTGAGGCGATACCCCATGACCACAAGCGCGACCCGCCTGCCCACCTACTTCATCTCGCACGGCGGGGGCCCGTGGCCATGGATGGACGAGATGCGCCAGCCGATGAAAGGCCTCGCCGAGTCGCTGGCCGACATGCCGCGCCAGATCGGCGTCACGCCGAAGGCCGTGCTCGTGATCTCTGGCCATTGGGAAGAAGCGGCCTACACCGTGATGGCCTCACCGAAGCCGCCGATGCTCTACGACTACGGCGGCTTCCCGGCCCACACTTATCAGATCCACTACGACGCACCGGGCTCACCCGAACTTGCCTTGCGTGTGAAGGGCCTGATCGAGGCGGCCGGTCTTCCTGCGGCGAGCGACGCGCAGCGTGGCTACGACCACGGCACCTTCGTGCCGCTGTACGTGATGTACCCGCAGGCCAACGTGCCGGTGGTGCAGCTCTCGATGCGCGCGAACTACGACCCGCTCGAACACGTGGCGCTCGGCCGTGCTCTCGCACCGCTGCGCGACGAAGGCGTGCTGATCGTCGGCAGCGGCCTGAGTTATCACAACCTGCGCCGCCTCGGCCCGCCCGCGCATGCGCCGTCCGCGGCGTTCGATGCATGGTTGCAGCAGACCTTGCTTCACTCAAGCCCGGCCGAGCGTGTGGCGCATCTGGGCCGCTGGGCCGAAGCGCCCGGCGCGCGCCTGTCACACCCGCGCGAGGATCATCTGATCCCGCTGATGGTGGCGGTGGGCGCGGCCGAGAACGAAGCCGCCGAGTGCGTCTATCACGAGGTCGGCGGCTTCACCGGCACGGTGTCGAGCTTCCGGTTCGGGGCGGCTGGCGCCTGAGACGGGGTATATGCGGTCACGCCGTGCGAACCAAATCTTAGTAATGCCTTAGTAAGGCCCTGTGCCCGCAGCCGCTGAAGTGGTTACCGAGGTAATAGCGCGGGATACACGTGCGCAAGCGACCCCTTTCGTCGCTATCTTCCGCTGGCCTTCGGAGCCCGGCGGGTGTCTCGCAAGTCTTCGTTGGCGCAGTTCGAGTGGGTCTGCGGTGGGGTCGTTTGACTGCCGCTGTCCGACCTGCCCCGTCGAATAGTTCAACGAGGAACCTACATGAATGGGATCAGATCGAGGGCTTTGAGGCTGACCGCGCTGAGCGTGGCTGTCGCCGTCCTGTATGGATGCGGGGGAGGGAACGGATCATCCGGTGCCGCCGACACCGCGGCAACGGGCGTCAGCATCGACACGGTCAGCACCGCGATGGCCTTGCGCGTGAGCGCGTCGACCTCCGGCGAGGTCAGCAGCCAGACGGTGCTGGCGCAGACGCTCTACACCTTCGCAGCGAGTTTCACGGCCGGGCCCGATGCGGGCCGCAGCATCACCGGCACCTTGATGCTCAAGAGCGAAACCGAGGATGGCGTCACGGAGGTCGAAGGGACCCTGGTGCCGGTTGCTGCCACTTCGGGCGGCGGCACCGACTCGGCCGCCCAGGTGCAGTCGCTGAAAGATGAACTGGCTGGCAAGCTGAGCGCGCTGCGTGGGGTCTACCAGACCGACGTCGATGCGCTCGCGAAGACCTTGAAAGCCGCATTGGCCGCGGGTGCGCCCACGGATGGCACGAAGAAGGCCACGGCGGCACAGAAGGAAGCCCTGGCGATCTTCAAGACCGCTTTTGCTGCTCGCACCACGCGCTACCAGGCCGACATGGCCGCGCTGACGCTCGAGTACAACAAGAAGATCGCTGCGCTCGGCAAGGCCGGTTCGGGCGACGGCGAGAGCCATGGCTACGAGGTCAATGGCACGATCGACGCCACTGGCAAGCTCAGCCTGACCTTCAAGGGTGAAGGTGATGTGCTCATCCGCGCCAGCGGGCAGGTCGCTGCCGACGGCAGCCTGAAGGGCAGCTTCACCGGCCCCGCGGCCGGCGACATGGGTGGCTGGTCTGCGGGCACGGGCGCGGTGACGCCACCGCCACCGCCACCGCCACCGCCACCGCCACCGCCACCGCCACCGCCACCGCCACCGCCTCCGCCTCCGCCTCCGCCTCCGCCTCCGCCTCCGCCTCCGCCTCCGCCTCCGCCTCCGCCTCCGCCTCCGCCTCCGCCTCCGCCTCCGCCTCCGCCTCCGCCTCCGCCTCCGGCCGTTGGCAATGTGGCGTCGGGCTCGGCCCTGTACACGAACTATTGTTCGGGTTGCCACACGGCCACGGTCAAGAACAACGTGCTCAACGTGACCAAGGCCGCCACCGTCGCTGGCTTGAACACGGCGCTGTCCAGCGTGGGCAGCATGTCGTCCTTGAACAGCGTTGGCGTGTTGACCACCCAGAACCGCCTGGACCTGGCGGCCTACATCACGAGCGCGAAGTAGCATTCGGGTGTGGCCAGGGCCTCGGGCAGGTGATCCTCCCGAGGCCTTGCCTCGTGGAAATTCGACCATGACCGCTCCTCCCGACGGCAGCGATGCCTTGGACATCAATGTCGCGGAACGGCGCGTGCTACTCGGTGCGCGCACGATCGAGATGACACCTCGGGAGTGGCTGGTGATCGAGGCCCTGGTCTGGCGTGTCGGCTGGGTCTGGGGCGAGGCCGAACTGGAGGCCTTCCTGGCCCGTGGCGGCGTGGTGTCTTCCCGCAACGCGGTCCGGATTCACCTCTGCAACATCCGGCGCAAGCTCGGTTGGCAGGCGATCCAGACCTTGCCCGGCCGGGGCTACCGCATGGTGCTCACCGCGCCGGACGGCGCGGCTTAGCCCCACACCTCCTGCGCCACTTCGACGATCAAACGCAGCTTCGCCCGTTGTGCCTCCACCGCGATGTCGTACTTGGACTCCAACTGACCGAGCTAGGTGGCGATGAGCCGCTTGCCGAGCATGCGGCTGCTCCGCGCCGGCTTTGTGATGGCTCTTTGCGCATTGAGCAGGGACAGGCTCACGCCATGAGCCTGTGGGATGAGAGATTGAGTCTCAAGGTCTGGGCGGTCCGGGCCGATGAGACCTTCATCCTGTGCTCAAGCAAGGGCCAGCGCCCCGCGGGCCGCCAACCCCGTCGACGCGGTGGCAAGTCCTCCGCCCGCGGCACGTCCGAGGACCATGTCCCCGTGCTGGTCGTGCGAGACCGCTCGGGCACCAGCACGGACCTCATCCCGAGGAGGGAAGACCGGGCGCAGCTTGTGGCCGTGCTCGCGCCGGTGTTGGCCCCCGACGCGCTGCTGTGTACGGATGGCAGCTCGGCCCTGGCGGCGGCAGCGCGCCAGATCGGCGTCGAGCACCGCCCGCTCAATATGACCAGTGGCGCACGCGTCCAGGGCCCCTGGCATCTCCGGAACGTCAACGCCCATCACGGGCGGCTCAAGGAATGGATGCGCCGCTTCCATGGCGTGGCCACCTCTTACCTCGCCAGCTACCTCGGTTGGTTCCGCGCCACCGACCGGTTGGGTCGCCTTCGCACGCCGCCCGCGTCCCTTCTCTCTTTGGCCCTCGGCGCTCCCGATCATCACCAAGCCAATGCGCAAAGAGCCTTTCCAAAGGAAGGTCGATTGATGTGCGCGGAGATGCTCAGCGCGCCAACTGGGGTGTGCTGATGGGGCCCAGCCCGAGTGCGAGCAGCGAGTCCCGCAAGGCCGTCGCGAGCGGTGTGGCGGCGAGCGCCGGGCCGGGCAGGGCGGCCAGGCGCCGACCGTCCAGCGCATGCGGCACACGCCAGAGGTAGGACATGCGAGCCAACTCGCGCCAGGTCGGCACCACGAGGCCGAGCGCGCGGATCACACCCCAGGGCAGGCCGCCATGGCGAAAGCCGCGCGCCGGTGCGATGCCCAGGCCCTCGGCCGCCGCCTCGATGCCCGCCAACAACTCGGTGCCGGTGAGCCTGTGGCCTTCGAAGTTCCAGCAACTGAACGCCGCATGCGTGGGCTGCTGCGCCACGCGAACGAAGGCCCGCGCCAGATCGGGCAGGTAGGCCCAGGCGTGCGGAATATCGAGCGGGCCGGGGTAGACCAGTTTGCCGGCGCCCAGCGATTTCACGATCGCCTGATCGAACCAGTTGCCGGTGCCGGCACCGAAGAAGTCGCCAGCACGCAGCACGCTCGCGGTGAAGCGCCCGGCCGCGGCGCGCTGCGCGATCAGCGCCTCCATCGCCACGCGGATCTCGCCCTTGCGCGTGCTCGGGCGCTGCGGCGTGTCCTCGCTCAGCAGGCTCGGCATTTGCGCCCCGTAGTTGTAGACAGTGCCCGGCAGCATGAAGTGCGCGCCTAGGGCCTCAGCCACATCGAGCCCGGCGCGCAAGGCCGGCATCGCCTCGGTCTCCCAGCGCGTGTAGAGCGGGTTCACCGCATGCACCACGACCGAGACACCGGCCGCGGCGCGCACCAGCCCGGCGGTGTCGGTGAGTGCGAGCGTCACTGGCTCGGTGACGCGGGCGAGTTCGCCCGACGGTGCGCGGCGCACCTGGGCCAGCACACGCCAGCCTGCGGCAGCAAAGGTCAGCGCTGCGGCAGCGCCGAAGCGACCGTTGGCGCCGAGGATCAGCACGGTGGGGCGGGTGCCGGGAAGGGGACGAAGGGTGTTCATGTCGGACTCCTGTGGATGGGGTGACGTGAGTTTCGTCAGACGCGACTCATCCGGCAATTGCCTAAGTCTGCAAGACAGCCATACACTTTTGCATGGCACAAGATCGACTCGACCGTTTCGACTGGGCGCTCGTGAAGAGCTTTCTGGCGGTGCTCGACGCCGGCAGCCTGATGGGCGCCGCCCGGCGCCTGAACGCGCAGCAGCCCACGCTGAGCCGGCATGTCGCCGAGCTGGAGGCGCAGCTCGGCGCGCCGCTGTTCGAGCGCACCGGCCGCGGTGTCACGCCCACCGCCGCCGCGCTGGCCATCGCCGACGCAGCGCGCCAGATGGAGGCGGGCGCTTTGGCGCTCTCACGCGGTTTGGCCACCTCGCGCAGCGCCGAAACCGGCACCGTGCGCATCACCAGCAGCACGGTCGCCTCGACCTGGCTGCTGCCGCCGGTGATCGCCGCGCTGCAGGTCGCGGAGCCGGGCATTGCGATCGAGCTGGTGGCGACCAACCAGCTCAGCAACCTGCTGCGGCGCGAGGCCGACATCGCCGTGCGCATGGTGCGGCCGGTTCAGAGCTCGCTCGTGGCGCGCAAGCTCGGCGAGGTGCCCATCGTCGCGGCTGCGCACCGCAGTTACCTCAAACGCGCCGGCACGCCGCGCACGCCGGCCGATCTGGTGCGGCACCGGCTGATCGGCTACGACCGCGACGACACCATCGAGCGCGGCTTCGCCCGCCTGGGCGTGGTGCTGACGCGCGAGCACTTCGCCGTGCGCACCGACGACCAGGTCGCCTACGGCCGCCTCGTCGCGGCAGGCGCGGGCATCGGCTTCGTCGCGCACTACAACATCCGCCATTGGCCCGGCGTGACAGCCCTGCTGCCGATGCTCGAGATTCCGAGCCTGCCGTGCTGGCTGGCGGTGCACCGCGAGATCCGCTCCAACCGCCTCGTGCGGCGGGTCTACGACTTCCTGGCCGAGGCGCTGCCGGAGGAGCTGACGCGTTGAGCCACGCTTCCTGACAGAGGCCGGTGTAGCATCGCCGCGCCCGGGATGGGTGGGCACGTCGAGAGGTTCAGGGTGTCGCTTCCCGTCATCGGTGTTCTGCTTCTTGAATTCGACAGCATCTACGATGCGGTGGCGATCCGCGCCTTGCGCCTGGCCGCCACGGAGTTCAAGGTCCGCCTGCTCTGCTTCCCCGGCAATCGCCTGGGTACCGACAGCGGCTATCTGCGCGAGTTCAACATCCTGTACCCGCTCGCGGCGCAGATGGGCCTGGCCGGCCTGCTCAGCTTCACCGATACCTTGCGCGGCAAGATTTCCCAGGACGATCTGGCTGCGTTCTTCGCGCAATTCGGCGACATCCCGATCGTCAGCGTGGGGGGCGCCTCCCAGGGCATCCCGATTGTCAAGCCGGACAACACGAGTGGCATGACCGAACTGCTCGACCACCTGCTCCACGACCACGGTTATCGGCGCATGGCCTACGTCGGCGGACCGGAGGACAACCTGGATGCCGAGGAGCGACTGGCCGCCTTCCACGCACGCCACCTGGCCGCCGGGGTGGCGGTGGATCCGGCGCTGGTGCTCTCGGGGCGCTTCCTGCGGCCCGACGGGCGCGCCGCGGCGCTGGCGTTGATCGCCGCCGGCCCCTTGCCACAAGTGCTCGTGGCCGCCAACGATGCGATGGCGCTGGAAGCCATGATGGCCTTCCAGGAGCACGGCGTGCGTGTGCCCGAGGACATTGCGATCGTCG
Organism: Rhizobacter sp.; assembly: GCA_025361845.1. GTDB lineage: Bacteria > Pseudomonadota > Gammaproteobacteria > Burkholderiales > Burkholderiaceae_C > JANYJL01. The sequence goes on from JANYJL010000266.1 coordinate 19,417, forward strand.
GCTATGACGATCTGGCCTCCGACATTCCGAACTCGGCGCCGCTCACCTCGGTCCGGCAGGACATCGCCGAGCAGGCAAGGTGCGGGCTGCAACTGCTGGTTCGCCGCCTCCAGGGCGAAACGATTCCTGCGCAGACGGTGTTTCCGTCGCGCTTGTTGCGCCGCCGCTCTTGCGGCTGCTTCGATGCGCGCAGCACCGCTGCGCATGCCCGGAACTGGGAACGCCCCCAGCTCGCCGAGCCGGCGCTCGAGCAATTGCGCCAGGCCTTGGAGAGCGCGCTCGCGGGCGCCGCAGCCCCGTTCGGAAAGACTCTGGCCGAGATCGGCGCGAGCTACCGCGCCAGCGGCTTCGACACCAACGACCTTCGGCGCATGCTGATGCATCTGTATGCCGAATCGAAGGGGCAGGCCGACGCGCTCGAGAGAACCCGGGTGCTTTTCGAGGCGCAGAGCTGGTTGATCGACGACGACCGCATGCAGATCAATGCGCACTTCATGGACCGGATCTACCCGTCGTGGCTGATGTCGATGGTGCTGCGGCGCAGTTTTTCGGGTGGGTCTGAATTCGCGTTGGGCAACATCGTCGCGTCCTTGCGTGCCGGGCTGATCTCGCTCGGCGCGAACAACGCCTACCTGGTGCTGTACGAATCTGTCGGCCAGATGACGCACTGGAACGATTGCCAGCTTCCACCCAAGGCTCAGATGGTGCTCGGCATTCGCGATGGCAAAGCGCTCGTCGCCGCGGACTACGAGCGTTTCCCGGTGCAGCAGTTGACACCCATGCCGCTGTTTCACGAGCCGGGCGGTGCGGTCTATGCGGTGGTGCCGCTGTTCCGGCAGAACGAGCATCACGGCCTGTTGATCCTGGACGTCTCGCAGCCGTACGCGGTATCGATCGAACAACTGCGCGAGGTTGTTTCCAACGTCGTGACCAGTGCCATCGTGATGGGCGAGCTCGATCGGACCCGTGAACTCCTGAGCAAGGACCTGCACCGCGCGCAGACCACCAACCAGTACCTCTCGGCATTGTCCGAACACGATGAGCTGACGGGCCTCTTGAACCGGCGCGGCTTCCAGAACGGCGCCGCAGGCAAGTGCCTGCATGGCGCCAAGCCCCTGCTGTTGATGGTGGGCGACATGGACGGGCTCAAGACCATCAACGACAACTTCGGTCACGTGGCGGGCGACGCGGCGATCGTCGCGATCGCAGAGGTCCTGCGCCGCTCGTTCCGTGAGGGCGACCTGATCGCACGCATGGGCGGCGACGAGTTCGCCGTGTTGAGTGAGCACCTGCCCTACGATGCGATCGCCACCGTCCGCGCTCGCATCGAGCGGCACATTGCCGAGTTCAACGAGGGCACTGCAAACGATTGGAAGATCGCCTTGAGTGTCGGGTTCGCGCCGGTCGAGGTGAGCGACGCCGCGCAGCTGGACCGGCTCTTCGAGTCTGCCGACACCTTGCTCTACGAAGAAAAGCGCCAGCGCAAGGCCGGCGCGACGCGGGCCGGGTAGAGGGCTCAGCGGCCGAGTGTGTCGAAGCGCAGGCCGCTCACCCCTTCGCCGCGGCCGGCGGCGCGCTTGTGCTGCGCCATCCGATTGCCTGAAAGTGCCAGACGATTTCGTTGCCGGAAACCCTTTTCCTTGGTATAAATTGACCTGAATTGGCGCTTACCGAGTCAGAATGTGGGTCTTCGCCAGCCCAGCGCTCGTCATTTTCAGGGCGTTCAGAGCGAATTGAGAAAAGCTTTTCCTTGCGTCGCAACCGCCCAATCCGGCAGGGCGGACATGCGCCGAATTCCCGCGCAACCGGTCTGCTCGACGGTCGGGAGCGTTGCTGGCCTACAAAAAAGGATGGAGACATGAGAGAAATGAACCTCACACACCGCGCGCTCGCCGCGGGCCTGCTGGCCTGTGCCGCGCTCTTTTCATCGTCGGTCGCGGCGGCGGAGAACCTGAGCATGTGGGTGCGCGCCAGCGGCGCCAACGCGGCTCAGCGGCTCACCGATCTGTGGAACGCCGGTCACGCCGACAAGATCGCGCTGACCGTCATTCCGGACAACCAGGTCGTGTCCAAACTCGCCACCGGCGTCAAGGCGGGCGACGTTCCGGACCTCGTGTCTTTCGACCTGATCTACATGCCGGATTTCATGCGCGCCGGCCTGCTGACCGACGTCACGGATTCGATGAAGGCCGATCCGAATTTCGGCAAGGTCGCGAAAGCCTTCAGCGACCTGGCGACCTACAAGGGCCGCATGTACGGGACCGGGTTCACACCCGACGTCTCGATCATCATCTACAACAAGGACCTGTTCCGCAAAGCCGGCCTCGACCCCGAGAAGCCGCCCAAGAGCCTGGCGCAGATTCATGACTACGCGAAGAAGATCCACGCGCTGGGGCCGGATGTGTACGGCTTCTACTTCTCCGGCGCCTGCCCCGGCTGCAACATCTTCACGACCTCGCCGATGATGGTGGCCTCGGGCGCGAAGATCCTTCCGGCGAGCGCGACCGACGAGCCGCTGGCCGGCCCCGGTATCAAGGAAGTGCTGCAACTGTTCCGCGACATGTGGACCGAGGGGCTGATTCCGAAGAGCGCGCAGTCGGACAACGGCTCGAACTTCGTCGCCAATTTCAAGACCGGCAAGATCGGCATGCAGGGCGCCGGCGGTTTCCTGATCGCCGACCTGAAGAAGGAAGCGCCGACCATGGACTTCGGCGTCGGCTTCCTGCCCGGCATCAAGGAGGGCCAGGTCTCGGCCTTCGTCGGTGGCGACGTCGTCGCGATCCCGAAGGGCAGCAAACACGCGGCGCTCGCCTTGCAGTTCATCCACTGGGAGTTGTCGGACGAAGCCCAGTTGGAGGGCCTGGCGAAGAACAACATCCTGCCGTCCCGCACCGATCTGGCGAACAACAAGTACTTCCAGTCGGAACCGCGTGTCGTGACGACGGCGAAGGCCATCGGCATCGGCTACGTGCCCTGGGTCTTTCACTTCAACGACATGGTCAACAGTGACGCGTCGCCGTGGATCCAGATGATCCAGAGCGCGGTGTTCGAGGGCAAGGTCGACGAGGCGATCACGAAGGCCCGGGCGAAGATGAAGGACATCGCGGCCGAATGAGGTTTCCCATCGTGCCGCGGCGCTGGGTCGGGCTGCTTTACGCTGCTCCGGCGCTGCTGTTCGTCGCGGCCTTCGTCGCCTATCCGCTGGTGCGGCTGGTGATGATGTCGATGACCAATGCCTCGCTGCTCGGCGGCGAGTCGTTTGTCGGCTGGAACAACTACCTGAAGGCCTTTCGTGACGAGACCTTCTGGCACGCGCTCGGCTTCACTGTCGAGTACACGCTCTTCATCACGCCGATCCTGATGGTCGGCGGCTTCCTGCTGGCGCTGCTTGCGGCGCGGCCGGGGCGCCTGGCCCGCATCACGCGGGCGGTGGTGTTCCTGCCGGTGGTGATCGGCCTCGGCAGTTCCAGCATCCTGTGGTTCGGTTTGCTCGACGAGCAGGTCGGCCTGGTCGGCCGCCTGCTGCACGACCTGGGGCTCGTGGCGCAGCCCCCGGTCTGGTTCGTCGATGCGCAGCGTGGCCTGTGGGCGGTGATCCTGTCGGTGGTGTGGAAGGTGATCGGCTTCGGCATGATCCTGTTCCTCGCCGGCATCCAGCGCATCGGCGAAGACGTGCGTGAAGCGGCGACGATGGACGGTGCCGGTTACTGGCAGCGCGTGCGCTACATCACGCTGCCATTGACGGCCCGCACGCTGCTGCTGACCACGCTGATCAGCGCCATCGGCTCGATGCTCGCGTTCGACCAGTTCTACATCATGACGGCCGGCGGGCCGGGCAGTGCGACCTTCACCTCGGTGTATTGGATCTACCAGAACTCGTTCGTGTACTTCAAGCAGGGTTACGGGGCCGCGTTGTCGGTGCTGCTGTTGTTGATGATCGTGGTCGCGTCGGCATGCCAGATCGTGGCCGCGCGGGGCAGGGCGGACGCATGACGGGCAGGCGCACGCCGATCGGTATCGCGGTGATCTGCCTCGCCGTGATCGCCTTGATGCTCTTCCCGCTCGTCATGACCTTCCTGTCGTCGATCAAGACGGCGGCGGAGGCGTCGGCCGTGCCTCCGCATTACCTGCCCTCGACGCTCAGCCTCGAGAACTACCTGAAGGTGCTGCGCTACCAGGCGGGCCTGGGCACCTACCTGTTCAACAGCTTCGCCGTCGCCTTCCTGACCATCGTGCTGTGCCTGGTGCTCGCCGTTCCCGCCGGCTACGGTCTCGCACGCTTTCGCATTCCGGCGCGCGAGACGGTCTTCCTCATCCTGCTGTCGGGAATGATGGTGCCGTACCAGGCGCTGCTGACGCCGCTGTACCTGATGTTCAGTGCGCTCGGCCTCGCGAACTCGCATCTGGGCCTCGCGATCGTGCACACCGTGCTGCAACTGCCGTTCAGCGTGTACGTGATGCGCAGCAGCTTCGAAGCCGTGCCGCGCGACCTCGAAGAGGCGGCGCTCATCGACGGCTGCAGCAGCTTCCAGATTCTGTGGCGAATTCTGCTGCCGCTCTCGCGCCCGGCGCTCGTCACGCTGGTGCTGTTCGCCTTCGTCACCTCGTGGAACGAGTTCATCGCGGCGCTGATCTTCATGGGCAACGAAACCCGCTTCACCGTGCCGATCATGCTGGTCGGTGTGCGCCAGGGGCACTTCGGTGCGGTGGACTGGGGGGCGTTGCAGGCCGGTGTCGTCGTGTCGGTCCTGCCGTGCTTGGCGATCTATCTGCTGCTGCACAAGCACTATGTATCCGGCTTCCTGAGCGGCGCCATCAAGTGAGCGACACACGCCGCCGCAGCGCGAGCGCGGTTCCAACCATTCGCGACGTGGCGCAACTCGCCGGCGTCAGCATCGGCACCGCCTCGAAGGCCTTGAACGGCACCGGCCAGCTGCGGCCCGAAACACGCGCTCGGGTGATGGCCAGCGCGCAACAACTGTCGTTCCGGCCGAACGACCTCGCGCACAGCCTGCACCGCGGCCAGTCGTTCACGGTGGGTGTCATCTCGAACGACAGCTTCGGCCGCTTCGGCATGCCCATCGTCGAGGGCCTGGAAGAGTGCCTGAGCGACAGCCGCATCTCGGTCTTCATGTGCAATGCCACCGACGATCCGCAGCGCGAGGCCCGGCATGTCGAATCGCTGCTGGGCAAGCGTGTCGATGGCATCGTCGTCACCGGGCGCCGGGCCGACCGGCGCGAGCCGCTGCGCGTCGCGGTGGCGGGCCTGCCGGTGATCTATGCGTTCTCCCAGACCGATGCGCCGGATGCCCTTTGCCTGCTGCCCGACGACGAGGGTGCCGCGTTCCTGGCCGCCGACCATCTGATTCGGCTCGGGCGGCGGCGCATCGCCCACGTGACCGGCCCGGAACGTTTCGAGGCCGTGCGCCTGCGCCGCGCCGGTTACCAGGAGGCGCTTGCCCAAGCCGGGGTCGCCGACGATGCGGCGCCGGTGCTGACCGGCGAGTGGTCGGAGGCCTGGGGCCGCGATGCCTTGCAGCGCCTGTTCGACGCTGATCGCGCTGCACCCGACGCCATCTTCTGCGGCAACGACCAGATCGCCCGGGGCGTTATCGACGGTCTGCGCGAGCGAGGCGTCACCGTTCCGGACGACGTGTCGGTCGTCGGCTTCGACAACTGGCGAATCATCGCGGAAGCCACGCGCCCGCCCTTGACCACGATCGACATGAACCTGAAGGAACTCGGTCGCGAGGCGGGCAGGCGCCTGATCGAATTGATTGCCGGCAAGCGCCACACCGGCGTGCATCGGCTGCCGTGCAGCCTGGTCGTGCGCGCCTCGTGCGGCGCGCCGCAACCCCCAACCTGAAGGCGGAGGCCACCCCATCATGCGTAGCTACACACCGGTTCGGTTCACGGACGTGGCCATCGAGGGCAGGTTCTGGCGCGAGCGGCTCGAGACCGTGCTGACGCGCACGATTCCCAGCCAGTACGAACTCCTGCGCGAGACCGGCATCCTCGAATCCTTGACGATTCCCGTTCCCCCGCCGCCGCTGCGCATCCCGCCCGGCGCGCACGGCCTGTCGATGCAGGTGTTCTGGGATTCCGATGTCGGCAAATGGATCGAATCCGCCAGCTACGTGCTCGCCCACCGCCGCGATACGCAGACCGAGGCGCGCATCGACGAGATCACCGACTGGCTTGCGCAGGCGCAACTGCCCGACGGCTATCTGAACTGCTGGTACATCGGCCGCGAACCCGACAAACGCTGGACCAACCTGCGCGACCGGCACGAGCTCTACAACGCCGGCCACCTGCTGGAAGGTGCACTCGCCTACTTCCAGGCCACCGGCCGGCGCCGCCTGCTCGACATCCTGTGCCGCTACGTCGATCACATCGCCGAGGTGTTCGGCCCGGGCCCGGGGCAGAAGCGCGGTTATTGCGGGCACCAGGAGATCGAGCTGGCACTGATGAAGCTGTACCGCGCGACCGGCACACGCAAGTACCTCGAACTCGCGGCGTATTTCATCAACGAGCGCGGCCACACCGCGCCGCACTACTTCGACGTCGAGGCCCGCGCCCGCGGCGAGGATCCTGCCGCCTACTGGTTCTCGACCTACGAGTACAGCCAGTCCCACATGCCGGTGCGCCAGCAGCGCACGGTCGTTGGCCACGCCGTGCGGGCGATGTACATGTATTCGGCGATGGCCGATCTGGCGGCCGAGCTCGCCGACGACTCCTTGAAGCAGACCTGCGAGCGGCTGTGGGATCACGTGACGACGAAGCGGATGTACGTCACGGCGGGCATCGGCCCGTCGTCGTCGAACGAAGGTTTCACGCAGGACTACGACCTGCCGAACGAGACCGCCTACGCCGAGACCTGCGCATCGGTGGCGCTGATCTTCTGGGCGCAGCGCATGCTGCATCTTGACAACGATGGCCGTTACGCGGACGTGCTCGAGACCGCGCTGTACAACGGCGCGCTGTCCGGCCTGTCACGCGACGGCACGCACTACTTCTATCAAAACCCTCTCGCGAGCGACGGCTCGCACGTGCGCTGGAAGTGGCATCCCTGCCCCTGCTGCACGATGAATGTCTCGCGCCTCGTGGCCTCGGTCGGCGGCTACTTCTATTCGGTCGGCTCTGACGCAGTAGCGGTGCATCTGTATGGCAGCTCCAGCACTTCGCTGACGCTCGGCGAGCGCACCGTCCGGCTTCGCCAGGAGTCCGACTATCCGTGGTCAGGCAGCGTGAAGATCTCGATCGATCCGGATGCGCCGACCCGCTTCACCTTGAAACTCAGGATTCCGGGCTGGGCCCGCTCGGCCAGCGTGAAGGTCCAAGGGCAGGAACTACCGACACCCGAAGTGCAACGCGGGTACATCGAACTCGACCGGACCTGGCAGGCCGGCGATGTGGTCGAGCTCGAACTGCCGATGCCGGTGGAGCGCGTGCACGCCAACCCGCTCGTGCAGGCCGACGTGGGCCGGGTCGCCCTGCGGCGCGGCCCGCTGCTCTACTGTGTCGAGCAGATCGATCATCCGCAGGCGACGCTTGGCTTGCTCAGGCTTCCGCGCGATTCCGCGTTGAATGCGGTGACACGCGCGGACCTGTTCGACGGCATCGTGACGGTCGTGGCCGAGGCCGGTGAGGCGGGTGCCGGCGCCGCCGCAGCCCCGCTCTATGCGAACCGACCGTTCGACACGCGCCCGGCCACGTTGACGGCGATCCCGTACTTTCTCTGGAACAACCGCGGGCCGAATCGCATGCAGGTCTGGCTGCCCGAGATCTAGCCCCAAACCTCCTGCGCCACCTCCACGATCAGCCGCAGCTTGGCCCGCTGCGCCTCGACCGCAATGTCGTTGCCGTGCACCGTGCTCGAAAAGCCGCATTGCGGTGACAGGCACAACTGGTCGAGCGAGACGTACTTGGACGCCTCGTCGATGCGCCGCTTGATGTCGTCCTTCGACTCCAGTTGCCCGAGCTTGGTGGTCACCAAACCGAGCACGACCGTCTTGCCCTTCGGCAAGAAGCGCAAGGGCTTGAAGTCGCCACTGCGCGCGTCGTCGTATTCGAGAAAGTAGCCGTCCACGCCCATCTCGGAGAGCAGCGCCTCGGCCACCGGCTCGTAGCCGCCCTGTGCCGCCCAGGTGCTCTTGAAGTTGCCGCGGCACAGGTGCACGGCGAGTGTCATGCCGGCGGGTTTTTGCGCGACCACGCGGTTGATGAAGCTGGCGTAACGGTACGGCAGTTCGTCCGGGTCGTCACCGCGGCCGCGTGCGGCTTCGCGCATCTTGTCGTCGCAGAGGTAAGCGAGGTTGGTGTCGTCCATCTGCACATAAGTGCAGCCGGCCGCGGCGAGTGAGCGCAGTTCGTCGCCATACGCATTCGCCACGTCTTGGTAGAAGGGTTCGAGGTCCGGGTAGTGCTCGCGGCTGATGCCGGCGCGGCCGCCGCGGAAGTGAAGCATCGTCGGTGAGGGAATCGTCACCTTCGCCGTCTTGCCCGGCGAGATGCGGCTCTTGAGGTACTCGAAATCGGCGCGCTGGATGTCCTTCACGTGGCGCACCTTGTCGGTCACGCGCATCACCGGCGGGGCGAGTTCCTTCACGCCGTCGGGCTTGAGCACCGTCATCGGGATGTCGGCCTTCACGCCGCCCAGCTGCTCCAGGAAATCGATGTGGAAGTAGGTGCGGCGGAACTCGCCGTCGGTGATGCTTTGCAGGCCCACGTCTTCCTGGAACTTCACGATCTCGGCAATCGCGTCGTCTTCCACTGCACGCAAACCTTCTTTCGACAACTCGCCCTTCTGGTGCTGGTCACGCGCGTCGAGCAGGCGCTTCGGGCGCAGGAAGCTGCCGACGTGGTCGGCGCGAAACGGCGGGTGGGGGCGTGTGCTCATGCGGTCTCCAGGCGGGTGATGCGCCTTCGAGGTGAGGCGCGCGCTGGGATCATAGTGCGCGGATTTAACGAGGCTATGAATACATCGATCTTCAAAATATCAGGGAATACCCGCTATTTCAGTCAATTTTCAGTTGGCAAACTCCATTTCTGTATACATCACGTATTCATCGAGGTGCCGCATGAAGACCTTCCCACTCAACGCCTGGTATGCCGCAGCCTACGACGTCGAAGTCAAGGGCGCGCTCCTGAGCCGCACGATCTGCGGCGAAAAGATCGTCATGTACCGCCGAGTCGATGGCAGCGTCGTCGCGCTCGAAGACGCCTGCTGGCACCGCCTGCTGCCCTTGTCGAAAGGCACGCTCGCGAACGACCAGATCACCTGCGGCTACCACGGCCTGGTGTTCGACGGCGACGGCCGCTGCACCCACATGCCTTCGCAGGAGACCATCAACCCTTCAGCCTGCGTGCGAGCGTTTCCGGTGCTGGAGAAACACCGCTTCATCTGGGTCTGGCCCGGCGATCCGACCCTGGCCGACGCCTCGAAGGTGCCCGACCTGCACTGGAACGACGACCCGGCCTGGGCCGGTGACGGCAAGCTGATCACCGTGAAGTGCGACTACCGCCTCGTGCTCGACAACCTGATGGACCTGACGCACGAGACCTTCGTGCATGGCTCCAGCATCGGCCAGGCGGCGCTCGCCGAAGCGCCCTTCGTCGCGACGCATGGCGACCGCACCGCCACCGTGACACGCTGGATGGAAAACATCGAGCCGCCGCCGTTCTGGGGCGGCCAGATCCGCCAGGTGAAGGGCTACGACGGCCCGGTCGACCGCTGGCAGATCATCCGTTTCGAAGCGCCATGCACGATCGCCATCGACGTGGGCGTGGCGCCCGCCGGCACCGGCGCGAAAGCGGGCGACCGCTCGCAGGGCGTGAACGGTTTCGTGCTCAACACCATCACGCCTGAAACTGAAACCACCTGCCACTACTTCTGGGCCTTCGCGCGCAACTATTCGCTCGGCGAACAGCGTCTGACGCACGACCTGCGCGAAGGTGTGGCGCGCATCTTCCGCGAGGACGAACTGATCCTCGAAGCCCAGCAGCAAGCCATCAACGAGCGCCCGGGCTACACCTTCTACAACCTCAACATCGACGCCGGTTCGATGTGGGCACGCAAGCTGATCGACAAGATGGTCGCGGCCGAGACCGCGCCTGCCGGCCCGAAGCGGGTGATCCCTCTGCGCAGCGCAGCATGACGCTCGCCGTTCCCATCGCGAAGGCGCCGGAAGATGGCGCGGCCACCTCACAAACTGTGAGGGTGCAGTTGCGACTGCGCGAGTTGATCGTCGGCGGCGAGATCAAGCCCGGCGTGCGCATTGCCGAACTCGCCCTCGTTGAACGGCTCGGCGCGTCACGAACGCCGATCCGCATGGCGCTGGTGCGTCTGCAGGAAGAAGGTCTGCTCGAAGCGCTGCCGAACGGCGGCTTCATGGTGAAGGACTTTTCCGAAGCCGACATCCACGAAGCCATCGAACTGCGTGGCACGCTCGAAGGCCTGGCCGCGCGGCTGGCCGCCGAGCGCGGCGTGAGCCCGGTGCTGATGGCCGAGATGCGCGATTGCCTGGACGAGATCGATGCGCTGCTGGCGCAAGCCTCGTTGACCGAAGAGTCGTTCAGCGGTTACGTCGACCAGAACGCACGCTTTCACCGCCTGCTCGCCGAGATGTCGGGCAGCGCCCTGGTGGCGCGCCACATCGAACGCGCGGCGACCTTGCCCTTCGCTTCGCCCAACGGCTTCGTGATGGCCCGCTCCACTGGGCCGGATGCACGCGATGTGCTGGTGGTCGCGCAGCAGCAGCACCGCAGCGTGGTCGAGGCGATCGCGCAGCGCGAAGGTGCGCGCGCCGAAGCATTGATGCGCGAACACGCGCGCATCGCCCACAGCAATTTGCGGCATGCGCTGCAAAGCCACAAGACCTTGCAACTGCTGCCGGGCGCGAGCCTGATCCGCCGCCGCGTGGGCCGTTGACACTGCACGTCGATCCTCCAAGACCATGCGCAACAACCAAGACTGGCACCCCGCCAACGTGCGCGCACATCGCGACCTGAGCGCGACCGTGCGCGAGTTCGAGATCCGCCCCGAAGGCGGCGTCAAACCCTGGAGCGTCGGCAGCCACCTCGACGTTCGCGTCGAGGTCGATGGCCGCGAGGAAACGCGCTCGTATTCGTTGGTCGGTGTGCCGGGCGACGACGCCTACCGCATCGCCGTCAAACGCGCACAACCGAGCCGCGGTGGCTCGCGGTTCATGTGGGGCCTGGAGACCGGCAGCGAGCTGTCGATAGGCGAGCCCAACAACCACTTCGAACTGAGTTTCAACGCGCCGCAGTTCCTGTTGGTCGCGGGCGGCATCGGCATCACGCCGATCGTCGGCATGGCGCAGATGCTCGCCGCGCGCGGTGCGAACGTGCAGATGCGCTACGCCGTGCGCAGCGCAGCCGAGCTGGTCTATGGCGACCGCTTGCGGCAAACGCTCGGAGATCGCCTCAAGACCTTTTGCAGCGATGCGGGCGAGCGCCTCGACATCGCCGCCGAGATCGCCGCGCTCGCGCCGCGCGCACAACTCCTGGCCTGCGGCCCGATCACTTTGCTCGACGCACTGCGCGAGGCCTGGGCCACCGCCGGCCGCCCCGCCGCTGACTTGCGCTTCGAGACCTTCGGCAACAGCGGCCGCTATGTAGCGCAGCCCTTCTGGGTCGAGCTGCCGCGCCACGGCCTGCGGCTCGAAGTGCCGGCCGAACGCAGCCTGCTCGACGTGCTCAACGAAGCCGGCGTCGAGACGCTCTACGACTGCCAACGCGGCGAGTGCGGCTTGTGCGCGGTCGACGTCGTCTCGGCCACCGGCAGCATCGATCACCGCGACGTGTTCTTCAGCGCGCACGAGAAACAGAGCAACCAGCGTCTGTGCGCCTGCGTCTCGCGTGTGCATGGCGGCGGTGTCGTGCTCGATTCCGCCTATCGCCCCGATTGAAAACCCCCCGCGCTTCCGGGGCTGACCCCAATTGCCCGCAGCAGCACACTCCCGCACCATCTTCCGAGCCCTTTCCTGGAGACTTTCTCATGAACAAGCGCAGTACCTTGCGAGCCTTCGCGGCCGCCGCCACCACCTTGGGTTTTGGCCTCGTCGGCCCGCCCACCCACGCGGCCGATACCGAGCCGATCAAGATCGGTCTTATCCTTCCGATGACGGGCCAGCAGGCCACCACCGGCCGGCAGGTCGAAGCCGCCGTCAAGCTCTACCTCGCGCAGAACGGCGGCCTGATCGCCGGCCGCAAGGTCGAGGTGATCCTGAAGGACGACGCCACCGTGCCCGACACCACGCGCCGCCTGGCGCAGGAACTGGTGGTGAACGACAAGGTCGTCGCACTCGCTGGCTTCGGCATCACGCCGGCCGCGATGGCCACCGCGCCGATCGCCACGCAATCGAAGACGCCGATGGTCGTGATGGCTGCGGCCACCTCGGCCATCACCGAAGCCTCGCCCTTCGTTGTGCGCACCAGCTTCACGCTGCCGCAGGCCTCGGTCTCGATCGCCGAATGGGCGGCCAAGAACAAGATCAAGAAGGTCGTGACCCTGGTGAGCGATTACGCGCCCGGCATCGACGCCGAACGTTTCTTCGCCGACCGCATCACCCTCAACGGTGGCAGCGTGCTGGAGAAGCTGCGCACGCCGTTGCGCAGCCCCGACTTCGCACCCGTGTTGCAGAAGGTGCGTGATGCCAGCCCCGACGCGCTGTTCGTCTTCCTGCCCTCGGGCCAGGGCGCGGCCTTCATGAAGCAGTTCGCCGAACGCGGGCTCGACAAGGCCGGCATCCGCCTCATCGGCACCGGCGACATCACCGACGACGACCAGCTGAACGACATGGGTGACGTGGCGCTCGGCGTCGTCACCTCGCACCACTATTCGGCCGCCCACAAGTCGCCGGCGAACCAGAAGTTCGTCGAGGCCTTCAAGAAGGCCAACAACGGCATGCGCCCGAACTTCATGGCCGTCGGCGGCTACGACGGCATGCGCGTCATCATGGATGCGCTCAAGGCCACGAAGGGTGTGGGCGGTGAAGCGCTGCTGGCCGCGATGAAGGGCCAGATCTTCGAGAGCCCGCGCGGCCCGGTCTACATCGACGCGCAGACGCGCGACATCGTGCAGGACATCTACATCCGCAAGGTCGAGCGTGTCGGTGGCGAACTGCAAAACGTCGAGTTCGACAAGCAGGTCGCGGTGAAAGACCCGGGCAAGACGAAGTAGGCGTCGGGTCGATGTGATCTTGGCCTCCACCGACCCTCACCCCAACCCTCTCCCGCAGGCGGGAGAGGGGGCCGCTCGCTGTTCCTCCCTCTCCCGCCTGCGGGAGAGGGCAGGGGTGAGGGTCGGCGAGAAACTCAACCCCCCATGCTGACCCTCCTCTTCGACGGCATCGCCTACGGCATGCTGCTCTTCGTGCTCGCCGTCGGCCTGGCGGTGACGCTGGGTTTGATGAACTTCGTCAACCTCGCGCACGGTGCGTTCGCGATGGCGGGCGGCTACGTCACCGTGCTGTTGATGGATCGTCTAGGCGTGCCCTTTCTCGCGACCCTGCCGTTGGCATTCCTGATCCCCGCGGTGATCGGCGCGGTGGCCGAGCGCACGCTCTACCGGCCGATGTACAAGCGCCCGCACCTCGACCACGTGCTGTTCTCGATCGGTCTGGTGTTCATTACGGTCGCGGCGGTGGATTACGTCGTCGGCTCGCAGCAGCAGATCATCAAACTGCCGCAGTTCCTGCAGGGCCGCTTCGAGGTCGCCGGGGTCGGCATCGGCCGCTACCGCCTCTTCATCATCGCGGTCTGCCTGGTGCTGACCGCGCTGCTGCAATGGGCGCTCGCACGCACGCGTTTCGGCAGCCGCCTGCGCGCCGCGGTGGACGATCCGCGTGTCGCCGCGGGCCTGGGCATCAATGTCAACCAGGTGTTCAGCGTCACCTTCGCGGTCGGCTCCGGTCTGGCCGGTCTGGGCGGTGCGTTGGGCGCCGAAGTGCTGGGTCTCGACCCGAGCTTCCCGCTCAAATTCATGATCTATTTCCTGATCGTCGTGTCGGTCGGTGGCACCACCACCATCACCGGCCCGCTGCTGGCGGCCCTGCTGCTCGGCATTGCCGACGTGATGGGCAAGTACTACGTGCCCCAGCTCGGCTCCTTCGTCGTCTACACGTTGATGGTGGCGATCCTGTTCTTCCGCCCGCAAGGTCTGTTCGGAAGGGCGGCGACCAAATGAACAGCGCAACTTCTCTTGCTGCGGGCCGGCGCTGGCGCGTCTGGGAATTCGCGCTGCTGGCGGTGCTGCTGATCTCGTGGTTCGTGCTGCCGGGCCAGGCCCTGCTGCTCAACGAGATCGCGATCCTGGCGCTGTTCGCCTTGTCGCTCGATCTGATCCTCGGTTACGCCGGCATCATCTCGCTCGGCCACGCGGCCTTCTTCGGCACCGGTGCCTACACCGCGGCGCTGTTCGCCAAACACGTGATGCCCGACCCGCTGGTCGGCATGGCGGTGGCGATCTGCGCCGCGGCCTTGCTCGGCGCGATCAGCAGCGTGCTCGTGATGCGCGGCTCGGACCTGGCGCGTTTGATGATCACGCTCGGTGTGGCGGCGATCCTGTTCGAGCTCGCCAACAAGCTCGATTTCACCGGCGGTGCCGACGGCCTGCAAGGCGTGACGATCGGGCCCCTGCTCGGGCGCTTCGAGTTCGATCTCTACGGCCGCACCGGTTACGCCTATTCGCTGGTGCTGCTGATCATCGGCATCCTGATCGCGCGGCGCCTGATGGCCTCGCCCTTCGGCTGGTCCCTGCAGGCGATCCGCGACAACCGCCTGCGTGCCGCGGCGACCGGCCTGAACGTCGACGTGCGACTCGGCGTGGTCTACATCATCGCCGCCGCGATGGCCGGCGCGGCCGGGGCGCTGCTGGCACAGACGACCGGTTTTGCCTCGCTCGACGGGCTCGACTTTCACCGCAGTGCCGACGTGATGCTGGTGGTGGTGATCGGCGGCGCGGGCTGGCTGTGGGGCGGCGTGCTCGGCGCGGTGGCCTTCAAGTTGATCCAGACCGTGCTCTCGACCTGGACACCGCAGTACTGGACCTTCTGGCTCGGCCTGTTCCTCGTCGTGTTGGTGATGGTCGGGCGCGAGAAGTTCTTGCGGCCGTGGACGTGGTGGAAGAAGTCATGAGCAACATCGTGCTCGAAACCAAAAATTTGGTGAAACGCTTCGGCGGTTTCGCCGCGACAAACGATGTGTCCCTGAAGGTCGAGAAGGGCGCACGCCAGGCGCTCATCGGCCCGAACGGCGCCGGCAAGACGACGCTCATCAACCTGCTGACGGGAGTGCTCGAACCGACCTCGGGCACCGTGATCCTGAACGGCGAAGACATCACCAAGTTGCCTTCGCATCAACGGGTGCACCGCGGCATCGTGCGCACCTTCCAGATCAACCAGCTGTTCAACGAGATGACGCCGCTGCAGTCGCTCGCGCTCGTCGTCTCCAACCAGCTCGGCATCAGCGCGCGCTTGTGGCAAGCGCTCGGCCGCGACCCGCGGGTCGGAGAGCGGTGCGACGTGTTGCTCAATCAGTTCCACCTCGACGACGTGCAGGACCAGAAGGTCGCCTTGCTCGCCTACGGCAAACGCCGTCAGCTCGAAATCGCCACCGCACTCGCCTGCGCGCCGAAGGTGCTGCTGCTCGACGAGCCGGTGGCGGGGGTGCCCGAAGGTGAGCGCCAGGAGATCTTCGACATCGTGAACGCGTTGCCGGCCGAGGTGACCGTGCTGCTGATCGAACACGACATGGACCTGGTCTTCAACTTCGCGAAAACCGTGTCGGTGCTCGTCAACGGCGCGCTCTTTGCCGAGGGCGACGTGAAGAGCATCTCCACCGACCCGCGTGTGAAGGCCGTCTACCTCGGGGAGGGCCACCATGGCTGAACTGTTGAAGGTCGAAGGCCTGAAGTCGGGTTACGGCCAGGCCGTGGTGGTGCAGGGCATCGACTTCGTGCTGCCACAAGGCGAATCGCTCGCGCTGCTGGGCCGCAACGGCACCGGCAAGACGACGCTGCTGAACACGCTGATCGGTGCGACCAAGCGCCACGCGGGGCGCATCACGCTCGCAGGACAGGACATCACCGCGCTGCCCCCGCACAAGCGCGCCGAAGCCGGCATCGGCTGGGTGCCGCAGGAGCGCAACATCTTCAAGTCGCTGACGGTCGAAGAGAACCTGAGCGCCGTCGCCCGCCCCGGCCCGTGGACCGTCAAGCGTGCCTACGAGATGTTCCCGCGCCTGGCCGAACGCAAGGCCAACATGGGCAACCAGCTCTCGGGCGGCGAACAGCAGATGCTCGCGGTCGCGCGTGCGCTGGTGCTCAACCCCAAGCTGTTGTTGCTCGACGAACCGCTCGAAGGCCTCGCGCCGATCATCGTGGAAGAGCTGCTGCGTTCGATCGAACGCGTGGTGCGCGACGAAGGCATGTCGGCCATCATCGTCGAGCAGAATCCGCGCATGATCCTGCCGATCACCCAGCGCGCCGTGGTGCTCGACAGGGGTGCCGTGGTGCTGGAAGCGTCGAGTGCATCCCTGCTCGCCGACCCTGCGCAACTGGAGACCTGGCTGGCCGTGGCGCGTGCCGCCTGACGTCTGCGAAACGAAGGAAACGACGATGCTGGAACCGACCGTCAAGAACCTGCCCGAGCAGGCCGTGCTCTGCGCCACCGAGCGCGGCATGGTCGACCACTACATGAGCGCGGCCGCCGAGACGGCCTTCGCGCGGCTGCGAGACGGCGCCACGGCCTTGGGTGTGATGCCCCAGGTGCGCGGCGCACTCGGCATCTGCCCCGATATCCCGAAGGGGCCGACCGACCCCGATGTGCGCTTCGTCGCGGCCTTCGTGATCGACGGCGCGCTGCCCGAGGGCGTGGCCGCGCACGGCCTGACGAGCGAGACGATCGCCGCCGGCCGCTGGGCCGTGTTTCGGCATGTCGGCGCTTACGAGACGCTGTGGAAAACCTGGCAGGCCATCTATGGCCAGTGGCTGCCGGCTTCGGGCGAGGCATTGCGCCGGGCCGCGCCCTACGAGCGTTATGAAACCGCACCGGGCGAGGTGCCACCCGAGCAGCACATCACCGACATCCACGTCCCGATCGTCTGACGGCGAGCAGACCGCGCGCCGTGCCGAAGCTGTTGTCGTTGAAGGCCGGCGTGCTGTTGCTGACGATCGTGCTGACCGGTGGGTGGGCGTTTCGGCAGGCGCAGCAGCGGGTGACCGTGGCGCAGGGCGAGCGCTTGTTCCATGGCGAGGCGCTGCTGGCGGGCCGCATCGTCGGTCACACGATGGTGCTGCCCGTCACGGTGTCGCGCTGCATGAACTGCCATGAGGCTCGCAGCACCGCCGTCAGTGCCGCGGCGTCCGCCGTGGCCGGGGGGCAGGCCGGCCGTTACGGCCCCGCGCTCGACCATGAAACGCTCGGTCAATTGCGCACCCGCCGCGGCGGCCCACCTTCGCGTTACGACGCGGCGGCGCTGTGCACACTGTTGCGCACCGGTGTCGACCCGGCCCAGGTCATGATTCCGCAAACCATGCCGCACTACGACATCGCCGATGCTGACTGCGCTGCGCTGTGGGCCTACTTGCTCTCGCGTTAGCGCAGCCCCAGACTCGCGGCTCATCGATTCAAGGAGACGACGCATGGACTACCGAGGAAGCTGCCACTGTGGCCGCATCGCCTTCGAAGTCGAGGGCACGCTCGCGGGTGCGATGGCCTGCAACTGCTCGATCTGCCAGCGCAAGGGCGCGCTGATGTGGTTCGTGCCGCGGTCGAGCCTGCGCCTGCTCACGCCGGAAGCCGACACGAGCAGCTACACCTTCAACAAGCACGTCATCCAGCACCGCTTCTGCCCGGTTTGCGGCATGCACCCTTACGGCGAAGGCACCGACCCGAAGGGCAATGCCATGGCCGCGATCAACATCCGCTGCCTGGAGGATGTCGATCTGGCGAGCGTGCCCGTGACGAACTACGACGGCCGTTCGCACTAAGGCCGCGCCCTGAACTTCGCTGTAGGAACCTGCATGTCTGCCTGGGAACTCGCCCAACTCAACATCGGCATCATCAAGGGGCCGATGGATTCGCCCGTGATGGCCGATTTCGCCGCCAACTTGGACCGCATCAATGCCGTCGCCGAGCAGTCGCCCGGCTTCGTGTGGCGATTGCAGACCGAGGAGGGCGACGCCACCTCGATCCGCCCATTCGACGATCCGAACCTGCTGGTCAACATGTCGACCTGGCGCGATGTCCAGGCACTGAACCGCTATGTCTACAGCTCGGCGCACGTGGAGATCATGCGGCGCCGCCGGGAGTGGTTCGAGCGCATGGATCAGGCCTTCCTGGTGCTGTGGTGGGTGCCGCAAGGTCACCGGCCGAGCGTCGATGAAGCGGTGGCGCGGCTGGAACTGCTGCGCGCGCTCGGGCCGACCGCCGAGGCCTTCAGCTTCCGCCGTGCCTTTCCGGCGCCCGATGCGAGCCCGCCCCTCGCGCCGGCCCGCTTCGACGACACCTGCCCCGCCACCTGAAGCCTCGCCCCGTACTCATGCAACGCCGCTCTGCCTTGCTCGCGCTGGGGGCCGCCGCCGTCGTCTGGACGCGCGCCCACGCGCAGCCTCGCAGCGCCGCGGCGCCCACCGACGCCGCGCGCGCCGCTGCCGCGAGCGCGCACTTCCCCTTCGGCCCGGTGGTGCCGGCGAGGCCGATGCCCGCCTGGCCGCTGACCACGCACACTGGCCAGGCCACCACGCTGCGCACGTTGACGCAGGGCCGCCTCACAGCGCTGCAACTGATGTTCACGGGTTGCAGCGCGACTTGCCCGATTCAGGGCGCCATCTTTGCCGAGGCGCAGCGCCAGCTCGGCGCGCGCGTGGCCGGTGCGCAGTTCGTGTCACTCAGCATCGACCCCTTGTCGGACACGCAGCAGGCGCTGGCCGCCTGGCTGAAAAACCTCGGCGCGCAAGCCGGCTGGGTGGCTGCGGCGCCCCGCATGGCCGAGCTGGACGCCCTGTTCGAACTGCTCAGCGGCCCGCGCATCGGCAAGCGCTCCGGCCCCGACCCGCACACCGGGCAGGTGTACTTCCTCAGCCGCCGCGGTGAGCTCGTCTATCGCAGCGCGGACCTGCCACCGCCCGAACAGATCGTCCAGTTGATGAGGCAGATCGACTCCCTAGGCTGAACCCGCGCCCCCCTGATCCACGGGGGGCCGAGGCTTGCAACCGAATGCTACAAATCCATGCCGCCGTATCTACGAGCGGCATTTTTTGTTTTCGGGAGCCTGCTTTGCGTCATACCCTTTCTCTCCCGTTGAACTTGACCAGCCTCGCCGTGGCCTCGGCCATGTTGGTGGCCTGCGGCGGTGGTGGCGAGTCGGCGACGGACGCGCAGCCGAACACACAGGCCACCCCCACCTCCACCCGCGCCCGCGCACTCGCCATCACGCCGCAGCAAGCCGCGCTCGCGCAGTGGACGGCGCCGATCGGTCTGTCCCTCGTGCCTGCCGCGGGCGCGGTGCTCGACAACGGCAAGGTGGTGTTCTGGGCCTCGAACACGCGCGTCAGTTTCGGTGGCGGCGGCCACACCTTCACCTCCCTGTTCGACCCGGCCACCAACACCGCGACCGAACGCGACGTGACGAACACCGGCCACGACATGTTCTGCCCCGGCACCGCGCGGCTGCCGGACGGCCGGCTGCTCGTCAACGGCGGCGTGAACGCCGGCAACACCAGCCTCTACGACCCGGCCACCAACACCTGGTCGAGCGGTGCCACGATGAACATTGCGCGCGGCTACAACACCAGCGTGACGCTCGGCGATGGTTCGGTGATGACGCTCGGCGGTTCGTGGAGCGGCGGCACCGCGGGCGGCAAGTCGGCCGAGATCTACACGCCGGCCACCGGCTGGCGGGTGCTGAGCGGCGTGCCCGCCGACCCGTACCTGCTCGACGGTGTCTACAACGGTTGGCAGACCGATGCGCACATGTCGCTCATGCCCACCGCCAACGGCAAGGTGCTGATGGCCGGGCCCTCGGTCAACATGGCCTGGATCGATACGAGCGGCAACGGCAGCTCCACGCCCGCCGGCCGGCGCGGCGACGACACGCCGAGCCTGGGCGGCAACGTCGTCATGTACGACGCCGGGAAAATATTGAAGGTCGGCGGCTCGACCTGGAACAACGACACACCCTCGAACGCCAATGCCTACGTGATCGACACCACTGCCGGCACCGCCAACGTGCACAAGCTGCCGTCGATGGCCTATGGCCGCATGTACCACAACAGCGTCGTGCTGCCGAACGGCCAGGTGCTGATCATCGGCGGGCAGACCTACACGCAGGAGTTCTCCGACAACTACGCGGTGCTGGCACCCGAGCTGTTCGATCCCGAGACCGAAACCTTCAGCGTGCTGCCCGCGATGAGCGTGGCGCGCAACTACCACAGCATCGGTTTGCTGCTGCCCGACGCGCGCGTCATCTCCGCCGGTGGCGGCCTGTGCAATTGCGCGGCCGACCATGCGGATTTGCAGATCATGTCGCCGCCGTATCTGTTCAATGCGGATGGCAGCGCGGCGACCCGCCCGGTCATCGCCACCGCGCCCGCGACGGTCGGCTACGGCGTCAGCACGACCGTCACCACCAACGCGCCGGTCACCGCCTTGTCGATGGTGCGCATCGGCGCCAACACGCACACCGTGAACCATGGCCAGCGGCGTGTGGCGCTCGCGTTCACCGCGGGGGCGAACAACAGCTACTCGGTCGCGATTCCCAGCAACCCCGGCATCCTGATTCCGGGCCAGTGGATGCTGTTCGCGATGAACGCGCAGGGCACGCCCTCGGTCGCGAAGATCATCACGGTCAGCAACGCCGGCACGCCGGTGTTGCAGAACCCCGGCGACGTGAACACCACCACCGGGCAGAACGTGAGCCTGCCGGTGGTGGCCAGCACACCGAGCGGCACGCTGAGCTTCAGCGCCACCGGCCTGCCCGCGGGCCTGGCGATCAACAGCGCCACCGGCACGGTCAGCGGCACGCCGGTCGCCGCGGGCAATGCGCTCGTCACGATCTCGGCGAGCAACGGCGCGCAGACCGTCAGCACCGACATCGTCATCAACGTCACGACGCTCGGCACGGGCACCGGGCTGCTCGGCCAGTACTACGCCAACACCGCGCTGGCCGGCACCCCGGCCGTGCAACGCACCGAAGCACCGAACTTCGACTGGGGCACCGGCGCGCCGGCCGCGGGCCTGCCGGTCGACAACTTCTCGGTACGCTGGAGCGGCTTCATCGAAGCCACGGCCACCGGGCCGACGCAGATCCGCACCGTCTCCGACGACGGCGTGCGCATGTGGATCGACAACCGCCTCGTGGTCGACAACTGGACCGACCACGCACCCGCGACTGACACCGCGACCGTCACCCTGGTGGCTGGCCAGCGTTACCCGATCACGATCGAGTTCTACGAGCTCGGCGGTGGGGCCACGCTGCAACTGCAATGGCTGCCCGCGGGCGCGACCACGGTGACGGCGGTGCCGGCCGAACGCCTGTACCCGGCAACCTCGGCCTCCAGCACCAACATCGCGCTCGGCAAGGCCGCGACGCAATCGAGCCAGTACCAGGTCTACGACGCCGCGCGTGCGGTGGACGGCAACACCGACGGCGTGCTCGCCAACAACTCGGTCACGCACACCGACAACGTGCCCACCCAAGCCTGGTGGCAGGTGGACCTGGGTGGCTCGCGCCGCATCGACCGGGTGCAACTCTGGAACCGCAGCGACAGCAACCCCGAGCGGCTGAACAACTTCGTCGTCTTCGCATCCGCCACCGACATGACGGGCCGCACGCTCGACCAGTTGCGGGCCGACCCGGCGGTGATCTCGCGCGCCGTCGGCGTGAGCCGTGTCATCCCGGACATCGGCATCCCGGTGGGTGGTTTCGGCCGCTACGTGCGTGTGCAATTGACGACGCAGGACTACCTCTCGCTCGCCGAGGTGCAGGTGTTCGGCGGCGCCGCGGCCTACAACACACCCTCGATCGTCGGCATCGCCGCGCAGCAGACCGTCACCGGCGCGAGCGTGAGTCTGGCCACCAGCGCGAGCGACCCCGATGGCAACTCACTCACGTACAGCGCCACCGGCCTGCCGCCGGACCTCGCGATCAATGCAAGCAGCGGTGTGATCGGCGGCATCGCCGGTGCGGCCGGCAGCTACAGCGCCACGGTGAGCGTGCGCAACGACGGCGGCTTCAACGCCAGCACCGGCTTCACGTGGGCGGTGCTCGGCGCGGTCCCGCAAGTCACGTCACTGCCGGCGCCGGTGACTGCGAGCGGCAGCAGCGTCAGCTACAACCCCGTGCTCAGCGCCGGGGCCGACGCGCAGTACAGCTGGAACTTCGGCGACGGCACAGGCGACACGGCCTTCGCCGCCTCTGCCGCCACGAGCCACAGCTACGCGGCCGCCGGCGTCTTCACGGTGACCTTGACGATCCGCACGAGCGATGGCCGCACGGCCATCAACCGGTTCGCGCAGGCGATCTACGCGACCGGGCCGACGGCGCTCGCACGGGCTTCCTCGCAAATGGCGTTGGAGCCGCGCGGCGGTGGTGCGTCCACCCGCCTGTGGGTTGTGAACCAGGACAACGATTCGGTCAGCGTGTTCGACACCGCCACCAACTCGCGCCTGGCCGAAATCGCCGTGGGCGTGGCGCCGCGCAGCGTCGCGCTCGCGTCGGACGGGCGCGTGTGGGTCGTCAACAAACAGGGCGCATCGATCAGCATCGTCAACGCCTCGACGCTCGCGGTCGCGCAGACGATTGCGCTGCCGCGCGCCTCGCAGCCCTACGGCATCGTGTTCTCGCCGGTCGATGGCAGCGCCTTCGTCACGCTCGAAGGCACGGGCCAGTTGTTGAAGCTCAACGGCAGCACCGGCGCCACGCTCACGACGCTGGCCGCGGGCGAGAACCCGCGCCACCTGGCCATCACCTCGGCGGGTGACCAGTTGCTGGTCTCGCGCTTCATCACCCGGCCGCTGCGTGGCGAAGGCACGGCCAGCGTGCAGACGACCGATGCGCTCGGTGCGCCGCTCGGCGGCGAAGTGCTGGTGGTGAACCCGGCCACGCTCGCGCTGACACGCACGCTCGTGCTCGCGCACAGCGAACGCCCCGACACCGAGAACCAGGGCCGCGGCATCCCCAACTACCTCGGCGCGGTCGCCATCGCACCCGATGGCAAGAGCGCCTGGGTGCCTTCGAAGCAGGACAACATCCTGCGCGGCACGCTGCGCAGCGGCAGCAATCTGGACTTCCAGAACACCGTGCGTGCGATCAGCTCGCGCATCGATCTGAGTGCCGGTGTGGCGAGTAGCAGCGAAGACCTGGCCGGCCGTGTCGATCACGACAACTCGAGCCTCGCGAGTGCCGCGGTCTATCACCCGACCGGCGTCTACCTGTTCGTCGCGCTCGAAACCAGCCGCCAGGTCGCGGTGGTGGATGCCGCGGGCAAACGCGAGCTGTTCCGCTTCGAGGTGGGCCTCGCACCGCAAGCGGTAGCCGTCTCGGCCGATGGCCTGAAGCTCTACGTCAGCAACTTCATGGGCCGCAGCGTCAGCGTGATCGACCTGCTGCCGCTGATGGGCTTCGGCCAGACCGGCGCAGCGCCGACCGTCACACTCGCCAGCGTGGCGACCGACAAACTCGCCGCCACCGTGCTCAAGGGTAAGCAGTTCTTCTACGACGCCCGTGACCCGCGCCTCGCCCGCGATGCCTACATGAGCTGCGCCAGCTGCCACAACGATGGTGGGCAGGACGGCCGCACCTGGGACTTCACCGGCCTCGGCGAAGGCTTGCGCAACACCATCGCGCTGAAGGGCCGCGCGGGCACGGCGCAGGGTTTCATGCACTGGAGCGCCAACTTCGACGAGGTGCAAGACTTCGAAGGCCAGATCCGCAACTTCGCGGGTGGCAGCGGGCTGATGACGGATGCGGCCTTCAACACCGGCACGCGCAGCCAGCCCCTCGGCGACAAGAAGGCGGGGCTCAGCACCGACCTCGATGCGCTGGCGGCTTACGTCAGCTCGCTCGCCACGTTCGCGCAGAGCCCGTACCGCAACGCCGATGGCACGCTGACCACGGCCGGCACCGCCGGCAAGGCCGTGTTCCAGGCCAAGGGCTGCGGCAGTTGCCACGCCGGCACGGCCTTCACCGCGAGTGCGGACGCAACCCTGCTGAAGAACATCGGCACGATCAAGGCGAGCAGCGGCAAGCGCCTGAACGGCACGCTCACCGGCATCGACATCCCGACCCTGCGCGATGTGTGGGCCACCGCGCCGTATCTGCACGACGGCAGCGCGGCGACGATCAGCGATGCGGTGCTCGCCCACAGCGGCACCTCGTTGACGGCGACGGAGTTGAGCAACGTCACCGACTACCTGCGCCAGATCGGCAGCGAAGAGGCGACCGGCACCAGCGCCCCGAACACCGGCACCGGCCTGCGCGGTCAGTACTTCGCCAGCAACAACCTCAGCGGCAATGTCGGGCTGCAACGCACCGAGGCGGTCAACTTCAACTGGGGAACTGCGGCACCCGGCGCCGGTGTGCCGGCCGACAACTTCTCGGTGCGCTGGACGGGCACCGTGGAGGCTTCGTCGACCGGCAGCTTCACGTTCCAGACCAACTCGGACGATGGGGTTCGGGTCTACGTCAACGGCACGCTCGTCATCAACAACTGGACGGCGCATTCGGCGACGCTGAACACCAGCGCGGCGATTGCGATGACGGCGAACCAGCGTTACAGCATCGTCGTGGAGTACCAGGAGCTGACCGGCAGCGCGGTGATGCAGCTGCGCTGGAAGACGCCGGGCACGACCAGCTACGTGGCGGTGCCGGCGACGCGCTTGTACTTGCCTTGACGCTCAAACTTCGTAGGGAAGGCCGACGTAGTTTTCGGCCAGCGCCGTCGAGGCTGCGGTCGAGCCGAGCAGGTAGCCGATCTCGGCTTCCTGGATTTTCTGGCCGAACTCGCCGCCGTCCGGAAACTTGTGCATCAGTGACGTGAACCACCACGAGAAGCGCACCGCCTTCCACACACGCCGCAGGCAGCGGTCGGAGTAGGCGTCGATGCCGGCTTCGCTCTTGTCGGCGTAGAACTCGGTCAGGCCGCGCGCCAGGTAGCGCACGTCGGATGCGGCGAGGTTCAGGCCCTTCGCGCCGGTCGGCGGCACGATGTGCGCCGCGTCGCCGGCCAGGAACAGCCGGCCGAAACGCATCGGCTCGGCGACGAAGCTGCGCAGCGGCGCGATGCTCTTTTCGATCGACGGGCCGGTCACCATCGCCTCGGCGACGGCTGGGTCGAGGCGGCGGCGCAGTTCGTCCCAGAAGGCCTGGTCGGACCATTGTTCGACCTTGTCGTCGAGCGAACACTGCACGTAGTAGCGGCTGCGCGTTTCCGAACGCATGCTGCACAGCGCAAAGCCGCGTTCGTGGTTCGAGTAGATCAGTTCGTGGGCCGCCGGCGGTGTGTCCGACAGCACACCGAGCCAGCCGAAGGGATAGACCTTCTCGTAGGTGCGCAGCGCCGCTTGCGGCGCGCTCGCACGGCTCACGCCGTGGTAGCCGTCGCATCCGGCGATGAAGTCGCATTCGACCTCGTGATTCACACCATCCTTCGTGTACGTCACACGCGGTCGGGCGCCGTCGAAGTCGTGCAGGCGCACGTTCTGCGCTTGGTAGACCGTCTTCGCGCCGCAGGCGGCACGCGCGTCCATCAGATCGCGTGTCACTTCGGTCTGGCCGTAGACCATCACCTGCTTGCCACCGGTCAACGCCTGCATGTCGATGCGCTGGCGGGTGTTGCGAAAGCCGAGGTTGATGCCGCCGTGCACCAACCCTTCAGCATGCATGCGCTCGCCCAGGCCCAGCTGGTCCATCAGGTCGATCGTGCCTTGTTCAAGCACACCGGCGCGGATGCGGCCGAGCACGTAGTCGCCGCTGCGCTGCTCGATCACCACGGCGTCGATGCCAACCTGGTGCAGCAGTTGCCCGAGCAGCAGGCCGGACGGGCCGGCGCCGATGATGGCGACCTGGGTGCGCATGAGGAGTCTCCTGATCTGGTTCGAATCGCTGCGCAGCTTAAGTGCAGTGCGCGTCGGCCTCAATGGACAGAAGCCGCAAGTCCTTGAACAATTCGGACATGCACCGATCTCCCCACGCCCGAGCATGAAGAACCGCCTGCCGTCGTATTCGCTCTACGGAGAGCAGGGCCGCGCCGCCGACATCGAGTGGCTGCACTGCGAGTCGATCGCCGATCGCAGCCGGCTGCACGAATGGGAGATTCGGCCGCACCGGCACGAGTTGCTCTATCAGATTCTGGTGGTCCGCTCGGGCCAGGCCGAGGTGACGCTGGAGTCGAAGACGAGCACGATGCGCGGACCATGCATCGTCACCGCGCCGGCACTCTCGGTGCACGGCTTTCACTTTTCAAGCGATGTGGATGGCGTGGTCGTGACGGTACTGGAATCGCACTTGCTGCGCTTGCTTGAGGCGGAACCGAGCCTGAAGGAGCGCCTGGTGGCGCTGCGCCATCACCGCCTGGACCGCGGCGGTGCAAGCGAGGTGGGTATCGCGGTGCAGGCGCTTCGCAACGAATACCACGGCACGGCGCCATGGCGCGCACTGGCCATCGATGCAGCACTGCTGCGGTTGTTGCTCGCTTTGGGGCGACGCTTGCCGGACTCAAACGAAGCGCCGGGACGGCACGGGGCACGCGCGCTCGAACATGTGCAACGCTTTCGCGACCTGATCGAAACCCGCTTTCGCGAGCAGCCTGCGCTGTCGGCCTGCGCCACCGAGCTGGGCATCACGTCCACGCAACTGAACCGCGTCTGCCAGCAGGTACTCGGCCACGCCGCGCTCGGTGTGCTGCACGCCCGGCTGGTGCTCGAAGCGCAGCGTGAGCTGGCGTACACGAACCTGAGCGTCAAGCAGATCGCGTTCGACCTGGGCTTCAGCGACGCGGGTTACTTCACGCGCTTCTTCCAGCGCCGGACCGGCAGCGCGCCCACGCTGTGGCGCGCTGCAGCAGCCGCTGCTTGAGTGCAGCGCCCTCGCCTCATCAAGCGCCGACGCGCGACGCCTT
>JANYJL010000300.1 GCA_025361845.1 Rhizobacter sp.
GGCGCCGATCGCCAGCACATTCTTCACCGCGCCGCCGACTTCCACGCCGATCGGATCGGTGGAGGTGTAGAGGCGCAGCGTGTCGCTGTGCAGCGCCTGGATGGCCTGCTCGCACAGCGCCGCGTCGCTGCTCGCGGCGACCAGCGCGGTCGGCTGACCGCGAGCCACCTCGATCGCGAAACTCGGCCCCGAGATCACGCCGACGCGTGCGCCCGGGTTGACGATATGCGCCACCTCGTGGCCGAGCCGGCCGCTGCCTTGTTCGAAACCTTTGCAGAGCCACAGGATGCCGGGTGCTTCGGGCAGGTCGGAGGCCAAGCGCGCGAGCATCTCGTGCAGCGCCGCCATCGGCGTGGCGATGACGATCAGGCCCTCGCGCGCATGCGCCACGGCCGCATCGAAATCGGTGGTGATGCGCAGCGCCGGCGGCAACGCTGCGCCGGGCAGATAGCGCTGATTGCGCAGCGTGGCTTGCATCGTCTGCGTCTGCGCCGCGTCACGCGCCCACAGGCAGGTCGGGTGGCGCGCCGCGGTGCTCGCGGCCAGCGCCGTGCCCCAGGCGCCGGCGCCCAGCACCGTGAGATTCATGGTGCGGGACCGCTTCCGGAAATCAGGCGTTCGCGATGACGCCCGAGCCGTTCGTGGCACCCGCGGCTTGCGCCTGCTGCGCTTCGTACATGGCCTGGAAGTTCACTTCGCTCAGCAGCACCGGCGGGAAGCCGGCGCGTGTGCAGATGTCCGACACGATGGCGCGCAGATAGGGGTACACGATGCCCGGGCAGGCAATGCCGATGATCGGCTGCAACTGCTCGTCCGGAATGTTGCGGATCTCGAAGATGCCGGCCTGCTTGGCCTCGACCAGGAAGAGCGTCTTCTCGCCGACCTTGGTGGTGACGGTGGCTGTCACCGTGACTTCATAGACGCCGTCGGCGATGGGCGCAGCGCCCAGGCCGAGGTTGATGTCGACCTGCGGCTGCGCCTGCTCCAGCAGGATCTGCGGTGAATTCGGCTGCTCCAGCGAGAGGTCCTTCAGGTAGACGCGCTGGATCTGAAAAACGGGGCTGGTGTCGGTGTCGGCCATGGGAGTCTCGGTTGTGTTCTGGAGGAGGTCGGCACCGGATCGGCGCCCTTCATGCGGCGCCGATTATCACCGAGCGGTGTGACGCGCTGCGGTCGGCGCTAGACGGCGCTGCCCGCGAGCAGCGGCAGTAAATCGCCTCGCTGGTCGAGCGCGATGAGGTCGTCGCAACCGCCGACATGGGTGTCGCCGATGAAGATCTGCGGCACGGTGCGCCGGCCGGTGGTCTGCATCATCGCGGCACGCTCGCCTGGGTGCAGATCGACACGCACTTCGTCGATCTCGGCCACGCCGCGCTGCTTCAGCAAGGCCTTGGCGTGGATGCAGTACGGGCAGGTCTGCGTGGTGTACATCTTCACGGCTTGCATGATGTCGCTCGCGCTCAGGCTGTCTTTTCCACCGGCAGGTTCGCTTCGCGCCAGGCGGCCAGGCCGCCAGCCAGGGCTTGCGCATTCTCGAAGCCGGCCTTCTTCAGCGCGGCCACGGCACGCGCTGCGCGGGTACCGGTGGGGCACACCACCACCAGGGGCAGCGCCTTGTTCTTCGGCAGTTCGCTGGAGGCGTCGATCTGCGCCAGCGGCACGCTGCGCGAGCCCGATGCGTGGCCGGCGGCGTATTCGGCCGGCTCGCTGACGTCGATCAGCACCGCCTTTTCGCGGTTGATGAGGCGCACCGCTTCGGCCGGCGTCACCTTGCTGGAGCCGCCCGCACCCTTGGTCAGCAGCGGCCAGACCAGCAAACCACCGGAGACGAGCGCCGCGGCGAAGAGAAACCAGTTGTCGAGAAAGAATTTCACAGGCGGGCCGCGGGTTGGAAGTACAGGCTGCGATTATAGAATTCCAGGGCTCGACTGCCCGGCACCCGCCGTGGCATGCCCCCACACCGCACGGGACCCCGCCATGTACAAACTCGTTCTCATCCGCCACGGCGAATCGACCTGGAACCTGGAAAACCGCTTCACCGGCTGGACCGACGTCGATCTCACGCCCACCGGCGTGGCCCAGGCGCAGAACGCCGGGCAATTGCTCAAGGCCGACGGCTACGAGTTCGACGTGGCCTACACCTCGGTGCTCAAGCGCGCGATCTGGACACTCTGGCACACGCTCGACCAGATGGACCGCACCTGGGTGCCGGTCGTCAACGACTGGCGCTTGAACGAGCGCCACTACGGCGCGCTGCAAGGCCTGAACAAGGCCGAGACCGCCAAGCAGTACGGCGACGAGCAGGTGCTGGTCTGGCGTCGCAGCTACGACACGCCGCCACCGGTGCTGGACGCGAAAGACCCGCGCAGCGAACGCAGCGACCTGCGCTACGCCAAGCTGAACCCGGCCGACGTGCCGCTGACCGAATGCCTGAAGGACACCGTGGCGCGCGTGCTGCCGATGTGGAACGAAGTGCTGGCGCCCGCGATCAAGTCAGGCCAGCGCATCGTGATCGCCGCGCACGGCAACAGCATCCGCGCGCTGGTGAAATACCTCGACGGCATCAGCGATGCCGACATCGTGGGCCTCAACATCCCGAACGGCATTCCGCTGGTCTATGAACTCGACGCGGCCTTGAAGCCGATCAAGAGCTACTACCTGGGCGATGCGGAAGCGGCGGCCAAGGCCGCGGCTGCGGTGGCGAACCAGGGCAAGAAAAGCTGACCCGGAGGGGCCCAGACGACGCCGGGCCGCCCCAAGGCGGCTGGCGCCCCCTCGGGGGGCAGGAGCGCAGCGACGTGGGGGCGGACATCACTCGGGCAACCCGTACAGCCGCTCCGGCGGCACGCGGTACACCAGGGTCTTGTCGGCCGGCAGGGAGGCGATCGCGAACTCGGCCACCGCCGTGTCGCGCACCCGGGTGCTGACCGAAGGCGCGCCCTTGCGGTCGGTGATGCAGGCCACCTGCGGCGTACCGGCACTCGCGCCACGCCGCACCACCACACCGAACTCGCCCGACTTGAGCTGCACGTACTCGCCCGGCGGGTAGATGCCGAACTCCTTGATGATGGCCGCCGGCACCGCGCCGCCACCACTGTCCTGGAACATCTGGCGCGCCGCCATCTGCGCACCGATCGGCTTGCGCAGCGCGCGCGGTGCGAGCTTGGCCATGAACACATCGATGTGGCGCAGCACCGAGGCGAGTTCGCCCACCTCGCGCAAACCGGCCGGGTAGCCGCTGCCGTCGGGCCGCTCGTGGTGCTGGGCCACCGTCTCCAGCCAGAGTGCGTCGCTCACGCCTGCCGCACTCAACAATTCGACCGCCTGCGTCGGGTGCACGCGGATCTGGTCGATCTGCTCGACGCTCGGCGCGCCGGCCTGGGCCGCCAGCCGGCCTTGCAGGTCGAGGATGCCGATGTTCATCGTCAGCGCGGCGCGCAGCAGCGTGAGCGTGCGTTCGGCATCCCAGGCGAGGCGCCGCGCCATCAGCAGCGAGACCATCGCGCAATGCACCGAGTGCGCCAGTGCGTAGATGGTCAGGCGCTTCGGATCCTGGCGCACGGTGAGGTAGATCGCGATGTCGGGGTCGCGCAGGGTGAGCGCCATGATCTGGCGCGCCAGCGCATCGACCCGCTCGACGAAGGGCAGCGCGCCTTCGGCCGCGGGCTCCGGCGCCGCACCGTTCGCACTGCGCAGCAGGCGGTCGAGATCCCAGAGCGCCTGCTCCCATTGGCCGAACAAGGTGGGTGGTCGTTGCGGTAGCGCAGCGGCAAGGCGGGCGGCCTCGGCCTCGGCGACAGCGCGCAGCTCTTCGATGTCGACGGTGGCGCCGCGTTCGAGCAGTTGTTCGATCTGGGCCGCACTTTGCATCACCTGGCCGCGCGCCAGCAGCAAGTTGCCGACGGCGTCTCGCACACCCCAGGGCAGGGGCTCCCCGAGGCGGACCTGGCCTTGCACGAGCGTGAGCAACTGCATGCCGACCTCCGGAGTCGAAACAGCACAAAGTCTAGTCCGCGCCGCGGGCTCAGGCCTGCTCGTTAGCCTCTAGGTGATGCAAGATTTGCAGGCGCAATTGCTCGGCGAGTGCACGCCGGTCGTCGCCCTGCGCCGTGCCCCAGGGCGGTGCAATTCGGACCTGCGCTTGCAGGCCCTGCGCCATCGCCGTGGCCCAGATCGAGGCGACGAGCGGCGTGTCGCCCACATAGGCCGCGGCCTGGCTCACGCGCTGCGTGGCATCGCTGTAGCGCAGCGCCAGGGTCTGCACCGGCACCTGCGCGGCGATCGCGGCCTGCAGCAGGTTGGCGTGGAAGGGCAGCACGCCGTGGCCCTCGCTCGTGGTGCCTTCGGGGAACACGGCGATGATTTCGCCAGCGCGCAAGGCTTCGGCCACCTGGTGCAGCACCCGCATCGCATCGCGCTTGCGTTCACGCTCGATGAAAAGCGTGCCGCCGCAGGCCACCAGCCAGCCGAGCAGCGGCCAGCGCCGCACGTCGGACTTGGAGACGAAGCGCGCCGGCTGCACCGCATTGATGGCGAGTATGTCGAGCCAGGAGATGTGGTTGGCCACCAGCAGCACCGGACGGTTGCCGATGCTGCCCTCGGACTGCAGGCGGATGCCCAGCACCGCCAGCATGCGCGCCGACCACCAGCCGACGAGTTGCATGCGCCGCACGGGCCCGAAGAACGGGAAAGCCAACGCGCAGATCAGCGCGCCGAGCAGCACATGCAGCACGCTGCCGGACACGCGCCATGCAGCGCGCGCGCTGCGAACGATCACGAAGCCTCGAACGCCACGTGGCCCGAGACCACGGTGCAGCGCACGCGACCCGGCAGCTCCAGCCCGGCGAAGGGCGTGTGGCGGCCCTGGCTTTTCAGGGCCGCGCCGGTGACCGGCCAGTAGGCAGCGGCATCGAAGAGGCACAGATCGGCCACGCCGCCATCGACCAGCCGGCCCGCGCTGGCCGAGAGCGAGCCGAGCGCATCGCCCAGCACCGCCACCGGCCCTCGGGTCACCGTGGCCAGGGTCTTCGGCAGCGAGAGGCCCGCATCGGCGCCCCACTTCAGCGCCAGGCTGAGCAGCAGTTCGAGCCCGGTCGCGCCGGGCTCGGCTTCAGCGAAGGGCAAGGTCTTGGCGTCGGCATCGACCGGCGTGTGGTCGCTCACGAGCGCGTCCACCGTGCCATCGGCCAGCGCGGCGCGGATCGCATCGCGGTCACGCTGCTGGCGCAGCGGCGGCGTGAGGCGCATCGCGGCGTTGAAGTAGCCGATGTCCACATCGGTGAGGTGCAGCTGGTGGATGCTCACGTCGCACGTCACGGGCAGGCCCTCGGCCTTGGCACGCCGCACCAGCTCGATGCCCGCGGCACTGCTGAGGCGGCAGAGGTGCACGCGTGCGCCGGTGTCGCGCACGAGTTCGAAGATCGTGTTCAGCGCAATCGTCTCCGCGATCACCGGCACGCCCGAGAGGCCCATGCGTGTGGCCAGCGGGCCCTTGGCGGCAACGCCGTTGCCCAGGTACGCATCGTTCGGCCGCAGCCACACGCTGTAGCCGAAGGTCGAGGCGTATTGCAGCGCACGGTGCAGCACGAGCGTGTCCTTCACCGCCACCTCGGCCTGCGAGAAGCCGACGCAGCCGGCTTCGGTCAACTCGGCCATCTCGGTCAGCACCTCGCCTTGCAGGCCGCGCGTGAGTGCGCCCAGCGGGTAAAGGTGCGCGAGGTTCAGGTTGCGGGCGCGGAACTTCAGCATCTCGACGAGGCCGGGTTCGTCGAGCACCGGGTCGGTGTCGGGCAGGCAGACCAGGCTGGTCACGCCACCGGCCACCGCCGCGGCCATTTCGGATTCGAGCATGCCTTCGTGTTCGTGGCCGGGCTCGCGCAGGCGCACCGCCAGATCGACGAGGCCGGGGGCGACGACGAGGCCCGTCGCATCGATCGTGCGGTTGGCGTGGAAGTCGGCGTTGACGTTGCCAAGGGCGACGATGCGGCCGGCGGCGATGGCCACATCGCCGACTTCGTCGCGCCCGGTAGCCGGATCGATCAGCCGCCCACCGCGAATCAGTATCTTCATGCGTTGTTCCCCGCGATGATCGACATCACCGCCATGCGCACCGCGATGCCGAAGGTCACCTGCGGCAGGATCACGCTCTGCGTGCCGTCTGCGACCGCCGAATGAATCTCGACGCCACGGTTGATAGGGCCCGGGTGCATCACGATCGCATCGGGTGCGGCCAGCGCCAGCTTCTCGGGCGTGAGGCCGTAGTTCTTGAAGAACTCGCCGGCGCTCGGCAACATCGCGCCGCTCATGCGTTCGTGTTGCAGGCGCAGCATGATGATCACGTCGGCGCCGCGGATGCCCTCGGTCATGTCGTGGCAGACGCGCACGCCCATCTCGCGCAGATCACCTGGCACGAGTGTCTTCGGGCCGACAGCGCGGATCTCGGGCACGCCGAGCGTGGTGAGTGCGTGGATGTCGGAGCGCGCGACACGCGAGTGCACGATGTCACCGACGATCGCGACGGTGAGCTTGGTGAAATCCTGCTTGTAGTGGCGGATCGTGTACATGTCGAGCAGGCCCTGCGTCGGGTGCGCGTGGCGCCCGTCACCGGCATTCACCACATGCACGTGCGGCGCGCAGTGCTGCGCGATCAGGTAGGGCGCGCCGCTCTCGCCGTGGCGCACCACGAACATGTCGGCGTGCATCGCGGAGAGGTTGGCGATGGTGTCGAGCAGGCTCTCGCCCTTGGCCGCCGACGAACGTGCAATGTCGAGGTTGATGACGTCGGCCGACAGGCGTTTGGCCGCGATCTCGAAGGTCGTGCGGGTGCGTGTGCTGTTCTCGAAGAAGAGGTTGAACACGCTCTTGCCGCGCAAGAGCGGCACCTTCTTCACCTCGCGGTCGTTCACGCTGAGGAAGGTGCCGGCGGTGTCGAGGATGTGCGTCACCACGGCACGCGGCAGGCCTTCGATCGAGAGCAGGTGGATCAGCTCGCCGTGGCTGTTCAGTTGGGGGTTGCGTCGGGAGAGCATGGCGGCGCTTTCTGTTCTGAAGTTCAGCGGATTTCGAAGCTGAACTGGCCGGCTTCGTCACGCGCGAGCGAGAGGCGCTGGGTGCGCGGCAAGGCGATGCGGGCGGCCGAGTAGGCGGGGTGGATCGGCAACTCACGTCCGCCGCGATCGACCAGCACGGCGAGCAGCACGCTGGCCGGGCGGCCGAAATCGAACAGCTCGTTGACGACGGCGCGCGTGGTGCGCCCGGTGAAGAGCACGTCGTCGATCAGCAGGATGTGGCGGCCTTCGACCTCGAAGGGCAGCTTGGTGTGGTCGGCACCGCCCGAGAGGCCGCGCGAACTGAAGTCGTCGCGGTGCAAGGCGCTGGAGATCACGCCGTGTTCCCCGGGCAGCTTCAGGTCGCGTTGCAGCCGTTCGGCCAACCAGGCGCCGCCGGACCAGATGCCGACCAGCACCGCGTCGGCTTGCAGCAGGCCGCGCACGCCGCCCAGCAGATCGGCGTACAGGGCTTCGGCGTCGAGATGCAAGGCACTCATCGGGAAACCTCCGTGCTTCGCACTGCGGTGTATGAGCCTTTCGGGCGGCCGGGCAGGCTCATGCGAGACCTCTCAAAAACTGTTCAAGGATGATCGCGGCCGAGGCCGCATCGAGATCCGGCGCACCATTCGATTGCGCCTCGGTCGTCGTGTAGCGCTCATCCACTTCGTGCACCGTCAAATGGAAACGGCCGTGCAACTGGCGCGCGAAGCGGCGCGCGCGTTCCGTGGTCTCGTGCGCCGCGCCATCCGGGTGAAAAGGAACCCCGACCACCAGCGCATCGGGCTGCCATTCGGTGATGAGTTTGCCGATCGCATCGAAGCGCGCCGTGCCGGTGGCCGCCACGCTGCGCAGCGGCTGGGCCGCACGCGTGATCGTGTTGCCGCTGGCCACGCCGACGCGCTGGGTGCCGAAATCGAAGGCAAGAAAGGAAAGGGCTTTCGCAGCAGGGGCCGATGCCTGCGACATCATGCGTGCCCCGCCTCCTGCGACAGCATGCCGGCATCGATGCCCAGCAGCGAGAGGGCCTTGCCATAACGCTCCTCGACCGGCGTGTCGAAAATGATGCCGGGCTCGGCGCCCACATTGATCCAGCCGTTGCGGCTCATCTCGTCCTCGAGCTGGCCGGCGCCCCAGCCGCTGTAGCCCAGCGTGATCAGCACCCGCTTCGGGCCGGCGCCGTTCGACAGCGCTTCCAGCACGTCCTTGCTGGTCGTCATTTCCAGTCCGCCGGGGATTTGCAGCGAGGAGTTGTAGTGCCCACCCTCCGCACCGGCGCCGCCCAGGCGATCGTGCAGCACGAAGCCGCGTTCGGTCTGCACCGGGCCGCCGAAGTAGACCGGCGCTTCGGCGAGGTCCACGCGGTCGAGCGTGAGTTCGACCTTTTCGAACAGGTTCTTCAGCGTGATGTCGATCGGCTTGTTGATCACGAGCCCGAGCGCACCCTTGGCGGTGTGCTCGCAGAGGTAGACCACGGTGCCCGCGAAGGTGCCGTCGCCCATGCCGGGCATGGCGATCAGGAACTGGTTGGTGAGGTTGATCTGGGGGCCAGGCATGCCGTATTTTATTCCTGCGGCAGACTCGGGCGATGGAGATGACCCCCGAGAAGTCCCTCGACTGCGCCCTCGTCTGGTTTCGGCGCGATCTGCGCAGCGACGACCACGCCGCCCTGTATCACGCGCTGCGCGCCGCGCGGAAGGTCTGGTGTGTGTTCGTGTTCGATCGCGAAATCCTCGACGAATTGCCGCGGGCGGACCGGCGTGTCGAGTTCATCCACGACAGCGTGCTCGCGCTGAACCGGCAACTCGGCGGCCGCCTGATCGTGCGACACGCCTGGGCGCGTGACGAGATTCCGCGTCTGGCGCAGGCCCTGCACGTGCGAGCCGTCTACGCCAACCACGACGACGAACCCGCGGCCTTGCAACGCGATGCCCAGGTGCGCGGCGCGCTGGCGCATGCCGGCATCGCCCTGCACACCAGCAAGGACCATGTGGTCTTCGAGCGCAGCGAGCTGCTCACCGGCAGCGGCAAGCCCTACAGCGTGTTCACGCCCTACAAGAACGCGTGGCTGAAGAAGGTGGAGCCGTTTTTCCTGAAGGCCTACCCGGTCGAAAAACATGCCGCGAACCTGGCCGCCGTACCCGCCGACGTTTCAGGGCCGCTGCCGACACTCGAAGACCTCGGCTTCCAGCGCACCAACCTGCACAGCCTGAAGATGCCGGCCGGCAGCGAGGGTGCACAAACGCTGCTCGCCGACTTCATGGACCGCATCGACGACTACGAAGCGACACGCAACTTCCCCGCGGTGAAAGGCCCGAGCTACCTCTCGACCCACCTGCGTTTCGGCACCATCTCGATCCGCACGCTGGCGCGGCTGGCCCGTGAACGCGCGCTGACCGAATCGCAAGGCGCCGGCGTGTGGCTGTCCGAGCTGATCTGGCGCGATTTCTATCACCAGGTGCTGCACCACCACCCGCATGTCGTCGGTGCCTGCTTCAAGCCCGAGTACGACCGCGTGAAGTGGGAACACGGCGCGCAGGCCGACGCGCTGTTCGCGGCCTGGTGCGAAGGCCGCACCGGCTACCCGCTGGTGGACGCGGCGATGGCGCAGATCAACCAGACCGGCTACATGCACAACCGCCTGCGCATGGTGGCGGCGAGTTTCCTGGTGAAAGACTTGGGCATCGACTGGCGCTGGGGCGAACGCTATTTCGCGACCCACCTGAACGACTTCGACCTCGCCGCCAACAACGGCGGCTGGCAATGGGCGGCCTCGACCGGGTGTGACGCGCAGCCGTGGTTCCGCATCTTCAACCCGGTGACTCAGAGCGAGAAGTTCGATGCCGCGGGCAAGTTCATCCGCCGCTACCTGCCGCAGCTCGCGGCCTTGCCCGACAAGCTGATTCACGCACCGTGGCTGGCCCGGCCGGTCGACTTGCAGTCCGCAGGCATCACATTCGGCCGTGACTACCCGCTGCCGGTGGTGCAACACGACGAAGCGCGGGCGAAAACGCTGACGCGCTTCGGCGTCTTGAAGGCACCCTAAAACAACTCGACGTCGCTGTCCTTCGTGTCCACCACCAGCTCGCCGCGCGCCACCAGATCGGCGTGGCTTTGCACCTGGTTGCGGCCATGGCCCTTTGCGTAGTAGACGGCCTTGTCGGCACGCTCGAAGGCGCCGCTCGGCGTGTCGCCCGACTGCACGCGCGTGAAGCCCACACTGACCGTGATGCGCCCGATCTGCGGGAAGGCGTACTGCTCGGTGTTGTGACGCAAGCGCTCGAAGGCCAGCGCCGCATCGGCGTCGCTGCCACAACGCATCAGCACCACGAACTCCTCGCCACCGAAGCGGTAGAGCTGGTCTTGCGTGCGAAAGCTGCTGCGGATCAGGCGCGCCAGCAGCAGCAACACCTCGTCGCCGATCAGGTGACCGAAGTCGTCGTTGACGCGCTTGAAGTGGTCGATGTCGATCATGCCGAGCCAGCAACCCGCATCGGCTTCGACCGACTTGCGCGCGTCGGCGCTGCCGGTGGACGCGGCGGCCGGGCCGGCGGTCGCCTTCAGGAAACTTTCGTCGAAAGTCTTGCGGTTGAGCAGGCCGGTCAGCGTGTCGCGCTCGCTGTAGTCGAGCAGGCTGTGGAAGTTGCGGTACAGGCGCAAGACGCTGGCAACAAGGCGCTGCGCCTCCAGCCCCAGCGGCGCGTCGGTCTCGACTTCCAGCACGCCGAACACTTCGCGTTCGGTGCTGAGCGGGAAGACGCACAGGTTCGTCGCCCCAGCCACCATCACCACGCTCTCAAGCGTGTAGGCCTCGTGATGCGCTGCCCGATCGGCCAGCCGCGGCAGTTCACTCAGCGGTCGCCAGGCGGGGTCGGAGGTGGGCACGGCATCGTTGTCGGTGACGCGGGCGCGTGTCAGCCAGCGCTCGTCGCCCGGCTCGCCCACACAACGGTAGATGCCGGCCGAACGCGGCCTGAGCATCTCGCGCAGGGCCGTGACGAGCGTGACATCCATGACATCGCGGTCACGGAAGCCCGTGAGATCGGCCAGGTGGTCGGCCAGCTCGGTCATGGTTCGCCTGAAGGCTTCGGGTGAGGCACGCGCTTCAGTGCGTGCCGCCCCCGCGCTGCATCACACCGGCGCCTCGGCCGCGGTGTAGCGGCCAACCAGGGCCAGCAGGTCTTCTTCGGAGTAGGGCTTGCCGAGGTAGTGATCGACACCCAGTTCGGCCGCGTAGTCACGGTGCTTCTGCGCGATGCGCGAAGTGATCATGATGACCGGCAGGTCGCGCAGCCGCGCATCGGCGCGGATGTTGCGCACCAGGTCGAAACCGTCCATGCGCGGCATCTCGATGTCGGACAGCACGATCTTCGGCAGCTCTTCGGCCAGCCGTTCGAGCGCATCCAGGCCGTCCTTGGCGAGCACGACGCGGTAACCCTCGCGCACCAGCAGGCGCTGCGTGACACGGCGCACGGTGAGCGAATCGTCGACCACCATCACCAGTGGCGCACTCGCCACCACCGGCTCGCGCACCAGCGCTGCCTGGCCTTCGCCCGGAGCGGCTTGCAGGGAGGCGTAGGTCGCCGCGCGGGCCGCGTCGCCATACAAGGTGGCCAATGCG
The DNA here is from genome assembly GCA_025361845.1 of Rhizobacter sp. Taxonomy (GTDB): domain Bacteria; phylum Pseudomonadota; class Gammaproteobacteria; order Burkholderiales; family Burkholderiaceae_C; genus JANYJL01. Next base: position 11,668 of record JANYJL010000300.1, read on the forward strand.
ACCGGGTTGTAGATCAGCGCCACCGCTCCCGAAGCGAGCAGCGTCATGCCGGCCAGGCCGGGCAGGCGGGACAACTGCGTGCCCAGGTTCTTCACGACCACTTCCTGGTTGCCCAGCACTTCGTCGACGTGCAGGGCAACGCGCTGCTGCGCACTGCGAATGACGACGATGGTGCGGGTGCGTCCGGTCGTCTCCAGCCCGCGCGGACTAAGTTGCAACAAGGCGCCGAGCCAGAAGAATTGCAGCGTGCGTTCGCCCAGCGTGTAGGCGCCGCTGGCATAGGCATCGGCCACCTCCTGCGGCGTGGCGCGGCGCACGATCTCGATCAGGGTAGACGGCACCGCCACCGTGGTGTCGCCACAGCGCAGCATCACCACCTGGGTGACCGCCGTGGTGAGCGGCAGGATCAGCTTGAACGCCGTGCCCTGCCCTGCCGCGGTGGAGGTTTCGACGCGGCCGCCCATCGCATTCACGTCGGAGCGCACCACGTCCATGCCGACACCGCGGCC
>JANYJL010000312.1 GCA_025361845.1 Rhizobacter sp.
TCCGCAGACCATCGGCATGGCCTCGCCGAACATGATCGCCTATCAGCGCTTCAACGCCCTGATGATGCTCATGGCCGGAATGAAGCCCGCGTTCTGCGCCGGCCAGATGGGGCACAGCGTCGAGGTGTTCCTGCGCACCTACGCGAAGTGGATTCCAGGCGCTGGCGACGCGGCTGAGATGGCGAAGCTGGAACTCAACTTGAAAGGAACTGGAACATGATCGAGGTCCGCAGCGCACTGACCGCCCGCCTGCTTGGCCACATCCCCGGCCGCCTCGATTGGCCGGCGCGCGTAGGCGACCGCTGGACCGTCATGCTTCGGCCACGGTATGGCGACTTGATTGCCAAGACCATCGACCTGTGCGTTCGCGAGTTTCGAGAAGGCGGCGCGCAGTACGGATGGGCCGCGCTGGATTCGGACGGGCACCCGATCGATCAACTTCGGAAAATCGAAGGGTGGCGCGATGCCGATTCTTCCCCGGATATTCCCCAGCGCACTGGTTGACACTGGAGCGGGTGAGGGGAATCGAACCCCTGTATGAAGCTTGGGAAGCTGCCGTTCTACCATTGAACTACACCCGCGAGCTTTGCGGATTCTAGCGCGGCAGCTCCGCGCATCGAGGCGCCGGGAGTGCATCGAATCGCCACTCCACGAGCGGGTGCATGCTGGATTGTTCTATGATTGAGAATCATTCTCAGTCATGAAAGTCGACTCCATGAAGTTCCGTTTTGCGGCGCTGGCCGCGCTGACGTTGGCGCTGCTGTCGCCCGCACTGCACGCGGCCCCTGAAGGCATCGTCGTCTACAACGCGCAGCACGAGAGCCTGACCCGGGCCTGGGCCGAAGCGTTCACGCGCGAGACCGGCATTCCGGTGACGCTGCGCAACGGCAGCGACACCGAACTGGGCAACCAGATCGTGCAGGAAGGCGAGGTCTCGCCGGCGGACGTGTTCCTGACCGAGAACTCGCCCGCGATGGCTCTGGTCGACAACGCCAGGCTGTTTGCACCGCTCGATGCGGCCACGCTGGCCCAGGTGCCTGCCAACTTTCGCCCGTCGAATGGCCACTGGATCGGCATCGCTGCGCGCTCCACCGTGTTCGTCTACATCAAGTCGAAATTCCCGCCGGCGGTGCTGCCGAAGTCGCTGCTGGAACTGGCCGAACCGCAGTGGAAAGGCCGCTGGGGCGCGTCTCCCTCCGGCGCGGACTTCCAGGCCATCGTCAGCGCCTTGCTGGAGATGAAGGGTGAGGCCGCGACACTCGCCTGGCTGAAGGGCATGAAGGAGAACTTCACCGCCTTCCGCGGCAACGGCGCGGTGATGAAGGCCGTCAACGCGCGCCAGATCGACGGCGGCGTGATCTACCACTACTACCATTTCGGCGACCAGGCCAAGACCGGCGAGAACAGCAACAACGCCAAGCTGCTCTACTTCAAGCACCAGGACCCGGGGGCCTTCGTCAGCATCTCGGGCGGTGGTGTGCTGGCGTCGAGCAAACATCCGCAACAGGCGCAGGCCTTCGTCAAGTGGATCGCCGGCAAAGGCGGGCAGGACATCCTGCGCACCGGCGATGCCTACGAATACGCCGTCGGCATCGGCGCGGAGTCGCACCCGAATCTGGTGCCGCTGAAGTTGCTGGAAGCGCCCGACATCGACCCGGCCAAGCTCAACAGCAGCAAGGTCGTCGATCTGATGATGCAGGCCGGCCTGCTCTAGCGCCCGAGCCGACCGCCATGTTCGCCAGCGCCGAAAGCCTGGGCAGCGCCCACCCGCCTCGTGTCAGCGCCACGCTGCGCCGGCCCGGGCGGCCGGGCGGTGGCTGGCTGCGGGGCGCCGCACTGGCAGTGGCTGCTGTCACGCTGTTGCCGATCGGCTTTGTGTTGTCGGTCGTGCTGCAGACCGATGTCTCGACGGTCGCTGCGCTGCTGTTCCGGCCGCGCGTCGGCGAGTTGCTGCTGAACACGGCACTGCTCGAAGCGCTGGTGCTGCCGATCTGCGTCGCCCTGGCGCTGGCCCTGGCCTGGATCACCGAACGCTCGGCCCTGCCCGGCCGGCGTGCCTGGTCGCTGCTGTGCGCGGCGCCACTGGCGGTGCCTGCGTTCGTTCACAGCTACGCGTGGGTCAGCCTGGCGCCGGCGCTGCACGGCCTGTTCGCCGCGACCCTGGTCTCGGTGCTGGCCTACTTCCCCTTCGTCTATCTGCCGGTGGCGGCCACGCTGCGCCGGCTCGACCCCGCGCTCGAAGACGTGGCGGCTTCGCTGGGCGAGCCGCCGTGGCGCGTCTACGGCCGGGTCGTGCTGCCGCAGCTGCGGCTGGCCCTGTGCGGCGGCGCGCTGCTGGTCGGTTTGCACCTGCTGGCCGAATACGGCCTGTACGCGATGCTGCGCTTTGACACCTTCACCACCGCGATCTTCGACCAGTTCCAGTCCAGCTTCAGCGCGCCGGCCGCCAACATGCTGGCCGGCGTGCTGGTGCTGTGCTGCATGGCCCTGCTGGGCGCCGAGGCCGGCACGCGCGGCCGCGGCCGCCAAGCGCGTGTCGGCAGCGGCAGCGCACGCCTGGCCGCACCGCGCCAGGGTGGCCGCCTCGCGATGGCGGCCTGCCTGCTGCTGCCCCTGCTGACCGTGCTGCTGGCACTCGGCGTGCCGTTGGTGACCTTGACACGCTGGCTGCTCGCCGGCGGCAGCGCCGCCTGGCGCAACCCTGAACTGGCCTCCGCCTTGTGGCAGACCCTGGGGCTGGCCACCGCTGGCGCTCTGATCACCACCGCCGCTGCGCTGCCGATGGCCTGGCTGGCGGTGCGCGCGCCGGGGCGGCTGCAGCGTTTGCTCGAGGCCTGCAACTACCTCACCGGCGCCCTGCCCGGCATCGTCGTGGCGCTGGCCCTGGTGACGATCACGGTGCACCTGGCACGGCCGCTGTACCAGACCCTGGCCACCGTGTTGCTGGCCTACCTGCTGCTGTTCCTGCCGCGCGCGCTGCTGAGCCTGCGCGCCGGCATCGCCCAGGCGCCGGTGGAGCTGGAGCAGGTGGCACACAGCCTCGGCCGCACGCCGAACCAGGCGATGTGGCAGGTCACGCTGCGCCTGGCCGCGCCGAGTGCCGCGGCCGGCGCGGCGCTTGTGTTCCTCGGCATCACCAACGAGCTGACCGCCACCCTGCTGCTGGCACCCAACGGCACGCGCACGCTGGCCGGCGGCTTCTGGGCGCTGAGCAGCGAGATCGACTATGCCGGCGCGGCGCCCTACGCGCTGCTGATGGTGCTGCTGTCGCTGCCGATCACCTGGCTGCTCTATGCCCAATCGCACAAGAGTGCCGGACGATGAGCACGCCGGGCCGCCCGAAGGCGAATACCGCAGTGCGCAGCACGGAGCTTGCCGAATGAGCCGGCTCGAACTGCGCGACGTCCACAAGGCCTACGGCGCGGTGCGCGCGCTGGCGGGCGTCAGCTTCGACGTGGCGGCCGGCAGCCGCACCGCGGTGATCGGCCCGTCGGGTTCGGGCAAGACCAGCCTGCTGCGTGTGATCGCCGGCTTCGAGCTGCCCGATGCCGGCAGCGTCAGTCTCGACGGCCGCGTGCTGGCGGGCGCCGGCACCGGCGTGCCGGCGCACCTGCGCCGCATCGGCCTGGTGCCACAGGACGGCGCGCTGTTTCCGCACCTCACGGTGGCGCAGAACGTCGGCTTCGGCCTCGCGCGGCCCGACCCGGCGCGCACCGCCGAACTGATGGACCTGGTGGAACTCGACCGCGCGCTGCTGCTGCGCTGGCCGCACGAACTCTCCGGCGGCCAGCAGCAGCGTGTCGCGCTGGCGCGTGCACTCGCGCAGCGGCCGCCGCTGATGTTGCTGGACGAGCCGTTCTCGGCACTCGACACCGGCCTGCGCGTCAGCGCGCGCCGGGCTGTCGTGCAGTTGTTGAGCGGGGCCGGCATCACCTCGATCCTGGTCACGCACGACCAGGCCGAGGCCTTGTCGTATGCCGACCAGCTGGTGGTGCTGCGCAACGGCCGCCTGGTGCAGGCCGGCACGCCGCAGCATGTCTACCGGCGCCCGGTCGACGAGGCCACGGCGCATTTCCTCGGCGACGCCCTCGTGCTCGACGCGCGCCTGCACGAGCCCGGCTGGGCCGATTGCGAGCTGGGCCGCATCGCGCTCGACCGGGCCGCGCCCGCATCGCAGCGCGAAGGCCGCATCCTGCTGCGCCCGGAGCAACTGCAACTCGATGGCGCCGCCGGTCGCGAAGGCACCGTGACCGAGATCGACTTCAACGGCGCCACCAGCCGCCTCACGGTGATGCTCGATGGCACGCCGGACCGCAGCGTCGCGATTCGTCGCGCCGGCTTCGAGCCGCCCGGCCGCGGCAGCCGCGTGCGCGTAGCGGTCGCGGGCACGGCGCACCTGTTCGGGTCGCCTTGATCGCGCCGCCCGCGCCATCGCTCACCAGCTGTTGCGCAACTCGCGCAGCTTGACGAACACCACCTTCGGATCGGGCTTCTCGGGCAAGTCAGGGAAGGCCTCGCGCAGCGCTGCGATGACGCTGGGGCTTCCCAGGCGCAGGAAGGTGTTGATCTGCTTTTCGTCTTGCAGCGTGGTCACGCGCGCGGCGGCCGGGTCGTGCCCCGTCACGTCGGGTAACAGCGCCTTCGCGGCCGCGTTGTCGGGCTCGCGTGCGAGCGTGAAGCGCAGGTTGTTCTCGATATAGTCGTGGCCCGGATAGACCTGTGTGTCGGCCGGCAGCTTTGCGAGCTGCTCGGCGAAGCTGGTGTACAGGTCTTCGGCATTGCCGCCGTTGTGGCAGTTGCCCGCACCGGCGTTGAACAGCGTGTCACCGGAGAACAGTGCCGGCGTCTCGGTGTGCGAGCGCAGGCAGATGTGGCACATCGTGTGGCCGGGTGTGTCCAGGCATTCGAGTTCGACGGTCTTGCCGACCTTGATCACATCGCCCGCCTTCACGCCGCGGTCCACACCGGCGATGCGGGCGCCGGACTGGTAGTGCGCAATCAGTTTCGCCCCGGTCGCGGCGACCACCGCCGCATTGCCGCCGGTGTGGTCGTGGTGTTCGTGCGTGTTGAGGATCTGGGTGATCTGCCAACCCTTGGCCTTGGCGGTGGCCAAGCATTTCGAGTGGTCCAGCGGATCGATCGCCAGTGCCTCGCCGCTCTCCGGGCAGACGATCAGGTAGTTGTAGTTGCGGTAGGCATTGCCGGTCCAGATGCGTTCGACGATCACGGGATGCTCCAGGAGTTCAGCGTCGAACGATGATGCCTGAGTCAGGGCTGTGCCACAGCCTGCGCCTTCGCCAGGCGTTTGCCCCGGCTGCGGATATTGAGCGCCTCGACGGCGAGCGAGAACGCCATCGCCGCATAGATGTAGCCCTTGGGCACGTGCGCATCGAAGGCCTCGGCCGTGAGCGCCGTGCCGACCATCACCAGGAAGGCCAGCGCCAGCACCTTGATCGACGGGTGCTGGTCGACAAAGTCCCCGATCGGCTTGGCGGCGAACAGCATCAGGGCAACCGAGGTGACCACTGCGGCCACCATCACGCCGAGCTGGCTCACCATGCCGACGGCGGTGATGACGGAGTCGAGCGAGAACACGATGTCGATGATGGCGATCTGGCCGATCACGCCCCAGAACATCGCCGTGCGCGCACCCGCGGCAGGCCCCGATGCGCCGTCGGGCGCGTGTTCGTCTCGCGCCTCAACCTCGACGAAGATTTCATGCGACGCCTTGTAGAGCAGGAACAGGCCACCGAACAGCAGCACGAGGTCGCGCCCGCTGATGGCGTTGCCGAGCACGGTGAAAAGGTCGGCCGTCAGGCCCATCACCCAGCTGAGCGAGAACAGCAGCAGCAGGCGCGACACCATGGCGAAGCCCAGGCCCAGCGTGCGGGCCTTGTCGCGCTGCTCGGGCGGCAGGCGGCCGACCAGGATCGAGATGAAGATGATGTTGTCGATGCCCAGGACGATTTCCAGGGCGGTGAGCATCGCGAAGGCGATCCAGAGGTTGGGGTCGAGAAAGATGTCCATGGTCTGTGATGTAGGGCAACAGACACGACCTTAAGCGGGTTCGCTATTCAAGAAAAGTCGAATTTTTGATCGCATCAGTTCGTAAAATTGGAATGATGGGCGACGCAAGCCTGCGGGAGACCCGGTTGAACTTCAAGCACCTCTACTACTTCTGGGCCGCCGCCAAGGCCGGCGGCATCGTGCGCGCAGGCGAACAATTGAACGTCACGCCGCAGACCCTGTCGACCCAGATCAAGCTGCTCGAAGCGCGGCTCGGCTGCAGCCTGTTCAGGAAGAGCGGGCGCGGCCTCGAACTGACCGAGGCGGGCCACACGGCATTGCGCCACGCCGAACAGATCTTCGCGCTCGGCGCCGAGCTGGAGACCGAACTCGGCCAGACCCGCAGCGGCACACGCGCGGTCGAGTTCCGTGTCGGCATCGCCGATGCGGTGCCCAAGGCGATCGCCTACCGCCTGCTGGAGCCGGCGCTGGGCCTGGCCGATCCGGTGAGCCTCGTGTGTCACGAGGGCAAGTTCCAGGATCTGCTGGCGCAGATATCGGTGCACCGGCTCGACCTCGTCATCGCCGATGTGGCGATGGGCAAGCAGACCAGCGTGAAGGCCTTCAACCACGCACTCGGCACGACGGTGATGAGCTTCTTCGCCGCGCCGGGCTTGAAGCGCTCGCTGTCGGCCAAGTTCCCGGCCTGTCTGGACGATGCGCCGATGCTGATTCAGGGCGCGTCGTCGGCGGTGCGCCAGCGGCTCGACCTCTGGCTGGCCGAGCACCGCTTGCGCCCGCGCCTGATCGGCGAATTCGACGATGCGGCCCTGATGAAAGCCTTCGGCGGCAAGGGGCGCGGGGTGTTCATGTCGCCCACGGTGCTGGAGGCCGAGACCTGTGCGCAGTACGGCGTCAAGGTGCTCGGGCGGACGCCCGAACTGGTCGAGGAGTTTTTCGCCATCTCGGTCGAGCGGCGCATCACCCACCCCTGCGTGGCAGCCATCACACAGGCCGCACGCGGGCAATTGCTGAAGGTCTAGGGCCGCGGCAACCGGGGGCGTCTGGGCCCACGCGGAACACGCGGTCCCCGCGGCCGAACCGGCCGCCAAACCTGGCGGAGCGCTCGGAGTTACAGCGCAACGTCAACTTGCCGGCGTAGGGTTCGCGTTCGCTGCGGCCGGGCATAAACTGCCGGCGAGACCTCGGATACCCCATGAAAAAAACGCCGCGCAGTACCGCCAAGGCGAGCCCCCGCCGCCAGCAGCTCGACCGCTACCTCGCCCAGGTGCGCCACATCATCCTGGCGCGCCAGGACGCGAACACCGGCCTGCTGCCGGCCAGCACCGCCATCACCGTGCATGGCGACTACACCCACGCCTGGGTGCGGGACAACGTCTACAGCATCCTCGCCGTGTGGGTGCTCGCCCTGGCGTACCGGCATGAAGACAAGGCCATCGCCACCGGGCTGGAGCAAAACGTCGTGCAGCTGATGCGCGGCCTGCTCGCGGCGATGATGAAACAGGCGCACAAGGTCGAGCGTTTCAAGCACACCCAAGACCCGCTCGACGCCTTGCACGCGAAGTATTCGACCAGCACCGGCGAGCCCGTCGTCGGCGACACCGAATGGGGCCATCTGCAAGTCGACGCCACCGCGATCTTCGTGTTGCAGCTCGCGCAGATGAGCGCCTCGCGCCTGGCCATCGTGCAGAGCGCCGATGAAGTGGCCTTCGTGCAGAACCTCGTCCACTACCTGGCGCGCGCCTACCGCACGCCCGACTTCGGCATCTGGGAACGTGGCCACAAGCGCAACGAAGGTGTGGCCGAGATCAATGCCAGTTCGCTCGGCATGGCCAAGGCGGCGCTCGAAGCCATCGCCGGCTTCGAACCCCTGCCCGGCCAGGCGCCGGCCATCCACGTGCTGGCCGACGACATCGCACTCGCGCGCGAAACGCTCGAAGCGCTGCTGCCGCGCGAATCGGAGTCGAAGGAGACCGACGCCGCCTTGCTGTCCATCGTCGGCTACCCGGCCTTCGCGGTCGACGACCCGGCGCTGGCCACCCGCACCCGCGCACTCATCGTCGAGAAACTGCAAGGCCGCTACGGCTGCAAACGCTTCCTGCGCGATGGCCACCAGACCGTGCTGGAAGACCACGCACGCCTGCACTACGAACCGGGCGAGCTGGGCAACTTCGAGCACATCGAATCCGAGTGGCCGCTGTTCTTCACCTACCTCTTGCTCGATGCCGCGTTGCGCGGTGATGTGGCCGAAGCCGCCGACTACCGCGGCCGGCTCGATGCCTTGATGCAGGAACAAGACGGCCAGTTGCTGCTGCCCGAGCTGTACTACGTGCCGGCCGACGCGGTGGCGGCCGAACGCGCCGTGCCGCACAGCCAGACGCGGGTGCCGAACGAGAACGTGCCCCTGGTGTGGGCGCAGAGCCTTTACATCGTCGGCGTGCTGCTGCAGGAAGGCTACGTCAGCGCGGCCGAGCTGAACCCTCTCGGTCGGCCGCCGAAACGCGAAGCGGTGGCCACCTGTGTGCAGGTGGCGGTGCTTGCGGCCGACGAACTGGTGCAAGGCCGTCTCGCGGCGCACGGCATCACGGCGCAAACGCGCGCTGAAGCTGCGCCGCTGCGGGTGCGCTTTGCGAGCGACCTGGCGGCCTTGCTGGCCGAGGCCGGTGCGAGCACCGCACTCGGTTTGAGCGGCCGGCCGCTGCACCGCATCGGCAGCCTCGCCACCGCGCGGGCCTACGTGCTCGGAGCCGAGACGCTGGTGTTCCTGCCCTCGATCTTCGGCCCGCAGAGCGGCTACCTGGCACTCGACAACCGCCTGCTGGTCGACGCCATCGGTGCCGAGATGGCCACGCTGCGCCGCCACTGGCCCGG
>JANYJL010000361.1 GCA_025361845.1 Rhizobacter sp.
GTTCCTTGTCGCCCGGGTTGATGCGCTCGGGGCTGTAGCCGACGAAGAAGTCGGTCTTCCATTTCATGCCCGAGTGCTTTTCCAGGATGGGGATGCAGACCTCTTCCGTCGCGCCGGGGTAGACGGTCGATTCATAGACGACGATGGCGCCGCGCTTCAGATTCTTGCCGACGCTCTCGGACGATTTGACGAGCGGCGTGAAGTCGGGCTTGTGGGCATCGTCCACCGGCGTCGGCACGGCGACGATGATGAAGTCGGCCTCGATCAGGGCCTTCGGGTCGGTGGTGCAGGTCAGGTGCACGGCGGCGCGCAGGTCGTCGCCGCTGACCTCGCCGGTCGGGTCCACGTGGCGGCCGTAGGCGGCGACCTTCTCGGCCGACAGGTCGAAACCGATGGTCTTGTACTTCTTGCCGAATTCGACGGCCAGGGGCAGGCCGACGTAGCCGAGGCCGATGAGTGCGATGGTGGTCATTTCAGTAGTCTCCCAGGGTTCCAATAGCGATCAACGCTTGAAATAGGCGCGGTACCAAGCCACGAAGCGGCCCACACCCTCGGCGATGGGGGTGCCGGGTTTGAAGCCGGTCCAGGCGGTCAGCTCGGATACATCGGCAAAGGTGGCCGGCACATCGCCATCCTGCAGCGGCATGAAGTTCTTGATCGCGGTTTTGCCGACGGCGGCTTCGATCGCTTCGATGAATGCCATCAGCTTCACCGGATCGCTGTTGCCGATGTTGAAGACGCGGTAGGGCGCGTTGCTGCGGGCCGGGTCCGGCTTGGCGGAATCGAAGGCCGGGTCGGCGGTGGCGGGGCGGTCGAGCACGCGCACCACGCCTTCGGCGATGTCGTCGACGAAGGTGAAGTCGCGGATCATCTGGCCGTGGTTGAAGACGTCGATCTGGCGGTCTTCGATGATGGCCTTGGTGAACAGGAACAGCGCCATGTCCGGCCGGCCCCAGGGCCCGTAGACCGTGAAGAAACGCAGGCCGGTGGTGGGCAGGCCGAACAGGTGGCTGTAGGTGTGCGCCATCAGCTCGTTGGCTTTCTTGGTGGCCGCGTACATGCTGACCGGGTGGTCGATGTTGTGGTGCTCCGAGAAGGGCATCGCGGTGTTGCCGCCGTAGACGCTCGAACTCGATGCGTAGGCCAGATGCTGCACCTGGTTGTGGCGGCAGCCTTCCAACACATTGGTGAAGCCGACGATATTGCTGTCGATGTAGGCCTGCGGGTTGACGAGCGAATAACGCACGCCGGCCTGCGCCGCCAGGTGCACCACGCGGTCGAACTTCTCGGTGGCGAACAGCGTGTCCATGCCGGCGCGATCGGCCACGTCGAGCTTCATGAAGCGAAAGCCCGGTAGCGGGGTCAGGCGTGCCAGCCGATCGTGTTTGAGTTGAGGGTCGTAGTAGTCGTTCAGGTTGTCGATGCCGACGACGGTGTCGCCGCGCGCCAGCAGGATCTGCGACACGTGCATGCCGATGAAGCCGGCCGCGCCGGTGACGAGAATTTTCATGGTCTTGTGGTCTCCCTGGGTTCGATCTCGTCAGACGCAGCTGACATTCATTTCACGCGGCCGTAGGTGTCTTCGAAGCGCACGATGTCGTCTTCGCCGAGGTAGCTGCCCGACTGCACTTCGATGATTTCCAGCGGCACCTTGCCGGGGTTGGCCAGGCGGTGCACCTGGCCGAGCGGAATGTAGGTGCTCTGGTTCTCGGTCAACAAGAGCACCTGGTCGCCATTCGTCACTTCGGCCGTGCCGCTGACGACGATCCAGTGCTCGGCGCGGTGGTGGTGCTTCTGCAGGCTCAGCGAGGCGCCGGGCTTGACCATGATGCGCTTGACCTGGAAGCGCGCGCCGGAGTCGATGCTGTCGTACCAGCCCCAGGGGCGGTGCACCTGGCGGTGCAGGGTCTGTTCGGTGCGGCCCGCGCTTTGCAGCTGGTTGACGATGTGCTTGACCTCCTGGCTGCGGTCGCGGTCGGCCACGAGCACGGCATCCGGTGTCTCGACGATGATCACATTGCTCAGCCCGACCACGCCGACCAGCCGGCTCGTCGCATGCACGAGCGTGTTGTTGCTGTCGCGCAGCAGCGCATCGCCGACGTGGGCGTTGCCGTTGGCATCCTTCTCGCTGACTTGCCAGACGGCATCCCACGCGCCGAGGTCGGACCAACCGGCGTCGAGCGGCACCATGCGGATGTCGAAGGCGGCGTCGGCCGGGCACTTTTCCATCACCGCGTAGTCGACCGATTCGGCCGGGATCGCGGCGAACTCGGCCTTGCCCGGGCGGATGAAGCTGGCGTCAGGCGTGCGTGCGGCCCAGGCGGCGCGCGTGGTGGCGGCGATATCGGGGCGGAAGTGCTCGATCGCGCGCAACCACACGGATGCGCGCAGCACGAACATGCCGCTGTTCCAGTAGTAGTGGCCTTCGGCCACGTAGCGCTGTGCGGTGGCGAGGTCAGGCTTCTCGACGAACTGCGCCACCTTCAGGGCGCCACCGTCTGCGCCTGCGGCGCCGGAGCGGATGTAGCCGAAGCCGGTCTCGGGCCGGTCGGGTGTCACGCCCAGGATCGCGATGGCGCCGCCCGCGGCCACGCGCACGGCCCGCTGGAGCGCGGTGGTGAAGGCGGCGGCATCGGTCACGGTCTGGTCGGACGAAGCGATCACGAGCACCGGGTCGGCGCCCGCTTCCAGCGCATGCAGCGCGGCCAGCGTGATGGCCGGCGCGGTGTTGCGGCCCATCGGTTCGAGCAGCACGGTGGCGGGCGGCAGCTTCAGCTCGGCCAGTTGGTCGAGCACCAGGAAGCGATGTTCTTCGTTGCCGACGATGCAGGGCGCCGCCACCTCGATGTCATCCGCCGCCAGGGCCGCGAGCCGCTCTGCGACCTGCTGGAACAGGCTGAGGCTGCCGTGCAGCACCAGGAACTGCTTGGGATGCTGGGCGCGAGACAGCGGCCACAGCCGCGTGCCGCTGCCGCCGGCCATGATGACGGGGAGGATCGAGATGGGTGTCATTCGGGTCAGATCGAAGTTGCAAATACCCGGGCTCACGCGAAACGCGTGCCAGCAGCCGTGGCCGTCTCAGCCGGCCATGCCGTTCGGGTTCTGGCTCTGCCAGCGCCAGCTGTCCGTGCACATCTCCGGCAGGCTGCGGGTGGCTTTCCAGCCGAGCAGCTCGTGCGCCAGGCTCGGATCGGCATAGCAGGCTGCGACATCGCCGGGGCGCCGCGCGACGATGTCGTAGGGCACCGCGCGGCCGCTCGCCTGCTCGAACGCGCGCAGCAGTTGCAGCACGCTGTAACCCTGACCGGTACCCAGGTTCGCGGTGATCGAACGTTGGGTCTCGAGCAGGTAACGCAGTGCCGCGACGTGGCCCTCGGCCAGATCGACGACGTGGATGTAGTCGCGCACGCCGGTGCCGTCCGGCGTGTCGTAGTCGTAGCCGAAGACGGCCAGGCGCGCGCGCTTGCCGACCGCCACCTGCGAGATGTAGGGCATCAGGTTGTTCGGGATGCCGCGCGGGTCTTCACCGATCAGGCCGCTCGCGTGCGCGCCGGCCGGGTTGAAGTAGCGCAGCAGGGCGATCTTCCAGCTCGGGTCGGCACGTTCCAGGTCACGCAGGATGTTTTCGCCCATCAGCTTGGTCGCGCCGTAGACGTTGGCGGTCGACAGGGCCGCGTCTTCGCGGATCGGCAGCCGCTCGGGCACGCCGTAGACCGTGGCGCTGGAGCTGAACACCAGGGCCTTGCATTGCTGGCGCTCCATCACCCGGCAGAGTGTCACCAGGCCGCCGATGTTGTTGGCGTAGTAGGCGAGGGGTTTGCTCGCGCTTTCGCCGACCGACTTGAACGCGGCGAAGTGCACCACGGCATCGATGCGGCGTTGCGTGAAGACGGCCTCCACCGCCTGTGCATCGCACACATCGGCGCGCACGAAATCGGGCTGGCGGCCGCTGAGTGTCTGCAGCCGCTCCAGCACCTGCGGCGAGCTGTTCGAGAAGTCGTCGAGGCCGACGACGTCGAAGCCCGCGGCGAGCAGGGACAGCCAGGTGTGGGAGCCGATGTAGCCGGCAGCGCCGGTCAGCAGGATGGTGGGCATGGTGCTCTCGTCGAAGGTCAGGGCTGCACGCTGAACTGGGCCGCGCATGCGACCGTGTTGGCGCTGTACGAGTAGGACAACAGGGACCTGTCGGCGCTGCGCGATTCGCGCCCCACGTTGCAGTCGAACTGGAGTGTGCGGGTGGGCAGGTAGCGCACGCCCAGGCGCAGCCGGTTCAGGCGGTCGGCATCGGTGTCGGCGGCCGACAGCCCGGTGTTGAGCGCGAGCGAATTCGTCAGCTTGCGTGCCGCACGGCTGTAGCCCGCGTTGACGAGGATCTTGGCCGTGGCCTCGTAGCTGCCGTTCAGGTCCACCGTGGTGGTCAGGCGGCTGTTGTCGGCTTGCGCCGTCACGACGGACGTCGGACCGGTGAGCGTGGAGAAGTTCGAGTCGTTGCCCGTCACACGGCCCAGCGCGCTGGTGAATGCGAGCTTGGCGGTCGGCTGCCAGTTCCAGGTCAGCGAGCCGGTTGCGCCCGAAAAGTCCTGCGCGTTGGCGGCGCTGTGATCGGTCTTGCCCAGACCGAGACGCGCGGCCACGGTGCTGATGGAGCTGGGTGTCCAGTCAGCGCTCAGGTCGAGGTTGCGAGCCTTGAACGAGTCGGCGTTGTCGGGGTAGCGGCCGTTGGCGAAGCGCAGCCCGCCGCCGAGGGTGAGTTCGCCACCGATGCGGTAGCGCATGCCGAGCCTGGCCGTCGTCTGATCGAGCCGGGCACCGATCACCGAGAAGCGCTGGCTCTGTTGGGTGAGGCCGCCTTCCATCGTCAGGTCGGTCACCACGCCGACACGCACCGTGGCGCCGTACTGATCGGTCCGCTCGATGTTCTTCACGACGTCAGGCGTGTTCTTGCCGTTGCCGCGGTCGAAGCTTGCCAGGCTGCGATTCGAGCTCAGGTTGACAGTGCCCGACACGCGCTCGATCGTCGCCCAGTCCAGCCCACCGACCAGACCATAGGCCAGGTTGCTGTAGTCGCCGTTGTAACGGTAGTGGTTGTCACGCACCGAGGCGTTGCCGAACAGGCGCATCCGGCCGATCGGCTGGTCGACCGCCGCGAAGAGCGCGGTCGTGGCGATCCAGTCGGTGGAGGCCTTGACCGAGGCTGGAGCGGCCGCACCGTCGGGCAGGCGCACGACGTTGGAGTCGTGTGTCACCGTTTCCGACACGCCGATGGTGTACGGGCTGCTATCGGCCCAGGCCGCAGAACCGGCGATCAGCGCCAGAGTGGCCGCCAAGGCGCGCCAGCGCGCTGCACGTCGTGAGTGTTCGAGGGTGTGGGTCATGGGGCGTCCGGTTCGTGCGTTGCGGCCCGACTCCGGGCCTTTGCAAGGGGCAGGATGTCAGTAGGCGTTCTTGTCGAAAAAGGCTACGCGGATGGTACGCGCGATGATTTGCAGATCGAGCCCGAGGGACCAGTTGCGCAGGTATTCGAGGTCGAATTCCACGCGGGCGCGCATCTTTTCCACCGTGTCGGTTTCACCGCGATGCCCGTTCACCTGGGCCCAGCCGGTGATGCCGGGCTTGACCTTGTGACGCACCATGTAGGCCTTGATCATCTGACGGTACTGCTCGTTGTGGGCTACCGCGTGCGGGCGCGGCCCGACGATGCTCATGGCCCCTTGCAACACGTTGAAGAACTGCGGCAGTTCGTCCAGCGAGTTGCGGCGCAGGAAGGCGCCGAAACGCGTGATGCGCGGGTCATCGCGGGTGGCTTGGCGCACCACGCTGCCGTTGTCCTGTGTGGTCATCGAGCGGAACTTGTATACCACGATTTCTTCGCCCGCCAGGCCATTGCGGCGCTGGCGGAAGATCACCGGCCCCGGCGAGCTGAGCTTGACGCCGATCGCGATGGCCACCAGCAGCGGCGCGATCAGCAGCAGGATGAGGCTCGCCAGAACCACGTCGCTGCTGCGCTTGAGCAGGCCGTTTGTTCCGGTGAAGGGCGTTTCGCAGATGCCGACGACCGGTACGCCGTTCACGTCTTGCAACCGGCCCTGGATGATGCTGATGCCGAACACATCGGGCACGAAGAACAGCGATGCGGTGGTGCCCTGCAACTGCTCCAGCAACTCGACGATGCGGGGTTGCGAGCCCAGCGGCAAGGTGATGTAGACCTCGCGAATGCCGTGCTCGGTGACGTAGCGCGCCAGTTCCTTCAGGTCGCCGAGCCGCCGCGCCGCCGCGGCGGGGTGCACCCGGTCGTCGTTGCGGTCATCGAAGTAGCCTGCCACCTCGATGCCATCATCTGCGCTGTGCGTGAGCGCATTGGATACCTTCACTCCCAACGCCCCGCTGCCGATCACGACCGCCGTGCGGCGCCAATTCGATCGGCGCGAATTGCGCCGCAGGATCGAGCGCACGAGCCAGACCGCGAGCCATTGCAGCAGCGGTGTCGCGAGCGCCCAGGCCAGCAGCACGCGGTCGTCGAAGTAGTGCAGGCTGCGC
The DNA here is from genome assembly GCA_025361845.1 of Rhizobacter sp. Taxonomy (GTDB): domain Bacteria; phylum Pseudomonadota; class Gammaproteobacteria; order Burkholderiales; family Burkholderiaceae_C; genus JANYJL01. Next base: position 6,538 of record JANYJL010000361.1, read on the forward strand.
GTGGCATAGGCGCACAGCATAAGCACGGCGACCAGCACGAACCAGGAGGTCGTGATGTCGACCGCGGCGTTGATGAGCTTGTCGCGAAAGCGGTCGCGGCCCGGGAAGGTCAGCGCGAACACCAGCATGCACAGGGTCAGCTCGGGGCGGCCGATTGTCTGGTCTAACACCGCTGCGAATACCAGAAACGCCGCGACCGTGAGGCCGGGTTCGAGAAACGCCGCGATCAGCGAACGCACCCTCTGGGGTGCGCTGTAGAAGGTTCTCTTGTGGGTACGGTCTTCGAACATTGCTTACGGGTGGCGAGGCGCCCCGCGATGCCGGTGAAGGGCCGGCCTTCGGTTGTTTGCGGCGCCGAACACGGGATGGGGAGTGCCCGCGGAAGCGCCAGATTTTGCGTTAAAAAGCGTGGGCAACTGCCCCTTGACTTCGGGGGGCGAAGGTGCTGCCTGCCACAATCCGCGCATGCTCAACGCTTTGAACTTGCTCGCCCAACCCGCGGTGATGCAGCGCCTCACCCTCGTCATCAACCATGTGCTGGCGTCCGAACCGATGGCCGCGCAGCGCCTGCGGGCGCACACCGGCCGCTGCATCCTGTTGCAATTCCAGGGCTGGCCCGCGCTGCTGCCACCGCTGCCGGTGATGGCGTTTCGTGTCACCCCGGCCGCTCTGATGGAATGGTGTGGCGAAGAGGCTCCCACCGACGCCGACCTGCGTGTCGAGGTCGATGCATCGAACCCGGCGCTGGCCTTCGTGCAGGCGCTTGGCGGCAAGCGGCCGCGGATCGATGTGGCGGGTGATGCGGCCTTCGCGGCCGACGTGAACTGGCTGTTCGACAACCTGCGCTGGGACGTGCAGGACGACTTGGCGCGCATCGTCGGCCCGGTGCCCGCGCGTGAACTGGCGCGGCTGGCGGCTGCGCTGGCGGCGGGCATGCGCACAGCGGCCGGTGCGCTGAGTGGCCTCGCGCAGCGCGCGCGGCGCGACCCGGCCGAGGCGTCGGGGCAACCGCCGCAATGAGGAACGTCGCGCGGCTATTCAAGATCAGCGTCACGGTTCTTCGCTACGGGCTCGATGAGCTGGCGCTGTCGAGCTTTCGGCAGCCCTGGGTGCGTTTGGCAGTGCGCATCGGCACCATCGGCCGCAAGCTCGATGCGCCGCGCGGAGAGCGTCTGCGCATGGGGCTCGAAAAGCTCGGTCCGATCTTCGTCAAATTCGGCCAGGTGCTGTCCACCCGACGCGACCTGCTGCCGCCCGACCTGGCCGATGAACTGGCCAAACTGCAAGACCGCGTGCCGCCCTTTCCCGCCGCACAAGCGCGCGCCCTGGTCGAGAAGGCGTTCGGCAAACCGATCGACGAAGTCTTTGCACGTTTCGATGCCGAGCCGGAGGCCAGTGCCTCGATCGCGCAGGTGCACTTTGCCGAGCTGAAAGACGGCCGCGAGGTCGCCGTGAAAGTGCTGCGCCCGGGCATGCTGGCCGTGATCGACGACGATCTGGCGCTGCTGCGCACGCTGGCGGGTTGGATCGAGCGCTTGTCGGCCGACGGCAAGCGCCTGAAGCCGCGCGAGGTGGTGGCCGAGTTCGACAACTACCTGCACGATGAACTCGACCTGGTGCGCGAAGCTGCCAATGCCGCGCAACTGCGCCGCAACATGCAGGACCTGCCGATCATCATGGTGCCCGAGATGGTGTGGGAGCTGTGCACCAGCGGCGTCATCGTGATGGAGCGCATGCACGGCATGCCGATCAGCCAGACCCAGCGCCTGATCGAGGCCGGCGTGAACATCCCGAAGCTCGCACGCGATGGCGTGACGATCTTCTTCACCCAGGTGTTCCGCGACGGCTTCTTCCACGCCGACATGCACCCCGGCAACATCCAGGTCAGCGTGGCGCCGGCCACCTTCGGGCGTTACATCGCGCTCGATTTCGGCATCGTCGGCACGCTCACCGAGTTCGACAAGGAATACCTGGCGCAGAACTTCATCGCCTTCTTCCGGCGCGACTACAAACGCGTGGCTGAGCTGCACGTCGAAAGCGGCTGGGTGCCTGCGGGCACGCGGGTCGACGAACTCGAAGGCGCGATCCGGGCTGTGTGTGAACCGCACTTCGACCGGCCGCTGAAGGACATCTCGCTCGGCCAGGTGCTGATGCGGCTGTTCCAGACCTCGCGGCGTTTCAACGTGGAAATCCAGCCGCAACTCGTGCTGTTGCAAAAGACCCTGCTCAATGTCGAAGGTTTGGGCCGCCAGCTCGACCCGGAACTCGATCTGTGGAACACGGCGAAGCCGTTTCTGGAACGTTGGATGAACCGGCAGGTCGGCTGGCGGGGCCTGCTCGAAAACCTGGAGCGCGAGGCGCCGCGCTACGTGCAGTTGCTGCCCGAGTTGCCGCGCCTTCTGCAACAGGCGTTGCAACCGCGGCCGGCGGTCGACCCGGTGTTGATCGAGACCCTGATCGCCGAACAGCGGCGCACTCAGCGCTTGCTGCATGCGATCCTCTGGGCGGGTGCAGGCTTCGTGTTGGGCGCCTTGTTGGTGTTGCTGCTGCTGCGCAGCCACGGCTGATCGTGGGCGGCCCCGTATAATTTGAGGTTTTCCTTTTCGAATCAAGAACTTAGAGCCATGCCAATCTACGCATACCGCTGTGAGTCCTGTGGCCACGCGAAAGACGTGCTGCAAAAGATGTCGGACCCGGTCCTGACCGTCTGCCCGGCCTGCGGCGCCGACAGTTTTCGCAAACAACTCACTGCAGCGGGCTTTCAGTTGAAGGGCTCGGGTTGGTACGTGACCGACTTCAAGGGCGGTTCGACCACCGTGCCGCCGGTCAAGACCGACGAGGCGGCACCGGCCAAGCCGGCCGAGGGCGACAAGGGCGCCACCGCAGCGCCCGCGGCAGCAACCGGCGCTGACGCGTCGGCGGCCAAGGCACCTGCGGCATCGACGCCCGCTCCTGCGCCTGCGGCCGCTCCCAAATCTCCTTCGCAAGGCAGTGAGTGAAAAAATACCTGCTCGCCGGCCTGCTGGTCTGGCTGCCCCTGGCCATCACCATCTGGGTGCTGCACTCGGTGCTGGGTGTTCTCGACGGTGTGTTCGGCTGGATGCTGAGCGCATCGCAGGCCGTGCTGCCCGAGGCCGCGCGCGCGCCGATCGAGCTGCTGCGCGAGATCCCCGGCCTGGGCGTGATCGTGATGATCGTCGGCCTGCTGCTCACCGGCGCCTTCGCGGCCAACATGTTCGGGCAGTGGTGGCTGACGCAGGGCAGCCGCCTGCTCAGCAAGATCCCGATCGTCAAATCGATCTACAGCTCGGTCAAGCAGGTCTCGGACACGCTGTTCTCCAGCAGCGGCAACGCCTTCCGCGAAGCGGTGCTGATCCAGTACCCGCGCGCGGGCAGCTGGACCATTGCCTTCGTCACCGGCAAGCCCGGCGGCGAAGCGGCGCAGCACCTGCACGGCGATTACCTCAGCGTCTACGTGCCGACCACGCCGAACCCGACTTCGGGCTTCTTCCTGATGCTGCCGCGCTCCGATGTGATCGTGCTGCAGATGAGCGTGGACGAAGCGCTGAAGTACGTCATCTCGATGGGCGTGGTGGCGCCGCCGATGACGCCGCAGCGCCTTGTTGATCGCACGCCCGAGCCGCTGCGAAATTGATTCGGCTGAGTCTTCGGCGCAGACTCAGCCGCAGGGCCTCGCGGGTTCCTTTCCACGCCGGCCGTATCGCCATGCCCCCGAGCGCCGCGCCCGCCGCAGCGCCCTTGCCAGAACCATCGGAGAGTTTTCATGAGAACCACCTACTGCGGCCTCGTCAGCGAGGCCTTGCTGGGCCAGACCGTCACCTTGATGGGTTGGGCGCATCGTCGCCGCGACCATGGCGGCGTGATCTTCATCGACCTGCGTGACCGTGAAGGACTGGTCCAGGTCGTCTGCGACCCGGACCGCGCCGAGATGTTCGCCGTCGCCGAAGGTGTGCGCAACGAGTTCTGCCTGAAGGTCATCGGCAAGTTGCGCGCGCGCCCGGCGGGCACCGAGAACAACAACCTCACCAGCGGCAAGATCGAAGTGCTGTGCCTGGAGATCGAGGTGCTGAACCCGAGCGTCACGCCGCCGTTCCAGCTCGACGAGGACAACCTGTCGGAAACCACCCGCCTCACGCACCGCGTTCTCGACCTGCGCCGGCCGGCCATGCAGCGCAACCTGATGTTGCGTTACCGCGTCGCGATGGAGGTGCGCAAGTTCCTCGATGCGAACGGCTTCATCGACATCGAGACGCCGATGCTCACCCGCAGCACACCGGAAGGCGCACGCGACTACCTGGTGCCGAGCCGCGTGCACGACGGCTTGTTCTTCGCGCTGCCGCAGTCGCCCCAGTTGTTCAAGCAACTGCTGATGGTCGCGGGCTTCGACCGCTACTACCAGATCGTCAAGTGCTTCCGCGACGAAGACCTGCGCGCCGACCGCCAGCCCGAGTTCACGCAGATCGACATCGAGACCTCCTTCCTCACCGAGGAAGAGATCCGCACGATGTTCGAAGGCATGATCCGCAGCACCTTCGAGCACGCCATCGGCGTCAAGCTGCCGGCCTTCCCGGTGATGCTGTATGCCGATGCGATGCGGCTGTATGGCTCCGACAAGCCCGACCTGCGTGTGAAGCTCGAATTCACCGAACTCACCGACGTGATGGCCACGGTGGACTTCAAGGTCTTCTCGACACCCGCCACGACCGCAGGCGGCCGCGTGGTTGCGCTGCGCGTCCCGGGCGGTGCCGAGATCAGCCGCGGCGAGATCGACGCCTACACCGAGTTCGTGAAGATCTACGGTGCCAAGGGCCTGGCCTGGATCAAGGTGAACGATGTGGCAAAGGGCCGTGAAGGCCTGCAATCGCCGGTCGTCAAGAACCTGCACGACGCCGCGCTCGCCGAGATCATCAAGCGCACCGGCGCGCGGGACGGCGACCTGCTGTTCTTCGGCGCCGACAAGGCCAAGGTCGTCAACGACGCGATCGGCGCGCTGCGCGTGAAGGTCGGCCACAGTGATTTCGGCAAGGCCCACAACCTCGTTCAAGGCGAGTGGGAGCCGCTGTGGGTGGTCGACTTCCCGATGTTCGAGTACGACGAAGGCGGCCAGCGCTGGAATGCCGTGCACCACCCGTTCACGAGCCCGACGGACGGCCACGAAGACTGGCTCGAAACCGATCCGGGCCGCTGCATCGCCAAGGCGTATGACGTGGTCTTGAACGGCCTCGAACTCGGTGGTGGTTCGATCCGGATTCACCGCGAAGAGGTGCAGAGCAAGGTCTTCCGCGCGCTCAAGATCGATGCCGACGAAGCGCAGGCCAAGTTCGGTTTCCTGCTCGACGCCTTGCAATACGGCGCGCCGCCGCACGGTGGCATCGCGATCGGCCTGGACCGTTTCGTGATGCTGATGACGGGCGCCGAATCCCTGCGCGACGTGATCGCCTTCCCGAAGACCCAGCGCGCCCAGTGCCTGCTGACCAACGCGCCGAACACGGTCGACGAGAAGCAGTTGCGGGAATTGCACATCCGCTTGCGCAACACGCAAGTGGTGGCCTGAGCCGACGAGGGGACCGGCGGTGATCGAGGCTGCTGCCGCTCCAAGGCCCTTCAAGATCCCCGAGTCGGTGCTCGTGGTCATCCATAGCGCCGACCTGCAGGTCTTGCTGATCGAGCGCGCCGATCACCCTGGCTTCTGGCAAAGCGTGACGGGCTCGAAGGACGCGATCGACGAACCCTCGGCGGAAACCGCGGTGCGTGAAGTCGCCGAAGAAACCGGCATCGTCGTCGGCTCGCCCGCTGTGCCGCTTGCGAACCTGCGCGACTGGGCCTTGCGCAACCTCTACGAGATCTACCCCGTCTGGCGCCACCGCTATGCGCCCGGTGTGACGCAGAACACCGAGCATGTGTTCGGCCTCAGGGTGCCGCGCGACATCCCCATCACGCTGGCGCCGCGCGAGCATCTGAACCATGTGTGGCTGCCCTGGCGCGAGGCGGCGGACCGGTGCTTCTCGCCGTCGAATGCCGAGGCGGTGCTGCAACTGCCACGCTTCACCTGAGCCGCCCATGACGCCACCGCCAAGTACCCAGCCTCACGGCAGCGGCCTGCGTGTCGTCACCTACAACATCCACAAGGGTGTGCGGGGTGTCGGCCCGCGCAAGCGGCTGGAGATCCACAACCTGGGCCTGGGCATCGAGGCACTCGACGCCGACCTGGTGTTCCTGCAGGAAGTGCGCAGCTTCCACCGCCGCGAAGCGCAGCGCTTCGAGCGCACCTCGTTTGGCTGGCCGAAGGAAGGGCAGGCCGACTTCCTGGCACCCCTGGGTTACGAGGTGGCCTACCGCACGAATGCTGTCACACGCGGTGGCGAGCATGGCAACGCGCTGCTGTCGCGCTGGCCCTTGGGGGAAGTGGGCCACCACGATGTGTCCGACCACCGCTTCGAACAGCGCGGCCTGCTGCACGTGACGGCCGCGTGGAACGGTCACACGGTGCACGCCGTCAACGCGCACTTCGGTTTGATGCATGCGAGCCGGGTGCGCCAGGTGCAGCGCCTGGCCGCGTTCATCGCCAGCGAGGTGCCGCGCGACGAGTTGCTGATCGTTGCCGGCGACTTCAACGACTGGGGCGAAAAGCTCGACGAGCCGATGCACTTGCTCGGCCTGCACCGCGCTGGTGGTGCCGGCGCTGGCGCGATGGCGACGCGCGTGAACACCTTCCCCTCGCGCCTGCCGCTGTTCGCGATGGACCGCATCTACATGCGCGGCCTGCGTTGCAGTGGCATCACCGTGCCCCGGGGTGCGGCGTGGGCGCGCATGTCCGACCACCTGCCCCTCATGGCGGAACTGGCGCTCGCGTGAGCGTGGCCGGGCTGCCCGCGCCACAGCCGCAGGGCGAGCACGGCCTCACCCTCCTCAAGGGCGGCGACAGCCTGTTTCCGGCGCTCTTCGAGGCCATCGATGCGGCCCGCAACGAGGTGCTGCTCGAAACCTACATCCTCGATTTCGGCCGCTCGGTGATCCCGGTCGTGGAGGCGCTCGCTGCGGCTGCGCAGCGCGGCGTGCGCGTGCGTGTGGTCGTCGATGGCGTGGGCACCGGCGCGCTGCCCGAGGAGTGGGCGCAACGCTGGAAGGCCGCTGGTGTGCATTGGCATGTGTTCAACCCGGCGCGCGGCTGGCGTGTGCTGCTGCCCAAGCGCTGGCGCCGCCTGCACCGCAAGCTGTGCGTGGTCGACGGCCGGCTGGCGTTCTGCGGTGGCATCAACCTGCTGGACGATCACTACGACCCGAATTACGGCGTGCTCGATGAACCGCGGCTCGACTTCGCGGTGCGTGTCGAAGGCCCGCTGGTGGCCGACATGCGCGAGACGATGACGCGCCTGTGGTCGCGCCTGCAAGTGGCGCGCGAGGTGCGGCAAGGCGACTTGCCGGGCACCGTGCAGGCCGCACGCGTGGCGGTGAAGTCGGGCACCGAGCACGACGAATCGGCACGCGCCGCACGGCCGGGTGCGGTGGCCGCGCTGGTGCTGCGCGACAACTTCCGCTACCGGCGCCGCATCGAAAGCACCTACCGCCTTGCCATCGCGCAGGCGCGCAGCGAGATCCTGATCGCCAATGCCTACTTCGTGCCTGGCGTGCAGTTGCAGCGCGCGCTGCTGCGCGCGGCCAAGCGCGGTGTGCGCATCACCCTGCTGCTGCAAGGCCGCTACGAGTACTTCATGCAGTACCACGCGAGCCGCGCGGTCTACGGCATGCTGCTCGACGCGGGCATCGAGATCATCGAATACGAAGCGAGTTTCCTGCACGCCAAGGTCGCGGTGATGGATTCGAACCAGGGCGCCGCGCTGGCCACGGTCGGCTCGTCCAACCTCGATCCGCTGAGCCTGCTGCTGGCGCGCGAAGCGAACGTGTTCGTGCGTGACGATGCCTTCGCGGCCGAGTTGCGCGCGCACCTGCTGGAAGCCATCGCCCGGCAAGGCCGGCGTGTCGAGCCCGCGGCGCACATGAACCGACCCGTGCAGACGCGTGTGCTCACCTGGGTCGCGTATGCCTTGATGCGTGCCGCGTTGCTCGTCACCGGCAAGCGCTACTGACCCGCGTCGCACCGTGGATGCCGACCTGATCGTCACCCGGCCCGAAGGCCTCTACTGTGCCGCGGGCGATTTCTACATCGACCCGTGGCGGCCGGTGCACCGTGCTGTCATCACCCATGCGCATGCCGACCACGCACGACGTGGGCACGGGCACTACCTCGCCGCCGCTCCCGCCGAAGGTGTGCTGCGTTCGCGCCTCGGCCCCATCACGCTGCAAACCCTGGCCTACGGCGAACAGATCGACCACTTCGGCGTGCGCCTGAGCCTGCACCCCGCCGGCCATGTGCTCGGCTCGGCTCAGGTGCGGCTCGAACACGCAGGGCGTGTGTGGGTCGCGTCGGGCGACTACTTCGTCTCGGGCGCCGAGCCCGATGGTGCCGAAGACAACGCCACCTGCGCTGCGTTCGAGCCGGTGCGCTGCGACTGCTTCATCACCGAATCCACCTTCGGCTTGCCGATCTATCGCTGGCGAGCGCAGCGCGAGGTCTTCGACGACATCAATGCCTGGTGGCGCAGCAATGCCGAGGCCGGCCGCGCGAGCCTGCTGCTGGCCTACAGCTTCGGCAAGGCGCAGCGGGTGCTGAATGGTGTCGATGCCGGCATCGGCCCGCTGCTCGTGCACGGCGCCGTCGAACCGCTGAACCAGGCCTATCGCGCGGCGGGTGTGGCCTTGCCGCCGACCCAGCTCGTCACCGACGTGACCGACAAGTCCGTCTTCCAGCGTGCCCTCGTCATCGCCCCGCCGGGTGCGCAAGGCACACCCTGGGCGCAGCGGCTCGGCGTGTGCAGCGATGCCTTCGCCAGCGGCTGGATGCAGTTGCGCGGCGCGCGCCGTCGCCAGTCGCTCGACCGCGGCTTCGTGCTCTCGGACCACGCCGACTGGCCCGGCCTGCAACGCGCCATCCGCGCGACCGGCGCCGAGCGCGTGATCGTCACCCACGGCTATGAAGCGGTGATGGTGCGCTGGCTCACCGAACAGGGTTTGTTGGCCGGCTCCTTCAGCACCGAGTACGGCAGCGATGACGATGCCGCGCCAGAGGCGGTGGAGCCATCGGCATGAAGGCCTTCGCGGCCCTGTTCGCCGAACTCGATGCGACCACCTCGACGACGGCCAAGGTCGATGCCTTGCAGCGCTACTTCGCTCAAGCCCTCAGCGCCGATGCCGCCTGGGCCGTGTATTTTCTGGCCGGCGGCAAGCCGCGCCAGGTCGTGCCGACGGCGACCTTGCGCCGCCTGGCCTGCGCGCAGGCCGGCATCGAGGACTGGTTGTTCGATGCCTGCTACCAAGCCGTCGGCGACCTCGCCGAAACGATCGCACATGTGCTGCCCGCGCCGCGCTCCAATAGCGATCTCGGCCTCGCCGTGTGGATCGAGCAGCGCCTGCTGCCGCTGCGCACCGAGCCACCGGAAACGCAAGCCGAACGCATCACCGCCTATTGGAACGAACTCGACACGGCCGAACGTTTTTTGCTGACGAAATTGATCGGCGGCGGTTTCCGCGTCGGCGTCAGCAAGCTGCTGGTGCAGCGCGGGCTGGCAGCGCACAGCGGGCTCGATGCCAAGCTGATCGCACAACGCATGATGGGCTACACCGACGCAAAGCGGCTGCCGGATGCGGTGCGCTACGAACAACTCATCACCCACGAGGTCGATGCCGCGGCGGCCGATAGCGGGCAGCCTTACCCCTTCTTTCTGGCCCATGCGGTCGGCCTCGCAGCGGCCGAGTTCGAAGCGGTGCTCGGCCCGCCCTCGGAGTGGATCGTCGAGTGGAAGTACGACGGTATCCGCGCGCAGATCGTCAAGCGGGCCGGCCAGGTGTGGGTGTGGTCACGCGGCGAAGAGCTGGTGACCGAGCGCTTCCCCGAAGTCGTTGCGCAAGTTGAATCGCTGACTGATGGCAGCGTGCTCGACGGCGAAATCATGGTGTGGAAGGGCGAGCGGCCCGCACCCTTCAACCTGCTGCAACAGCGCATCGCGCGCAAGACGCTGACGAAGAAGGTGCTGGCCGATGCGCCGGTGAGCTTCATGGCCTACGACGTTCTCGAATGGCAACGCGAGGACATTCGTGCGCGTTCGCAGGCCGAGCGCCGTGCCGTGCTTGAGGTCTGTGTAGCAGGCACTGCGCTTCGCCTGTCGCCAATAGAGACGCGTGCGAGCTGGGCCGAGCTGGCCGCACTGCGCGAGGAATCACGCAGCCGCGGCGTCGAAGGTTTCATGCTCAAACATCGCGAGGCGCGCTACGGCAGTGGCCGCACCAAGGCCGACGGCACCTGGTTCAAGTGGAAGATCGATCCGTTGAGTGTGGACGCGGTGCTGATCTACGCCCAGGCCGGCCATGGCCGCCGCGCGAGCTTGTACACCGACTACAGCTTCGCGGTGTGGAACCGCAAACCGCACGATGCAGCGGAAGCTCAAGCCGTCATCGATGCCATCGCGCGGCGCGAGCCGGCCCAGCCCGGCGCGCTGCAACTGGTGGCGTTTGCGAAGGCCTATTCGGGCTTGAGCGACGAGGAGTTCCGCGCTGTCGATCAGGTGATCCGCAAGACCACGCTGGAGAAGTTCGGCCCAGTGCGCAGCGTCAAGCCGAGCCTCGTGTTCGAGCTGGGCTTCGAAGGCATCAACCGCAGCCCGCGCCACAAGAGCGGCATCGCGGTGCGCTTTCCGCGCATGCTGCGCATTCGGCATGACAAGCCGCTGCACGAGGCCGACACGCTGGCCTCGCTCGAGACTTTGCTGAAGCTCTGATTCGTCAGCGCGCCGGCTCGGTCAGTCGGCGCGAATTGACGGGGTCGCGGAAGAGCAGCGGATGCTCGGTCACTTTCGGTGCAGCGGCTTCGGCCACTGCCGCCTGCACCACATGGTGCTGCGGCGACAGGCGACACACCGGGTCCGCAGCGGCTGCATCCTGCGCCAGCATATAGGCCTGGCAGCGGCAGCCGCCGAGGTCTTCTTCCTTGTGTGCGCAGCTCGAACACGGCTCCTTCATCCAGCCGGTGCCGCGGTAGCGGTTGAAACCTTCGGAATCGAACCAGATGTCGCGCAAGCTCATCTCGCGCACGTTCGGAAAGGCGAGGCCCGGCAGCATGCGCGCCGTATGGCAGGGCAGGGCGGCGCCATCCGGCGCAATCGTCATGAACATGCTGCCCCAGCCGTTGACGCATTTCTTGGCCTTGCCCTCGTGGTAGTCCGGTGCCACGAAGAAGATGCGCATCGTCTCGCCGAGCTTGGCGCGCCAGGCATCGGTCACGGCTTCGGCTTGTCTCAATTGCTCATGCGTCGGCAGCAGCTGCGAGCGGTTCAGAAAGGCCCAGGAGTAGTACTGCGTGTTGGCCAGTTCGAGGTACTCGGCACCCATCTCGTGCGCCATGCCGATGATGCGGTCGATGTGGTCGATGTTCAGGCGATGGATGACGACATTCATCACCATCGGCCAGCCCTGGTCCTTGATGATCTTCGCAACCTTGTTCTTCAGCGAGAAGGTTTTCGTGTGCGAGAGAAAGTCGTTCATCTCGCGGGTCGAGTCCTGGAACGAGAGCTGCACGTGGTCGAGGCCGGCGGCCTTCAGCGCGGCGGCGCGCGCTTCGGTCAGGCCCACACCCGAGGTGAGCAGGTTCGAATAGAAGCCCAGGCGCCTGGCTTCGGCGACGATGATTTCCAGGTCGTCTCGCAGCAGCGGCTCACCACCGGAAAGGCCAAGTTGCACCGCGCCCAGCTCGCGGCCTTCGCGCAGAACCTTCAGCCAGTCGTCGGTTGAAATCTCGTCTTCCTGGCGCGCGAAATCGACCGGGTTGTAGCAGAACACGCAGTGCAGCGGACAGCGGTAGGTCAGCTCGGCGAGCAGCCACAGCGGCGGGCCGGGGCGGGCTGCGGCGTTCATTCCCAAGCGAGCCAACGTTGCTGACCGGCCATCGCGACGAAGGCGAGCACATCGCCTTCGAGCCCGGTGGTCGAGAAGGCCGTTTCCAGATCGGCGACGACGGCGGCGATGGTCTTCTCGCCATCGCAGCGTTTCATGATTTCACCGGCGGGCTGGTTGAGCTTGACCATGCCTTCGGGGTAGAGCAGCACGTGGCAAGCCTGCGCGGGCTCGAATTGCAGGCGAAAGCCACGGCCGACACGCGGGACCGAGGCAAGCGTGGCTTCCATCAGTTGGTCACACCGTACTTGAGCGCCATCGCATCGTTCAAGGCCCACAGAATGTCGAGCTTGAACTGCAAGACTTCGAGTGCACGCTCCTGCAAGGCCCGTGTCGTGAAGTGCGACAACGTGATCTCCAGGCCTTGCTCCACATCACGCCGCGCCTGGCTGATGCGGTTGCGGAAGTAGCTCAGGCCTTCGGCTTCGATCCAGGTGTAGTGCTCCGGCCAGGTGGCCAGGCGCTGCTTGTGGATTTCGGGGGCGAAGAGTTCGGTGAGCGAAGAGCACACCGCCTCCTGCCAAGGCGCGCGGCGCGCGAAGTTCACATACGCATCGACCGCGAAGCGCACGGCGGGCGTCACATGCCGCAGGTCTTGCACCTCTTCGCGCGTCAGCCCCACGGCCTGCGCCAGGCGCAGCCAGGCTTCGATACCACCGGCGTCTTTCACGCCACCGAGCTCGAAACCATCGTGGTCGAGGATGCGCTGCACCCAGCCGCGCCGCACTTCGGGGTCGGGGCAGTTCGACAGCACCGCCGCGTCCTTGATCGGAATTGCGATCTGGTAGTAGTAGCGGTTCGCCACCCAGCCACGAACCTGCTCGGGCGTGGCGCGCCCGCTGTTGAGCATGATGTTGAACGGGTGGTGGATGTGGTACGAACGGCCGCTCTCGCGCAGCTTGAGTTCGAAGTATTCGCGGCTCCAGGCCGAGCCGCCTTCGCTCGGGTGGCGGGTGACCTGGATCATGTCGGCACGCATCGTCACAGTGCTGTCTCCATCACAGAAGGATTTCCATGCGGTCCTCGCAAGGCTCGATGCCGGCGGCCGTCAGGGTGGCGCGTTGCGGCGAGTCCTCGTCGAGGATGGGGTTGGTGTTGTTGATGTGGATCAGCATGCGCCGCGTGCGAGCGGGCAGTTTGCCCATCCACTCGATCATGCCGCCGGGGCCGGACTGCGGCAGGTGGCCGATCGAGCGCGCCGTCTTCTGGCTGAAGCCGAGCGTGATCATCTCGTCGTCGGTCCAGAAGGTGCCATCAACCATCGCGCAGTCGGCGCCACTCATCGCATCGAACACGGGCGGCGTGATCTCGCCCAGGCCGGGTGCGTAGAAGAGCGTCTTGCCCTTTTGGCGATCGGGGATCAAGAGGCCGATGTTGTCGCCCGGCACCGGGTTGTCGCGGTGCGGTGAGTAGGGCGCGGCCTTGCTGGACAGCGGCAGCGCACGTAAAAAGATGCCGGGCACACCGGGCACCTCGAAAGGCGTGCCGTCGAGTGCGATGCGCTCGCGCTTCACACCGCAGAAGTGGCCGAGCACCCGCAGCACCGGGTTGCCCTGGCGCAGGTCTTCCTCGACCGGATCGGTGCACCACAGCGGCAGCGGTGTGCCACGTTCGCGCAGCATGAAGAGGCCGGTGGCGTGGTCGATCTGGCCGTCCATCAGCACGACACCGGCAATCGCCGTGTCGCGTTGGGCGCGGGCGGGTTGCAAGGTCGAACTGCTGCGAATCTGTTCGAGGATGTCGGGCGAAGCGTTGAACAGGATGCCGTCGGCGCTGTCGTCCGGCCGGATGAAGATCGACGACTGCGTGCGCGCCTTCGCCCGCACCGCACCGCTGCGCACACCCGCGCAATTGCGGCAGTTGCAGTTCCACTGCGGGAAACCGCCGCCGGCGGCAGCGCCTAGCACCGTGATGCGCATGAAATGTTCCCAAGGAAACGCCGGGCCGCCCCAAGTTTCGTTGCTCCCCCTCGGGGGGCGGACGCCGCAACGCGGCGGCCTTGGGGGCCATCATCAAATGCAAACGCCCCGGGGGATGCCCAGGGCGCTGCCAAGACTACGTGCGAACAGCGTGCGATTCAGCGCGCTGCAACGTACATCGTGATTTCGAAGCCGAAGCGGAAATCACAGGCTTGAGGGGTGGTCCATTGCATAAGTGCCTCCTTTGTCGATGTGGCCGCGCCACCGGTCAGTGGCGCGAGGAACAACTGCTCCGTGCGCAATGATGTGGCGGCCCGCGCCGGCGGCCCAGCCCCCGGGTCTGCATTCGGGGCTCATGATTTTCATGAATCGTTCTGGCGTGCCGGGTCAGCCCGGGCGGTGCGAGGTTCGCCAGCCGATACGATCCCGGTGTGCCTGTCTCATCGTCTTCGCGCTCCCTCTACGCCCCGTCGCCGCCCTTCCGTTCGGAGTGGCTGGCCGTGCCGGGCGGCCACGAGATTCACGTGCGGCAGTCGGGCTCGGCCGAGGGTTTGCCCGCGCTGGTGCTGCATGGCGGGCCGGGCTCGGGATGTTCGCCCTTGCTGCCGCGATTCTTCGATCCGCGGCGCTATCGAATCATCTGCGTCGATCAGCGTGGTGCGGGCTTGAGCCGGCCGCTCGGTGGCGTGGCGCACAACACGACCGCGGACCTGCTGGCCGACCTGCGCCTGCTGCGATCGCATCTGGGCATCGAACGCTGGCTGGTGGTCGGTGGTTCCTGGGGCGCCACGCTCGCGCTGGCGCATGCGCTCGATGCACCCGAGGCGGTGGCCGGGCTGCTGCTGCGCGGGCTGTTCCTCGCGCGCTCGTCCGATATCGACGGCTTCTTCGACGGCGCCGCTCACGGCCGGCCCCAAGCCTGGGCGACGTTGGAGCGGCAGGCCTCGGCGCAAGGCGTTTCGTTGATCGATCTTCTTCACCAATCGCTGTGTGCGACCGACTCCGCCGATGCCACCGCCTTGCATTGGTGGCGTTGGGAGCAGTTCTTGTCGGGCCATGAAGCCGCGCCCGATCCCGATGCGGCGGCGCTTGCTGCGCAGGTCACCCGACTGCGCATCCAGAGCCACTACCTGCGGCATCGCTGCTGGCTCGACCGGCCGCCCTTGCTCGAGCGCTGCGACGCGCTGCCGAACGTGCCGACGCTGCTGCTGCACGGTCGCGATGACCGCATCTGCGCGCCCGCGGCCGCTGATGCGTTCCACGCCCGCATGCCACACAGCCACCTGCGCTGGATCGATGGCACGGGCCATGACCCGACGCACCCGGGCATGATCGACGCCATGGTCAGCGCACTCGACTCCTTTGCAGCCCGCGGAGATTTTTCGTGAGCCTGCGCGCCAAGATCAACCTGATCGTCGGGGCGATCACGCTGCTGTTCGTGGTGGCGCTGCTCGGCCTGCAGTTCAGGGACATGCGCGCCTCGGTGAACGAAGAAGTGGTTGCCGCCAACCGCGTGGCCGCTCAGTTGCTCAATCGCACCGTGTGGCGCTATGCCTCGGCGGGAACGCCGGTGATGCTGGGTTTCCTGCAAGGTGTGGGGCGTGTGCGCTCGAACGACATCACGCTGTTCGATTCGGCCGGCAAGGAGCTGTACGCGTCGCCTCCGTCGCCCTACAAGGCCGGGCGCGACGCGCCGGCCTGGTTCGCTGAACTGGTCTCGCCGCCGCAGTCGGTGCAGGCGATCGACCTGCCCGACGGGCGCCTGGTGGTGCGCTCGAACGCGAGCCGCGCGGTACTTGATGCGTGGGAAGAATTCGTCGTGCTGGCGGGCGTGTCGCTGGCTTTGCTGGTGGTCGTCAACGCGCTGGTGTTCTGGGTCGTGGGCCGCACCGTGCGGCCGTTCGGGCAGATCGTGAGCGCGCTGAATGCCTTGCAGAGCGGCCGCTTCGATGTGGCCCTGCCGCCGCTGCCCGGCACCGAGGCAGCGGCGATCGGCGGGGCCTTCAACCGCATGGTCGGTGTGCTGCAAGAGAACATCGAGAACGAGCGCCGCGCCGCGCGCGCTGAGCGCGAACTGTCCGATAACCGCGAGCTGGGGCGCTGGATCGAACAGCATGTCGAAGCCGAGCGCCGCATGATCGCGCGCGAGTTGCATGATGAACTCGGCCAGTCGGTCACCGCGATCCGCAGCATGGCCTTGTCGGTGGCGCAGCGGGTGCGTGCGCACGACGCCGAATCGGAGCAGGCGGCGCGGCTGATCGCCGATGAATCCTCGCGCCTCTACGACGCGATGCACGGGCTGATCCCGCGCCTGACGCCATTGGTGCTCGACAGCTTCGGCCTCACCGAAGCGCTGAACGATCTGGCCGAGCGCACCCGCCGCAGCCACCCGGCTGTTCAGGTCAGTGTGCAGGTCGAATTGGGTGAGGCGCGACTCGCCGGCGATGTGGCGCTGGCGCTCTACCGCGCGGCGCAAGAAGGCATCACGAATGCGCTGCGGCATGGTCAGGCGACGGGACTGAAGCTCGCGCTGCACGCGGCGCCCGAGGGCCTGACGCTCGATGTGGTCGATGATGGTCAGGGCCTGCCCGCCGAAGGCACGCAGCGCAGCGGACACTACGGCCTGCGCTGGCTGGCCGAACGGGTGGAAGCACTCGGGGGCCGCTTCAGCATCGAAGCCGCGTTGCCGCGCGGTGTGCATTTGCAGGTGCGCCTGCCGCTGTCTGCCTGATGGCTTGAATTGGGAAACGAATGATCCGCGTGATGCTCGTCGATGACCACGCCCTCGTGCGCATGGGCTTTCGCATGCTGCTGGCCGATGCGCAGGTGGAGGTGGTGTGCGAGGCCGGCAGCGGCGAGCAGGCCTGCCAGGAGTACGCGGCCGTGGCGCCCGACGTGGTCGTGATGGACTTGTCGATGCCCGGCATGGGCGGCCTGGAAGCCACACGCCGCCTGATCGCGCAAGACCCGAAGGTGCGCATCCTTGCGCTGTCCGCGCACGAGGACACGGCGCATCCACGGCGTGTGCTGCGCGCGGGCGCCCTGGGTTATCTCGCCAAGCGCAGCGCGCCCGAAGCCTTGATCGCCGCGGTGACCGCCGTCGCCCGCGGCGAGCGCTACCTCGACGCGCAGACCGCGCAGGCTTTGGCCGTCGCGCAGATCGACGGCGAAGCGAGCCCGGCCGACATGCTGAGCGAGCGCGAGTTCTCGGTCTTCATCCAGCTCGCGCGCGGCATGAGCGTGGCGCAGATCGCCGAGAACCTGAAGCTCTCGCCGAGCACGGTCGGCACCCACCTGTACCACGTGAAGCAGAAGCTGCGCGCCAGCAATCAGTCGGAGTTGACGCTCGTGGCGCTGCGCTGGGGTTTGATCGAGGCCTGAAGCGCCTTCGCCCCGAGGGCACCGACAATCGCGGCTCATGCCCTTGTCCGCCCTTGCACTCGTCCTCGCTGCGGCCTTGCTGCATGCCACCTGGAACATCGTCGCCAAACACTCGGGCGGCGACAACCGCTTCTCGCTGATCGGCTCGGTGCAACTGGTCGTGATCTGGGCGCCGCTCGGTGTCTGGGCCGCCTGGGGCGTGGTGCCGCGCTGGAGCTGGCGCGAATGGGCCTTCGTCGGTGCGAGCGCGATGTTCCACCTCGTCTACTTCAGCACCTTGCTGCGCGGGTATCGCGTCTCCGACCTCACCGTCGTGTACCCGGTCGCGCGTGGCACCGGGCCGCTGCTGAGCGCCTGCGGTGCGGTGCTGGTGATGAGCGAGCGGCCCGGCTGGCTCGGCGTGGCGGGCATCCTCGCGATCGGCTTCGGCGTGTTCCTGATCGCCGGCGGCCCGGCGCTCTGGGCCAAGGCGCACGACCCGACGCAGCGCGATCGGGTGCGCCTCGGCCTGGCCTATGGCGGGGCCACCGGGGCGCTGATCGCGGGCTACACGCTGATCGACGGCTACGCGGTCAAGTTCATGCTGATCTCGCCGATCCTGATCGACTACTTCGGCAACGTGCTGCGCATTCCCTTCCTGCTGCCCGTGGCCTGGAGTGACCCGGCTGGTCTGCGCGAGGCCTGGCGCACGCAGTGGAAACACGCGCTCGTGGTGGCAGCGCTCGGGCCGATCGGCTATGTGCTGGTGCTCTATGCGGTGAAGTTGGCGCCGCTCAGCCATGTGGCGCCGGCGCGCGAGGTGTCGATGCTGTTCGCCGCGCTGATCGGCGGCAAGCTGCTGGGCGAGAAGGACCGCGGTCTGCGCTTGGCGGGTGCGGGCTGCATCGCGTTGGGGGTCGTCGCGCTGGCGCTCGGATGAGGCATGCGGCCGCAGAAGATGGTGCTCCGGGTCGGACTCGAACCGACACCTCTTGCGAGACTGGATTTTGAGTCCAGCGCGGCTACCGATTACGCCACCGGAGCAGGCCGCCATTGTGCCACCGTGGAAGTCGGCCCCTGCGACAATGGGCAGAGGAGATCTCATGACAGCCACCCCGCCCGCCTACCCCACCCTCGAAGACGTGATCGGCAACACGCCGCTGGCCCGCCTGGTGCGCGTTCCCGGCCTCGAGAACGAACAGCGCGGCAACGTCATCCTCGGCAAGCTCGAAGGCAACAACCCGGCCGGTTCGGTGAAAGACCGGCCCGCCATCAGCATGATCCGCCGCGCCGAAGAGCGCGGCGACATCAAGGCGGGCGACACGCTGATCGAAGCCACCTCGGGCAACACCGGCATCGCGCTGGCGATGGCCGCGGCGATCCGCGGCTACCGCATGCTGTTGATCATGCCGGAGGACCTGAGCATCGAGCGTGCGCAGACCATGAA
>JANYJL010000377.1 GCA_025361845.1 Rhizobacter sp.
CCCGCGCCCGCCGCTGCGCTTCAAGCCCGCGTGTCGCTCGCCCCGCAGCTGACGGCGATGGCCGCCCTGGCCCTGGTGATGGCCGCCGGTGGCGCTGTGGCGGAACCGGCCCAGCCCTTCGGCTGGCACCCGGCGATCGCCGCGCAGCCGGTGGTGACGGGCATCGACCCGAACACCTTCATCGTCGGCCACCCGGCCAGCCCGACGGTGCGCGGCGGGCACGCGAACTTCGAGCACCCCGCGGTGATCGTGGCACGCCGTGCCGGCGCGGTGGGTGTCGATGCCAACACCTTCATCGTGCAGCCGCCGGTGGCGGTGACCTGGACGGTGCAGCCCGAGCCTGTGGACGACACGCGCTTCGCGGCCCTGCGGCGCTGAGGCTGGAGCAGCCCCGGCCGGCCGGGGCTCACTCCACCGAGTCGGTCTGTCGCAGCCGCAGGCACTGGGCATGTTTGGCCCAGCGCGCTTGCTCGCACTCGGTGCGCATGCAGCGGTACAGCGCGAACTCGGTTCGCGCGCCGCATTCCTCGCGCGGGCTGCCGGTGCCGGGCTCGGCGGCGACCGCGGCCTTCGCGGGCTTCGCAGGCTTCGGTTCCGGTGCCGCCTTGCTTGTGGCGGAGGCCGGCTTGGGGCTCGCCGTGAGGGCAGGCGCCACGCGGCGCGGTTCGCTGGGAGGGGCCGTCGCTTCCGCCGGGGCGATGCTGCCGGCTGCGCGGCGAGTCGGCTCCACCGGCAGGGGCTGGGCCGAGGGCGGTGCCAGTTCACCACCTGCCGGCGCGGTGATGGTTTCGGAGCGCAAGTCGACCATGGCGCTCTCTTTCATCGCCACGAGCGAGGCGCCACCGGCCAGCAGGGCCATGAAGCCCGCCACGCTCCACCACACCAGGCGCTGTGAACTGCGCTCGTGCAGGCCGGCCGAACGCTGGCTGCGGTAGCCGGCTGCGGACATGGGGGTCGAGACGGGCGCTGGCGTGCTGGCTGCGCGCGGTGGGGCCGGCGCGGTGGGCCGGGCCGCGGCCGCTGTGGCACTGGCGGGCGCCGCGCTGGTGGGCTCGGCCGCGCGCGCCGGGTCGGGCAGGCCGGCCAGGCTGGCGCGAAACGCGGCAGCGGTGCGCGGGCGCCGGGAGATGTCGTCGGACAAGGCCGCGTCGATCGCGTCGAGCAGGCTGGCGCCATAGGCGGCGCGGCCCTTCTTCGGTCGCATCGTGCGCAGCACGTCCGTGAGCGGTTCGTGGCGTGCGCCGGCCGCGGGCAGGGTGCCACTGATGCAGAAGTGCGCCACGGCGGCGAGCGCGTGCAGGTCGGCGGCGGGCCCGTCGGAAGGGTCGTCTGGCACGTTGCCGACATCGGCCACCCGCGCTCGCGGCGCGAAGCCGGGGCTCACCAGGGCCATCAGCGCTCGCGTCTGGTCGGCCACCAGCGCGCGGCCTACGGCGCCGGTGTCCAGCAGCACGGGCCGGTCGTCGGACAACAGCAGGATGTTGCCGGGCGACACCGCGCCGTGCACCTCACCCGCATCGTGCAAGGCCTGCAAGGCGCCGAGCAGGCCGAACAGCAGGCGGCGCAACGCCGCTTCGTCGGGCGGCTCGGCCAGGCCGCGCCGCAGGTTCAGCAGGGTGTCGCCGTCGAGCCAGGGCATCTGGCGGTAGATGCTGCCGTGGGCTTGCCAGCTGCGCAGCACCCGCAGCAGCGCCGGGTGGGTGTGGTGTTCGAGCAGATGCGCCTCGGCTGCGAACGCGAGCAGGCCGCGCTCGAAAGCCTCTGCATGCTCGGGCGCGCGCAGGGCCACGCCGCGCCCGTCGGCGCTGCGCACGGCGAGTGTCACGGGCAGGTATTCCTTGATCGCGTAGCGCCGCTCGCTGCCTTGTTCGCGGGCGAGGTAGACGATGGCGAAGCTGCTGTCGGCGATGACACGAACGATTTCGCAGCCTTCGATCGCCGTGCCGAGCGGCAGGGCGTCGGCGCGGTGGGTGCTGCGGGTGTCGGCCGCGGGCGTCTTGTCGATGTTCATCGCGCGGGCCGGGCGGCTTCGAGGCCACCCGCGAGCCAGCTGCTGGCGAAGCCGGCCAGATCGTCATGCACCGAGTGCGCCAGGCTGAGCTTGGCGCCGGTGTTCGGGCTGCCGTTCGGCGCGCGCAGCACCAGCGCGGCGTGCACGTCGCTGCGGATGCCGCGCAGGTAGGGCAGGTAGTCGTCGACGAAGGCGACCGGCCTCAAGGCGTCGAGCGCCACGGCCTTCGGGCTGCGTTCGCCGCTCGCATTGCCAGTGGCCAGCACCCGCTCGATCGGAAAGCCGAGATCGCGCAGGTTGCGCAGCCGCGCTGCTTCGAACCGCAGATCGAGCGCGGAGACACACACCAGCTCGTAGCCCGCGTCGGCCAGCCGCACGCAGGCGTCGACTGCCCCGGCCATCGCCGGCACCGTGGACCAGAAATGTTCGTCGAAGTGCGCGGCGAAATGCGACAGCGGCGCGCCTTCCAGGCGCTCGACCTGCCAGCGGTCGATCGGCCAGTAGGCCAGGCGGTCGCGCTCGGTCGGCACCGCGCCGAAGGCACGCCGCCAGGCATCGGCATAACCGAGGTGAAAGTCGAGCAGCACGCCATCGGCGTCCAGCGCAATCAGGGGTCGGGACATGCGCGGACTGTAGCGCGCGCCCGGAGTCCAGTCGTCCTCAGGATGTCGGCCCGCGGCGTGCCTCGAACACCCGTTGCAGCAGGCAGAACACGAACAGCAGCGCGCCGATGATGATCTTCGTCCACCACGAACTGAGGCTGCCGTCGAAGGTGATGAGGGTCTGGATGATGCCCAGCATCAGCACGCCGATCAGCGTGCCGGCCACGTAGCCGATGCCGCCGCTGAGCAGGGTGCCGCCGATCACGACGGCGGCGATCGCGTCCAGCTCCAGCCCGACCGCGTGCAGGCCGTAACCCGACAGTGTGTAGAAGGTGAACACCACGCCGGCGAGCGTGGAGCAGAAGCCGCTCAGTGTGTAGACGCCGACGAGCGTGGCGCGCACCGGCAGGCCCATCAGCACGGCCGAGTTTTCGTTGCCGCCAATCGCATACACGGTGCGGCCGAACTGGGTGCAGTGCGCGACGAACATCGCGAGCACGACGACGACGAGCGCGAGCAGTGCGCTGAGCGACAGCGAGGCCTCGCCGCCGATCGGAATGCGCATCTCGGACAGCGCGGCGTAGGTCGGGTCGGTGATGCTGATCGAATCGATGCTGATCACGTAGCACAGGCCTCGTGCGAGGAACATGCCGGCCAGCGTGACGATGAAGGGCTGCAGGCGGAAGCGCTGGATCAACAAGCCCATCAGCGCACCGAAGGCGGTGCCCATCAACAGCACTGTGGGGACGACGGCCACGACGCTCCATTGATGCTTCTGCACCAGCCAGGCCGAGACCATGGTGGTCAGCGCGATCATCGAGCCGACCGAGAGGTCGATGCCGCCGGAGAGGATCACGAAGGTCATACCGACCGCGACGACGCACAGGAAGGCGTTGTCGATCAGCAGATTGGCAAACACCTGGGCCGAGAAGAAGCCGGTGTAGCGCAGCGAGCCGAGTGCGGCCATCAGCAGGAACAGCGAGACCGTGGCGGCCAGCGGCAGGTACTTGGGCGCGAGCTTCATGGGGCCGCTCCGCTCGGTGTGCGCTGCGCGAGTTGGCGCACGCTGTGGCGGAACTCGGGCGACTGCATGAGCATCACGACAAAGACTACGATGGCCTTGACGACGAGGTTGATCTCGGGGGGTACGCCGAGCGAATAGATGCCGTAGGTGAGCGTCTGGATGATGAGCGCGCCGATCACGCTGCCGGCGAGGCTGAACTGGCCGCCGGTGAGGGCGGTGCCGCCGAGGGTGACGGCCAGTATCGCGTCGAGTTCGAGCAACTGGCCGGCGTTGTTGCCATCGGCGCTCTTGACGTTCGACGCGACGATCAGCCCGGCCACGCCCGCGCAGAAACCGCAGAACGCATACACCCACACGGTGATGCGGCGTGCCGGCACACCCGCGCCGTGCGCGGCCGAGGGGTTGATGCCGACCGCCTGGATGAAGAGGCCGAGCGCGGTTCGCGTGGTCACCAGGTGCAGCGCGATGAACACCGCGACCGCGATGAAGAGCGCGAACGGCAGGCCGAACAGATGGCCGTTGCCGACGAAGAAAAACGGCGCGTAGTAGATCGTGATGATCTGCCCGCCGGTGATGAGCTGGGCGATGCCGCGGCCGGCGACCATCAGGATCAGCGTGGCGATGATGGGCTGCATGCCGACGCGCGCGACGAGCAGGCCGTTCCAGGCGCCGCACAGCAGCGCGACCGCGAGTGCCGCGATGATCGCCAGCGACATCGGGAAGCGGCTCACGTAGGTCGAGACACCATCGGTCATCACGAGCTTGCCACCGATCATCCAGGCCACGAGCGCAGCGGCGATGGCCACCGTGGCGCCGACCGAGATGTCGATGCCGCGTGTGGCGATCACGAGCGTCATGCCGAGGGCCACGAGCATCAGCGGCGCGGCGCGGTTCAGGATGTCGATCAGGCTGCCGTAGAGGTGGCCGTCGCGCCAGGCGAGGTGCAGGAAGTTGGGGTTGAAGGTCGCGTTGATGGCGAGCAGGATCGCCAGCGTGACGAGCGGCCAGAGCAGGCGGTGCTGCTTCAGCGCTGCCAGTCTGGGCGAAGGCAGGATTGCGCTCATGCTTCGCCCGCGATCAAGTGATACACGGCCTGCTCGGTGCTGCCGCCCGGCAGTTCGCCGACCTTGCGCCGATCGCGCAGCACCGCGATGCGGTGCGAGACGCGTACCACCTCGTTCATCTCCGACGAGATGAAAAGCACCGCCATGCCGGCACCGGCGAGGCGAAGAATCTCGTCCATGATTTCCTGCTTGGCCGCCACGTCGATGCCGCGTGTCGGCTCGTCGAGGATCAGCAGACGCGGCTCGGTCGCGAGCCAGCGTGCGAGCATCGCCTTCTGCTGGTTGCCGCCCGAGAGTTGCCCGATCGGCATCTCGACACTCGCGGCCTTGATGCCCAGCGACGCGACGAAACGCTCCGCCATCGCGGCCTGATCGGCCACCGCCATGAAGCCGCGCAGCCCGCGTCGCGCCTGCAAGGCCAGCGCGATGTTCTCGCGCAGCGAGAGCTCGGCGACGATGCCATCGGTCTTGCGGTCTTCGGGGCAGAGCGCGAAGCCCAACGCCACCGCATCGGCGGGTTTGTCCAGGCGCACTTGGCGACCGTCGACCCAGAGCTCGCCGTGGTCGGCCGCAGCCAGCCCGAACAGCAAGCGCGCGAGTTCGGTGCGGCCCGAACCGAGCAGGCCGCCGAGGCCGAGCACCTCGCCGGCACGCAGCTGGATGTCGGTGGCTTGCAGGTGGCCGCGTTGCGCGATGCCTTTGGCCTCCAGCAGCGGCGGCGTGTTCGCGTCGCTCACGACCGGTGCGGCGCCGGCCGAGGCCGCACCTTGCAGCTCACGCCCGATCATCGCGGCGATCAGCGCCTGCGGGCCGAGATCGGCCGCGCGGTACTCGCCCACCTGCTCGCCATTGCGCAGCACCGTGATGCGGTCCGAGATCGCATAGACCTGATCGAGAAAATGCGTGACGAAGAGGATCGCCAAGCCTTCATCTCGCAGCCGGCGCAGCACGGTGAAGAGGCGCTGCACCTCGTCTTCGTCGAGGCTCGAAGTCGGCTCGTCGAGGATCAGCACCGTCGATGAAATGCTCAGCGCGCGGGCGATCGAGACCATCTGCTGCACCGCGACCGAGCAGCTGCTCAGCACGCGCGTCACGTCGATCGTGAGGTTCAGGCGCGCGAGCAGTTCGCTCGCCTGTCGGTTCATCGTTGCCCAGTCGATGCGCCAGGCGCCGGTTGCGCCATGGCGTGGGTAACGACCGGCGAAGATGTTCTCGGCCACCGACAGGTTGGCGCAGAGGTTCACCTCCTGGTAGACCGTGCTGATGCCGAGTTTCTGCGCTTGCAGCGGCGAGGCAGGCATGACCTTCTGGCCGGCGAGGAACATCTCGCCACGGTCAGCGGAATACACGCCGGTCAACACCTTGATGAGGGTCGATTTTCCCGCGCCGTTCTGGCCCATCAGCGCATGCACTTCGCCGGGGAAGAGCCGCAGGCCCACGCCCTTCAGGGCGCGCACGCCGAGGAACTCCTTGTCGATGCCTGACAGGTGCAGGGCAGGTGCGGGCGTGGCGCTCATCGCAGGCAAGGCCTACTTGTTCTTGTTGTAGACATCGACGAACACAGCCGCCAACAACACCAGGCCCTTGATGACCTGCTGGTAGTCGATGCCGATGCCGAGGATCGACATGCCGTTGTTCATCACGCCCATCACGAAGGCACCGATGACGGCACCCATCACCTTGCCGACACCGCCCGAGGCCGAGGCGCCGCCGATGAAGCAGGCCGCGATCACGTCGAGCTCGAAGCCGGTGCCGGCCTTCGGCGTGGCGGTGTTCAGGCGTGCCGCGAACACCATGCCGGCCAGCGCCGCCAGCACGCCCATGTTGATGAAGGTATAGAACGACAGACGGTCGGTCTTGATGCCCGACAGCTTGGCCGCCTTCTCGTTGCCGCCGAGTGCGTAGATGCGCCGGCCGATCGTCGTGCGGCTGGTGACGAAGTCGTACAGCAGCATCAACGCCGCCATCACGATCAGCACGTTCGGCAGGCCTCGGTACAACGAGAGCAGGTAGCAGAAGAAGATGATGATCGCGGCGAACAACAGGTTCTTGCCGACGAAGAAGGGGAACGGCTCTTCTTCCATGCCGTGTTCGGTCTGGTTCGCGCGGGCGCGGAAACTGGCGATCAGCAGCAACGCGGCAACCACGACGCCCACCACCAGCGACGTGGTGCGAAGGCTCTCGCCGGCAAACACATCGGGAATGAAGCCCGAGCTGAGCAACTGGAACTCGGCCGGGAAGGGCCCGACCGACTGGCCTTGCAGCAGCGCCAGCGACAGGCCCTTGAACACCAGCATGCCGGCCAGCGTGACGATGAAGGACGGGATCTTGAAGAAGGCGATGAAATAACCCTGCGCCGCGCCGATGGCGCCGCCCACCGCCAGGCAGACCAGGGTGGCCGGCACGAAGTGCCAGTGGTACTCGACCATCAGCACCGCCGCCAGCGCGCCGACGAAACCGACCACCGAGCCGACCGAGAGATCGATGTGGCCGGCCACGATGACGAGCAGCATGCCCAGCGCCATGATGACGATGTAGCTGTTCTGCAGTAGCAGGTTGGTCAGGTTCAGCGGCTTCATCAGCGTGCCGTCGGTCATGACCTGGAAGAAGGCCATGATCGCCACGAGCGACAGCAACATGCCGTACTCGCGGAAGTTGTTCTTCAGGAAGCCCGCGTATTGTTTTGCGGGGGCCGCACCGGCGGCCACGTTTGCTTCAGTTGCCATTCGTCTTGTCCCCGGCGCGCACGATGGCGCGCATGATCTTTTCCTGTGAGGCCTCGGCGGCGCTGAACTCGCCGACGAAGCTGCCTTCGTTCATCACGTAGATGCGGTCGCACATGCCGAGCAGCTCGGGCATTTCCGACGAAATCATGATCACGCATTTACCTTCCGCGGCGAGCGCGGCGATGATGGTGTAGATCTCGTACTTCGCGCCCACGTCGATGCCGCGTGTTGGCTCGTCGAGGATCAGCAGCTGCGGTTCCGAGAACAGCCACTTGCTGAGCACCACCTTCTGCTGGTTGCCGCCCGACAGATTCACGACCTGCTGGTAGACGCTCGACGAGCGGATGTTGAGCTTCTCGCGAAAGCCCTTGGCCACCGTGTACTCGCGGCCTTCGTCGATGACGGTGAGCTTCGACACTGCCGGCAGGTTGGCCAGCGTGATGTTGCGGCGGATTTCGTCGTTCAAGATCAGGCCGAGCGCCTTGCGGTCTTCGGTGACGTAGGCGATGCCGTGCGACACCGCCTTCTGGATCGTGCCGACATCGATGGGCTGGCCGCGCTTGAAGACCTTGCCGCTGATGCGCTGGCCATACGAGCGGCCGAACAGGCTCATCGCGAACTCGGTGCGGCCGGCGCCCATCAGGCCGGCGATGCCGACGATCTCGCCCTGGCGCACGTTCAGGTCCACGCCCTTCACCACTTGCCGGTCGGCGTGGATCGGGTGATGCACCGTCCAGCCCTTGACCTCGAACACCGGCTCGCCAATCTGCGGCGTGCGGCGCGGGTAGCGGTCGGCCATTTCGCGGCCGACCATGTTCTTGATGATTCGGTCTTCGCTGACTGCTTCCTTGCGGCAGTCGAGCGTTTCGACGGTCGAACCGTCGCGCAGGATCGTGATCGAGTCGGCGACCTTGGAAATCTCGTTGAGCTTGTGCGAGATCAGGATCGCCGAGACGCCGTGTTCCTTCAGCTCCAGCAGCAAGGCGAGCAGCGCATCGCTGTCGCTTTCGTTCAGGCTCGCGGTGGGCTCGTCGAGGATCAGGAGCTTGACCTCTTTCGACAGCGCCTTCGCAATCTCGATGAGCTGCTGCTTGCCGACACCCAGGTTGGTGATGAGGGTGCTGGGCGATTCTTTCAGGCCCACCTTCTTCAGCAGCTCGCCGGTCTTCTTGAACGAGAGCGCCCAGTCGATCACGCCGTTCTTCGCCTGCTCGTTGCCGAGGAAGATGTTCTCGGCGATCGAGAGCAGGGGAACGAGCGCCAGCTCCTGGTGAATGATGATGATGCCGACATGCTCGGAGTCGGCGATGCCCTTGAAGTGGCGCTCCTTGCCCTGGTAATGAATCTCGCCGGTGTAGCTGCCGTGCGGATAGACACCGCTCAGCACCTTCATCAGAGTCGACTTGCCGGCGCCGTTCTCGCCCACCACGGCGTGGATCTCGCCCTGGCGCACCACCAGGTTGACGTTGTCCAGCGCCTTGACGCCAGGGAAGGTCTTGCCGATGCCCCGCATCTCCAGGATCGCGTCCATCTCAACTGACCTCTAGGGTGATCCACATATGAAAAAGTCCTGCGCCGCAATGGCGCAGGACTTCGGCGCTCGATGTCTCGAACTTACTTGATCTGGCTTTCCTTGTAGTAGCCGCTGTCGATCAGGATCGGCTTCCAGTTCGTCGCGTCCACGCTCACCGGCTTGAGCAGGTAGGAGGGCACGATCTTCTTGCCGTTGTTGTACGTCTTGGTGTCGTTGATTTCGGGCTTCTTGCCGGCCATCATCGCGTCGACCATGTTGGCCGTGACCTTGGCCAGTTCACGCGTGTCCTTGAACACGGTGGAGTACTGCTCGCCGCGCAGCATCGACTTGACCGAGGCGATCTCGGCGTCTTGCCCCGACACGAAGGGGTACGGCTGCTTCGGCGTGCCGTAGCCCACGCCCTTCAGCGAGGACAGGATGCCGATCGACAGGCCGTCGTACGGCGACAGCACGGCGTCGACGCGACCGCTGGTGTAGTACGCGCTCAGCAGGTTGTCCATGCGGGCCTGCGCCACGGCGCCGTCCCAGCGCAGGGTGCCGACCTTGTCCATGCCCATCTGCTTGCTCTTCACCACGAGCTGGCCCTTGTCGATGTAGGGCTTGAGCACCGACATCGCGCCGTCGTAGAAGAAGAAGGCGTTGTTGTCGTCCGGCGAGCCGCCGAACAGCTCGACGTTGAACGGGCCCTTGGCACCCGGCAGCTTGAGCGCGTTGACGAGCGAGGTGGCCTGGATCACGCCGACCTGGAAGTTGTCGAAGGTGGCGTAGTAATCGACGTTGGCCGAGCCCTTGATCAGGCGGTCATAGGCGATGACCTTGATGCCCTTGTCGGCAGCCTTCTGCAGCACGTCGGACAGCGTGGTGCCATCGATCGACGCGATGACGAGAACCTTGACGCCCTTGGTCACCATGTTCTCGATCTGTGCGAGCTGGTTCGGGATGTCGTCTTCGGCGTATTGCAGGTCGGCCTTGTAGCCCTTGGCCTGCAGCACCTTGACCATGTTGTCGCCGTCGGCGATCCAGCGGGCCGAAGACTTGGTAGGCATCGCGACACCGACGGTGCCCTTGTCTTGCGCTTGCGCGGCGGTGATGAAGCCGGCCATGCCGATGGCCATCATGGCCATCATCGTCTTGATCAATTTCACTTGCTGTTCTCCTGTGGGGGTGGGATTTCTTCGTTGCACGCGGCGGTGCTGACTGCGGTGCGGAGTGTGATCCGCGCCACCGGTGCTGTATGTCAGGGAGAACGCCAGCAACTCGAATGGCTGCCGTGCGTTCCCGCCGGTCAATCTCAGTACTTGCGCTTCGGGAATTCCTTGGCGGCCACTTCCATCGGGAAGATGCCTTCTTCGGTGACGATGCGGCGCGGCAGGGTCTTGCCGGCGATCAGGTCTTTGGTGGCGGCCATCAGTTGCGGCCCAAGCAGCGGGCTGCATTCGACCGACACGTCGAGCTTGCCGGCGATCATGGCTTCGAAGGCGCCCTTGACGGCGTCGACCGAGATGATCGTGATGTCCTTCGAGGGCCGCAGGCCGGCTTCTTCGATGGCTTGAATGGCGCCGATCGCCATGTCGTCGTTGTGCGCGTAGAGCACATTGATCTTCTTGCCCTCGGCCTTCAGGAAGGCTTCCATCACTTCCTTGCCCTTGGCGCGGGTGAAGTCGCCGGTCTGCGAGCGGATGATCTTGATGCGCGGCTCGGACTTGATGATTTCCTCGAAGCCCTTCTTGCGGTCGATCGCCGGGCCCGAGCCCACCGTGCCTTGCAACTCGACCACGTTCACGTCACCCGACGTGCCCTTGACCTTCTCGAGCAGCCAGCGGCCGGCCTTGCGGCCTTCTTCGGCGAAGTCCGAGCCCATGAAGGTGACGTACAGCGAGGTGTCCTTCGAGTCGACCGAGCGGTCGGTCAGGATCACGGGGATCTTCGCGGCCTTGGCTTCTTTCAGCACCGTGTCCCAGCCCGATTCGACGACGGGCGAGAGGCCGATCACATCGACCTTCTGCGCGATGAAGGAGCGGATGGCCTTGATCTGGTTTTCCTGCTTCTGCTGCGCATCGGAGAACTTGAGGTCGATGCCGGATTCGGCTGCGGCGGACTTGATCGACTCCGAGTTGGCGGTGCGCCATTCGCTTTCCGCGCCGATCTGGCTGAAGCCGAGAACGATCTTCTTCTGCCCGAATGCCGGCAGCGACAGCCCGAAGGCCAGGGGCGCGGCCGCGATGGCGGCAACGAGGGTGCGACGTGAGGTTTTCATGGTGTGTCTCCTTGTGGGTGGGCGTGGACATGGCTCAGACCATGGGTCGCCCTGGCGCTGGATGGTACGCAGGGCATCGATATCGAACTAATAGATTTTCATCAGCGAAACATATACGATTTGATATCTGAATATGCAAGGGTGAACCCGTGACGCTCAACACCCAATGGTTCATGCGCGCCCGGCTGAAGACACGCCAACTGCTGCTGCTGCTGGCGCTCGACGACGAGGGCAACATCAACCGCGCCGCGCAGGTGCTGAGCATCACGCAGCCGGCCGCGTCGAAGCTGCTCAAGGACCTGGAAGATGCGCTCGGCGTCTCGCTCTTCGACCGCCTGCCGCGTGGCATGCGCGCCAACGGCTACGGGGAAACCATGATCCGCCACGCCCGCATGGCGCTGGGCAGCCTGGGCCAGGCGCACGACGAGATCCAGGCGCTGAAGGCCGGCCGCTACGGGCAGGTGACGGTCGGGGCGATCACGGCGCCGGGCCTGGCGCTGCTGCCACCGGCCGTTGCCCTTCTCAAGCGCGAGCAGCCCGGCCTGCGCGTGTCGCTCCAGATCGAGACCAGCGACGTGCTGATGGAGCGCCTGGCGCAAGGCAAGCTCGACATGGCAGTGGCGCGTTTGTTCGAGCGGCACGACAAGACCGGCCTGCGTTACGAGGCCCTGACCGAAGAGCCGGTCTGCGCCATCACCCGGCCCGGCCACCCGCTGCTCGGCAAGGCCAAGCTGGGCCTGCGTGATCTGGCGGACGCCTGCTGGATCGTGCCTTCGGCCGGCACCGTGCTGCGGCACCGGTTCGAGCTGATGTTCCAGGAGCAGGGGGTGGACGCACCGACCAACCTCGTCGAAACCACAGCCCTTCTTTTCATGACCCGCATGCTCCAGCAGAGCGACATGGTCGCGGTGATCGCGACCGACGTGGCGCGGTACTACGCGCAGCACGGCATGGTGGCGATGCTGCCGATCCAGCTCGCCTGCACGATGGATGATTTCGGCCTCATCACCCGTACGGACCGGCTGTTGTCGCCCGCGGCGCAGTTGATGCTGCGGGCGCTGAAGACCTGCGCGTTGACGGTTTATGGCAAGCAGTTGGAAGAGGTGACGGCCTGAGGCGTCATGCCCAGCCGGCATCGACTTTGAATTCCTGCGCGGTGCACATGCGCCCTTCGTTCGCGGCGAGGAACAGCACCATCGCGGCGATGTCCTCGCCGAGCAGCTTGTCCGGCAGGCATTGCATGCGCTGCCGCTCCCGCTCGCCTTCGGGCGTGAGCCATTTGTCGATTTGCCGCGGCGTCATCACCCAGCCCGGCGAGACCGTGTTCACGCGGATGCGGTGCTCGCCCAGGCTCGTGGCCAAGCCGCGTGTCAGCCCGTTCACCGAGGACTTGGCGATCGCGTAACACGGGTAGCCCGTGCCCTTGGCCTGCCAGCCCGTCGAACCCAGGTTGACGATGCTGCCGCCACCCAGCCGCTGCATGCCCGGCACCACCGCCTGGATGGCGAAGAAGGCCGGCCGCTGGTTGATGGCCATGCGCTCGTCGAAGTAGTCGGGCGTGACTGATTCGAGGCTGTGGCGGTCGTCGTTCGCGACGTTGTTGACGAGGGCATGAAAGTCGCCGAGCGCCGCGGCCGCATCGGCGATGGTGGCTTGCAGCGCGGCGATGTCGCGCACGTCGCAGGCGCGCCACCACGGCGCGGTGTGGCCGGCGGCCTGCACCCGATCGGCCAGCGCGCGGCTGGCGGGCTCGGCCACGTCGATGAAGGCGACACGCGCGCCCTGGGCGGCGAAGGCCGCGACGATGTCGGCGCCGATGCCGCTGCCACCCCCCGTGACAAAAACGGCGCGGTCGCGCAAGCTGGGAAAACGCGCAGAAAGGGGAGCTTGAGTCATCACTATTCGGGTATGTTTGGGCTTGATTTATCTATTATTCCTGTATCAATGTGCCTTGATACGATGCCAGGCGTCAAGCGTGGGGCGGTTTGCCCCGTTTTGGCCCACGCCGCCCCGCTTTGCCCCGCGCCTTTTCCCTTTTTCCTCGTCACTCTGGAGTTGTCAGCATGGACCCCAAAAAGCCGATCCGCCGCAGCCAAGCCTGGTTCGGCGGCAATGACCGCGACGGCTTCGTGCACCGCAGCTGGATCAAGAACCAGGGTTACCCGCATGACCTGCTCGACGGCCGCCCGGTCATCGGCATCTGCAACACCTGGAGCGAGCTGACACCTTGCAACGGCCACTTCCGTGAACTCGCCGAGTTCGTCAAACGCGGCGTCTACGAGGCGGGCGGTTTCCCGCTCGAATTCCCGGTGATGAGCCTGGGCGAAACGCAATTGCGCCCGACCGCGATGCTGTTCCGCAACCTCGCCAGCATGGACGTGGAAGAGTCGATCCGCGGCAACCCGATGGATGGCGTGGTGCTGCTGATGGGCTGCGACAAGACGACCCCGTCGCTGATGATGGGCGCGGCGAGTTGCGACCTGCCGACGATCGGTTTGTCGGGCGGGCCGATGTTGAACGGCAAGTTCCGCGGC
>JANYJL010000013.1 GCA_025361845.1 Rhizobacter sp.
ACTTGCTGTTGCAGCGTGATGCGCGGATCGAACATCACCCGCAGCAGGCCGATGATCTGCAACTCGGGGTTCAGGTTGGCGTGCACCTGCTTGATGGTGTTGACCAGGTCCGAGAGGCCTTCGAGTGCGAAGTACTCACACTGCATCGGCACCACCACGCCGTGTGCACTGCACAGGCCGTTGAGCGTGAGCAGGCTCAGCGAAGGTGGGCAGTCGATCAGGATGAAGTCGTACTCGGTGGCCACTGCGGCGAGGGCGGCCTTGAGGCGGGCATCGCGCCGCTCCAGGTGAACCAGTTCGACTTCGGCGCCGGCCAGTTCGCGGTTCGCACCGACCACGTCGTAGCCGGCCTTCTCGCTGCGCTGGCGCGCTTCGGCGACCGAGGCGTTTTCCAGC
The DNA here is from genome assembly GCA_025361845.1 of Rhizobacter sp. Taxonomy (GTDB): domain Bacteria; phylum Pseudomonadota; class Gammaproteobacteria; order Burkholderiales; family Burkholderiaceae_C; genus JANYJL01. The sequence continues at coordinate 397 of JANYJL010000013.1, forward strand.
AGCACGTCGTACACCGTGAGCTCGAGCGCGCGCTTGTCGACACCCGAGCCCATGGTCGCATTGCCCTGCGGATCGAGGTCGACGACCAGCACACGCTGGTCGATCTTGGCCAGGCCGGCGGCGAGGTTGACGGTGGTCGTGGTCTTGCCGACGCCGCCTTTCTGATTCGCGATGCAAAAGATTCTGGCCATCGGTGGGGCTTTCGGGAAAGAGATCAGGCCGCGACCAGCAGGCGGGCCTTGGGGTGGCGTGCCAGGTGGCGATCGAAGGTGACGGTGGCGCTGCAGCCGGCATCGTCGCCGAGTTCGGTGAGCAGGGCGTCTACAAAATCGAAGCCGTCTTCGAAGGCCTGCAAGGCGTTCCAGGCGGCCTGCACATTGTCGAAGCGCAAGGCCTGTGCCGAGAGCAGGCCGCGGGCGATGTCGGCGAACCGGCTGCGTTCGACCGAGTAGGCGCGGGTCAGCACCCAATGGAGCTCGGCCAGCACGACAGCACTCACGTAGCCAGGGTTCTGCGCCGACAGTTGCTGCTCGATCAGGCTGGTGGCCAGGGGCGACTGCACTTTGTCGTCTTGTGCCAGGTAGCGCACCAGCACATTGGTGTCGAGCGCGATCATTCGCCGGCCGCGCGCGGCCCGGCGGGCAGCTTCACTTCATAGGTGGCCTGCGGCTCGTGCGCGACCAGAACGGTCGCCGCGGCGCCGGACCAGCCGGTGGCGATGGCGGCGTTCATCGCGTCGATCGACACGGGCTGCGCAGGCGCAGGGACCGCGCCGCGCAGGGCGCGGATGTCGCCATGCCGCGGCACCAGCTCGACCCGCTTGCGCGCATTGACGATGAATTCGACCTGCATGCCCACATCGAGCCCGGTGGCGCGGCGCACGTCCACAGGGATCGTGATCTGACCTTTGGAGGTGATGGTGGAAAGCATGCGTGAACTCCTTACCTTGGCGCGATATCGATTCTACGCAAGGCAAGCGGCTCGTACTGCCGATTCGAAGCGCTCAGTTTCGAATCAGTCGAATCCCGAATCCGATCAGGAACAGCCCCGCCACGCGTTGCAGTGCCCGCGCCAAGCGCTTATGGGATTTGACCTTGTTCGAGATCGCTGAGGCGAACGCACACAGGCTGAGGCAATACGCCGCGGTGATGAGCGCGATGGTCAGCGCCATGGCCGCGAAGGTGATGGCGCCGCGGTGGGTGGCCGGGTCGATGAAGAGCGGGAAGAAGGCCATGTAGAACACGATGGCCTTCGGGTTGAGCAGGGTGATGAAAAAGGCCTGCCGCGCGTACTGGCGTGGCTCGATGTGTATGGGTGGTGTGCTGCCTTCGTGTGCGAACAGCAGCCTCAGCCCGATCCAGCCGAGATAGGCCGCGCCGCCGTACTGCACCGCCTTGAACACCCCTGGGTTGGCTGCCAGCAAGGCGGCCACACCACCGACCGCCAGCCACAGCAGCACTTGGTCGCCGACGATCAGCCCGAGCGTTGCCGCTGCGCCTGCACGCATGCCGCCCTTGGCGGTGGACGTGAGCAGGGCAAAGGTGCCGGGGCCGGGCAGAGCCAGGAACACCAGGATGGCGGCACAAAACGCAGCGAAGTCAGTGATGCCGAACATGGTCGCTTGCACCCTTCTTGTTCAAGAAGCCTTGAGGCGCATCCACACCAGGCAGCGCTCGGCGTCCAGGCCGGGAACACGCAGCGGTTCCACGTGAAACACATCGATGTCGGCCGGCAAGAGTGCCACTTCGTCGTCGGGCCGCTTGCCCTTCATCGCCATCCACACGGCGCCCGGCGCCAGGTGCTTGCGCGTGAGTGCCGTGAAGTCAACCAGAGAGGCAAAGGCGCGGGAGGTGACCAGATCGAAGGGCGGCAGCTTGAGTTGTTCGACGCGCGCGTGTTCGGCGTGCAGGTTGCGCAGGCCGAGTTCGGCGGCCACCTGCCGGACGAACGCGGCCTTCTTGCCCACCGTGTCGACGCAGGTCACGGAGAGCGTGTTCTCGAGCACCGCGAGGACCACCCCCGGCAGGCCGCCGCCGCTGCCCACGTCGAGCAGGCGTTTGGCGCCAGTCTCCGCGCGGTGACGCCGCAGCGCAGGCACGACAGCCAGGCAATCCGCCAGATGCTGGGTCATCATCTGCGCCGGGTCGCGGACGGACGTCAGGTTGTAGGTGCCGTTCCAGCGCTGCAACAGCGCCATGAAGCGCATCAGCAACTCGCCTTGCGCTTCGCCGATGCCCAGCTCCAAGGCCTCGGAGAGCTTCTCAGGCGGCAGCATCTTGCTGCGGCACGTTGGCGGCGAAGCCTTTGGAGCGGGACTTCTTCAGGTGTACGAGAAGCAGCGAGATCGCCGCCGGTGTGATGCCGGAAATGCGCGAGGCCTGACCCAGGGTTTCCGGCCGGTGCTTGCCCAGCTTCTGGCGCGCCTCGAACGACAGGGCGGTGACCAAGCTGTAGTCCAACTCGGCCGGCAGCTTCAATTCCTCGAAGTGAGTCGCCCGCTCGACCGCGTCATTCTGCTTGTCGATGTAGCCCGCGTACTTGATGCTGACCTGCACTTGCTCAATCACTGCATCGGCGAGCTCGACGCCCAACTCGGCGCGCAACGTTTCACGTGAAACATCTGCATCGGGGGCGGCAAGGGCGCTGATCTGCGCTAGTTCGTCGAAGCCGATTTCCGGGCGACGAAGCAGGTCGGCCAGGCTGAATTCGTGCTCGATTGCTTTGCCGAGCAGGCGCTCGGCATCGGCCGCAGGCAGCGACAGCGGGTTCACCCAAGTCGACCTGAGCCGCTCGGTTTCACGTGAAACAGCGTCGCGCTTGCGGCAGAAAGCATCCCAGCGAGCGTCGTCCACCAAGCCCATGTTGCGGCCCGCTTCCGTCAGCCGCAGGTCAGCGTTGTCTTCGCGCAGTTGCAAGCGGAACTCGGCTCGGCTGGTGAACATGCGGTAGGGCTCGGTCACGCCCTTGCTGATGAGGTCGTCCACCAGCACGCCGAGGTAAGCCTGGTCGCGGCGCGGTAGCCATGCGGCTTGCTCGCGCACTTGCAGTGCCGCGTTGATGCCGGCGAACAGGCCTTGCGCCGCCGCCTCTTCGTAGCCGGTGGTGCCATTGATCTGGCCGGCGAAAAACAGCCCGGCTACAGCCTTCGTCTCGAAGCTCGACTTCAGCTCGCGCGGATCGAAGTAGTCGTACTCGATCGCATAACCGGGCCGCAGAATGTGCGCGTTCTCCAGGCCGATCATCGACTGCACCGCGGCGATCTGGATGTCGAATGGCAACGAGGTCGAAATGCCGTTTGGGTAGAACTCGTGCGTCGTCAAACCTTCCGGCTCCAGAAAGATCTGGTGCGAGTTCTTGTCGGCGAAACGATTCACCTTGTCTTCGATGCTCGGGCAGTAACGCGGGCCCACGCCTCCGATCAAGCCGGTAAACATCGGGCTGCGGTCGAAGCCGGAGCGGATGATCTCGTGCGTTCGTTCGTTGGTGTGGGTGATCCAGCAGGGCAGTTGGCGCGGGTGTTGCGCCGCGTTGCCCATGAAGCTGAACACCGGTACCGGGCCACTCGGCGGTGTGCCGTCGGCCAGCGGCATGCCGTCGCCTGGCTGCTCGGTCAGTTTGGAAAAGTCGATCGATCGGCCGTCGATGCGCGGCGGCGTGCCGGTCTTCAGTCGCCCTTGCGGCAGCTTCAGTTCCTTCAAGCGCGCCGACAGTGCCTGCGCCGGCGGGTCGCCCGCGCGCCCGGCGGCGTGGCTTTCCAGGCCGACATGGATGCGGCCATCCAGGAAGGTGCCGGCTGTCAGCACCACGGTGCGTGCTGCGAAGCGAACACCAACTTGCGTCACGGCACCTATCACACGGTCACCTTGAACGATCAGGTCGTCACACGCTCCTTGAAACAGCCACAGATTCGGCTGGTTCTCCAGGCGACGGCGAATCGCGGCTTTGTAGAGCACCCGGTCCGCCTGCGCCCGCGTGGCGCGCACGGCTGGGCCTTTCGACCTGTTGAGAATGCGGAACTGGATGCCGGCCTCGTCGGTCGCCGCGGCCATCGCGCCGCCCAGCGCATCGACTTCCTTGACCAGGTGGCCCTTGCCGATGCCGCCGATCGATGGGTTGCAGCTCATCTGCCCCAGTGTCTCGATGTTGTGGGTGAGCAGCAGGGTTGCGGCGCCCATGCGGGCCGCGGCCAGCGCGGCTTCAGTGCCGGCATGGCCACCACCGACGACAATCACGTCGAAAGACTTCGGGAACAACATCGCGCTGCCTGTTTTTTGAGCAATGCAGGATTGTAGGCAGGCGGCCCTGGGCTGTCACCTCAGCCCCCTTCCGACACCCGCACCTCCATGGAATGCCGAGACCTTTGCGCTGCTTGCTGCACCGCACCATCCATCAGCAGTGCCATCCCGGGCATGCCCGGGGGCAAACCGGCGGGCGTGGCCTGCGTGCAACTCACGGCCGAGCTGCGCTGCGCGATCTTCGGCCGCCCCGAGCGGCCGGCCGTGTGCGCCGCCCTGAGGCCGGCCCCCGACATGTGTGGCGCAACCCGCGAGCACGCGATGCAGTGGTTGCGGGTACTCGAACGTCAAACCGCCCCGTGATCGTCAACGAATGCCGCCGCCCAATCGTTCGCTAAAGGAGAGCCTGCTTTTTGCACCCGCTCAACCAGGGAGATCGTGATGATCCAACGCAGGGAATGGTTGCAGCAGGCCGGTGCCGCGGGTGCCATGTTGGCCCTTGGCCAGCAGGCCAACGCGCAGCAGGCCGCCACCGGTGACTACAAAGCGCTGGTCTGTGTCTTCCTGTTCGGTGGCAACGACGCCAACAACATGGTCGTGCCCTTGGGCGATGCCTATGCTGACTACTCGAAGGCGCGCAGCGCCTCCGGCCTAGCGATCGCGCAGGACCAGCTCGTGGCCCTGGCCGAAGAGGGCGGCGCACCGCGCCACGGCCTGCACCCGGCGCTTCGCCCGCTGGAGCCGCTGTGGGCCAAACAACGGCTCGCGATGCTGTTCAACACCGGCCCGCTCGTCGAGCCCATCAACCGCGCTGGCTACCTGAAGGCTGCAGCGCGCCCGGACAACTTGTTCTCCCACGCCGATCAGCAAGAGTTCGCGCAGGCGCTCGCGGGCAGCAACAGCGCCGGCACGGGCTGGGGCTTCCGCCTTGCGCGGGAGGCGGGCTTCGGCGGGCCGCGTTTGCCGAGCCTGGTGTCGTTCTCGGGCAACCAGCGTTTTCTGCAAGGCGATGTGCGGCAGTCGTTGGTGCTGCCGGCGCGCGGCAACTTCGGCATTGCCGGCAACGGCACCGATCCCATCGCCACCGCTCGCATGGCCGCGTTCCGCACGATGTGGGCCGGCACCGGCTCGGCCATCGGCACGCAGGCCGGAGCGATCGTCGACTCGGCGCTCTCGGCGGCCAGCTTCGTGAACCCGATCCTCAATGCCACGAGCCCGCAGACCACCGAGCCTTTCGCGGCGCTCAAGTCCGACATCAGCCAGCAGCTCTTGCGCGTGGCGCGCCTGATCGAAGCGCGCGATGCGATTGGCAACCCGCGCCAGGTGTTCTTCGTCTCGATGGGTGGCTACGACACGCACGTGAACCAGCGTGCCGACCAGGAGCGCCTGCTCGGCGAACTGGGCGCGGCGTTGAAGGCTTTCCACGACGCGACCGAGGCACTCGGCGTGGCCGACCACGTCACCGCCTTCACGATGAGTGACTTCGCCCGCACGCTGAAGGTCAACACTGGTGGCGGCACCGACCACGGCTGGGGCAGCCACCATCTGATCATGGGTGGCGCGGTGCGCGGGCAGCGCAGCTACGGCGTGTTCCCCACCCTCGTGGCTGGCGGGCCGGACGATGCGGGCAACGAAGGCCGCTGGATTCCGACCACGGCCTACGACCAGTACGTGGCCACCTTGGCGCGCTGGTTCGGTGTGGGCACCGATGGACTTCGAGAGGTTGCGCCGAATCTCGCGCGCTTCAAGACCACCGACCTCGGGTTCCTCGCATGAAGCGCGCCCTCACGGCCGCGACCATCGCCGCCCTGCTGGTCGGCTGTGCCACGCAGCGCGCCGACCGCATCGACAGCGTCGACATGCAAGCGCCGCCGCGCGAGAGCCCAGCCGACACGCTGCGCCTGCTCGAACAAAGCTCCTTCGGCCCCACGCCGCAGATGGTCGAGCGTGTGCGCCGCCAAGGCTTCGCGAGTTACCTCGACGAGCAGTTCCGGCTCAAGGTCTCGGTGATGCCCGAGCTGAAGCCGGTCGACAACGACGTGAACAAGATGTGCGAGCAGGGCGATCCCGGCAAGCTGTGCCGGCGTGACCACTACTCGCAGTTCCAGGTGCAGACGCGCTTCTTCCAGAACGCGCTCACTCAGCCCGATCAGTTGCGTCAACGTGTGGCCTTCGCGCTCGGGCAGATCTTCGTTGTCTCGGCGCGCAAGAACAACCGCGCCTATGCGATGTCGCGCTATCAGCAACTGCTGCTCGACGACGCCTTCGGCAACTACCGCCAGCTGCTCGCCGACGTGACGCTGAGCCCGATGATGGGCCAGTACCTCGACATGGCGAACAACGAGAAGCTCGACCCGAAACGCGGTGTCGCGCCGAACGAAAACTATGCGCGCGAGGTGCTGCAACTTTTCTCGGTCGGCTTGGTGCAACTGAACCCGGACGGCACGCCGATGCGTGGCGCCGACGGCAAACCGCTGCCCACCTACAGCGGTGAAGAGATCAAGGAATTCGCACGCGCCTTCACCGGCTGGACCTACCCGACCGCGCCCGGCGCCAAGCCCAAGCCGCGCAACCCCGGCTACTTCGACACACGCCTCATCGCCGTGCCGGCGGGCCACGACGCGGGGCCGAAAACCCTGCTCGGTGGCCAGCGCATCCGTGGCAATGCCAATCCGCAAGTCGACCTCGATGCGGCGCTCGATAACATCTTCATGCACCGGAACGTCGGCCCCTTCATGGCGCGCCGGCTGATCCAGCACTTGACGACCAGCAACCCCGCACCCGACTACATCGAGCGTGTGAGCCGCGTGTTCGACGACAACGGCCGCGGCGTGCGTGGCGACCTGAAGGCCGTCGTGCGGGCGATCCTGCTCGACCCGTCTGCGCGCGGCGATGCGGTGGCCAGCAGCAGTTTCGGCAAGCTGCGCGAGCCCGTGCTCTACATCACCGGCGTGATGCGCGCGCTCGGTGCCACCAGCGATGGCGTCGATCTGATCGGCCAGAGCGCGGGCATGGAAGAAAACGTCTTCGTCGCGCCGACGGTGTTCAACTTCTTCCCGCCCGACTATGAAGTGATGGGCACCGGCATGAACGCGCCCGAACTCGCCATCGTCGATTCGACCACGAGCCTGAAGCGCGCCGACTTCGCCTGGCGGTTGATCTTCGGCAAGCCGATCGCGCCCGACCCGAACGTGCCGGGCGCGGTGGGCACCTCGCTCTCACTCACGGCGTGGGAACCGCTGGCAGCAGAGCCCGCAGTGCTGGTCGACAAGCTCGATGCCTTGCTGCTGCATCAGTCGCTGCCGGCAGCGACGCGCGAGGCCGTGTTGCAGGCCGTGGCCAAGGTGCCCGCGCGGGACGCCGCGCTGCGCGTGAAGACCGCCACCTACCTGATGGTCGCCGGCCCTCAATACCAAGTTCAGCGCTAGTTCTTCAGCAGCATCTGCGTATGCGGAATGCCGTCTTCCAGGTAGCGCTCGCCGACGATGGCAAAGCCCATGCCGCCGTAGAAGGCCTCGAGCCGCGACTGCGCCGAGATGCGGATGCCCAGGCCCGGGTACCGCTCGGCGGTGAGTTCAATCGCGCGCCGCATCAACTCGCGCCCGAGCCCGGTGCCGCGCACCGCAGCGGTCGTGACCACGCGGCCGATCGACGGCTCGGCATACTTCACCCCCGGCGCGACGATGCGCGCGTAAGCAAGCGGCATGGCCTGCTGCGGCGACCAGGCGGCGAGGTGGAACGCGAGCTCGTCGCAACCGTCGATGTCCTGGTAGACGCAGTTCTGCTCAACGCCGAAGACCTCTTGCCGCGCCATGTAGATGAACTGCAACTCGCGCAGGCTGAGGGCGTCGAACGGGCCGCTGCGCCAGCTTGGCGGCGGGGTGGATGTGGGCTCTTGGGCATTCATGTTGCGATCATGCCAAAGCCGCGCTGCGCGGCCGGCTTGTCGGCCCGGCGCGATTGACACCCGCCTGCCGCCGCCGCCCAATCACGCTGGATGCGTCACCCCAATCACACGCTCTTCAACGTGGAGGCCTCCCCATGAAACAAGTCATCCTCGGTACCGCCCTGGCACTCGCCAGCGTTTGCAGCCAGGCGCAGGACGGCCTGCGCCCGATTCATGCCGTGCTCGGCATCGGCCTCACCGGCGGCGGTGAAACGCTCGCCAACGTGACCTACACGAACGGCGACGATCAGGACATCCGCTCCGGCGGGCTGGTCCACTACTACGCGGGTGTCGATGTGCGCGCCACGCCCTTCCTGTCCTTCCAGGGCACGGTCGGCTACCACGTCGACAGCAGCGCGGGCGCCAGCAATGGCAGCGTGCGCTTCACGCGCATCCCGATCGAGGCGCTGGGCTACTTTCACGTGAGCAACAACCTCCGCATCGGTGGTGGCGTGCGCCTTGTCAACAGCCCGAAACTCAAGGGCAGGGGCGTGGCCAGCAACGTGAACGACAGCTTCGACAACACGACGGGTGTGGTCGTCGAAGGCGAATACTTCTTCACGCGCTGGTTCGGCCTGAAGCTGCGCGCGGTGTCGGAAAGCTACCGCTCGAAGAACACCGGCATCAAGGCCAATGGCGACCACGCCGGGGTCTACGCCGCGTTCTACCTCTGACCTGATTTGAGCGCACGCGGTCGGGGGCGCTTCACTTCACCGCCGCAGTGCGCAGCGTGCGCGCCACGTAGGCCACGCACACGACGGTGAGCAGCGCGCACACGCCGAGCGGTATCAAGAGCTGATCGGCGCCGAAGCCTTCACCCTTCAGCACCCGCGTCATCAGCGTGTTCTGCGCGAGTGCTGGCACCCACAGGTGCCAGGGCGCCTCGCCACTCAGGTTGAACACGTTCACCAGCGGCATCAGCGAGACGAGCAGGATCACGAGCGTCGAACTCGCCTGCGCTTCCTTGTAGGTGCGGCAGCGGATCGCCACCGCCATCAGCACCGCCGAGAGTGCTGCGGCGAAGGGCAGCAGCACGACGAGGAACAGCGCCGCCTCGCGCCAGCCGTACTGGAACATCGCGGCCAGCGTATCGCTGCGCAGCAGCCATTGCCCGGGCAGGAAGCTCAGGCAGCTCAGCACCGCGATCAACATGCCCACGCTCGCCACCGCGCCCCACTTGCCGAGCACCAAGGCCCAGCGCGCGGTCGGGTTCATCAGCAGCGGTTCGAGCGAGCCGCGCTCGCGTTCGCCGGCGGTGGTGTCGAGCGCGGCGTTGAGCGCGCCGTACAGCACCGCCATCAGCACGAAGAAGGGCAGCATGCCGGTGATCTGTGTCGCGCGGGTCTGCGTGCTCGCGAGATCGCGCTCTTCCAACTGCGTGGGTTCGAGCAGTTCGGTCGCCACACCCCGCACGGCGAGTGCCAGCATCGCGCGTTCGCGGTTGAAGGCCGCCAGCAGGCGCTGGATGCGCCCGGCGCCAGCCTGCGAACGCTGGTTCGCGCCGTCCGAGACGATCTCCAGCACCGGCGCATCACCACGCAGCAGCGCGGCTTCGAAATCGCGCGGCACCACCACCACCGGGTCGGCGAATTGCGCGGCGCGCAACTGCACCTCGTAGTCGCCCGGCGCTTCGCGCACGACGTAGGTCTGGCGCTCCAGAAAGTTCTTCAGCGTCGGCCCGTTCGCGAGGCCGGCGACGAACACCTCGCGCCGCTCGGCCTGCGCTTCGAAGGTGGCGACCAGGGCCGAAATCGCCATCAGCACCAGCGGCCCGATCAGCACCGACGAGACCAGCACCATCAGCAAGGTGCGCCGGTCACGCAGCGCGTCGGTGATCTCCTTGCGGTAGACGGTAAAGGCCGCGCGCATCGATGTCACAGGCGCACCTTCGGCGGTGCAAAGGCGAGCTTCACGAAGGCCTCTTCGAAGTCGTGCTCCTGCGCTTTCGCAAGCAGCTGCGGCACCGTGCCGGAAGCGACCGTGCGCCCGCGCGAGACGATCACGACACCGTCACACAGCCGCTCCACCTCTTGCATGATGTGGGTCGAGAAGACGATGCACTTCGAGCCGCCTTCGGGCGAACGCAACCAGCGCAGCACCTCGCGCAGCGCGCGCGTGGCCAGCACGTCGAGGCCATTGGTCGGCTCGTCGAGGATGATGTTGGCCGGGTCGTGCACGAGCGCCCGCGCGAGTGCGGTCTTCATGCGCTCACCCTGGCTGAAGCCGTCGGTGCGGCGCTCCAGCAGGGGCCGCATGTCGAAGCGGTCGGCCAATGTTTCAGCGCGGGTGTTCGCTTCATCGCGGGCCAAGCCTTGCAGCACGCCGTAGTAGACGATGTTCTCGCGCGCCGTCAGGCGCGGGCTCAGGCCGCGTGCGTCCGACAGCACGCCCATGCGCGCGAGGGCTTCGCGCGGGCGCTTCACCACGTCGATGCCGTCCACGCTCATCTGCCCGGCGTCCGGGCTGATGAGGGCGGCCAGCATGCGCAGCGAGGTGGTCTTGCCCGCGCCGTTCGGGCCGAGCAGGCCGGTGATGCAACCATCGGGCGCGGTGAAACTCACGTCCTTCACGGCGCGCACCGGCGGGCGCGAGCCGGTGTGCAGGCCGATCACCGCCAAGCCGTGGCGCGGTGCGGCAAAACGCTTGGCGAGGTGCTCGACGACGATCACGGCGGGCTCGTTGCCGAAGCGCCGGCCGACAGCGGGCGGAACGCCGCGGGCCGCGGGATGGCCTTCACGCAGCCAGCATCGACGGCGGTCGCCTCGCGGTCTTCCGCCGCGTCGATGAAGCGGTAGATCACATCGCGCACGCAGCCGATGCCCATCACCCCGTGGCCGGCGTTCGGCACCACCACGTGCTGCGCGGTCGGCCCGAGCGCGCGGGCCACGCGGTCGCCGTGGCGCGGCGGCGTGGCGGGGTCGAGCCCACCGCTGAGCAGGAGCGTGGGCGCGCTGCTGGCGCTCACGCTGTAGAACGCGGGCGGCACCGTGCCGCGCGGCCAGTTGGCGCAGACACGCTCGTACAGGCGCGCGCCCTCCCGGCCGAAGTCGGGGCCGGGCACGTCCATCGTCTGCGTCATCAGCGGCATGTCTTCCGAGCACACCACCGAGAAGTGCATGCCCATCGCGATCTGCGCGCCGCGGCCTGCGCCGAAGGAGGCGCCGAGGCCCAGCAGTGCGTCGAAACGCCCCTGCGCGGCGGCGTGGATCGCCACGGGCAGGGCGGCGGCCAGGGCCGGGCTGTAGAGCGGCCCGCGCACGGAAGAGAGCACCATCTCGCGTGTCATGCGCACACGCTCGGGCGCGCCCGTCAGCGGGTGCGTCACGGTCGTGGGCAAGGGCAGGCTGGCCAGCAGGCCGGTCCATTCGGCGCGCAGCGTCGGCCAGGCCTGCTTGCACGCCGCTTCGGCTTCGCAGGCTGTGAACAGCGCGTCGAGCGCGCTCTGGCCGTCGGTCGAAAAGCTCGCGGGCAGGGCCATGTCGGGTGGCGCCACGCCGTCGATCACGCTGCGCCGCACGGCACTCGGAAATTGCCGCAGGTAGTCGAGTGCGGCGCGCGTGCCATACGAACCGCCGACGAGGTTGATGCGCTCGGCGCCGAGTTGCCGGCGCACCGCGTCCAGATCCTGCGAGGCGAGCACGGTGGTGAAGTAGCGCAGGTCGCCGTAGGGCAGGGCTTGCAGGCGCACGCGGCATTCCAGCAGGTTGGCGATCTGTTGTTCCGGGTCGGCCTGCTCGGCCAGCGGCTCGCGGCGTGTGTCGTCGCACAGCAGCGGTGCCGATTGCCCGGTGCCGCGCTGATCGACGAAGACGATGTCGCGCCGGTTGTTGATGCGGTTGAACAGGCCCAGCATCGAGGGCGCGAGCGAGATCGCACTCTGCCCCGGGCCGCCCGCCAGCACGAACAACGGGTCAGGCAGCTTGCGGCGCGCCAGCGCGGGTGCGACGACGTAGTGGATGTCGATCTTCACGCCATCGGGCCGCGCCGGGTCGAGCGCGCGCTTGACGAGGCCGCAGAGCACGCTGTTGCGCACACCGGGCACGCGGCACTCTGTCAGCGTCGCATCGGCGGCGCGAGCCGGGCTCGCTCCGGCCGCGGCGCCCAGCACGAGCGCCAGTGCGACGCCCGAAAACTTCATTCGCCCAGCAGCCGCTTGAGTTCGCCGCTGGCGATCAGCTTGGCCAGATCGTCGGCCCCACCGACGAGCGCGCCCTTCACGAACACCATCGGAAAGGTCTGCCAGCCGGTCCACATCTTCAACGCGCCGCGTGGCTTCCACTGGCTGAAGTAGCTGCCGTACTCAAGGTACTGGTGCTTGATGCCCGCCGCATCGAGCCGCTTGCGCGCGCGTTTGCAGAAGGGGTTCTGTGCCATGCCGACCACCAGCACCGGGTTCGACGCGGCGGCAGCCTGCACGTTGTGCACGATGTCGGCGTGGTGGTTGGCGACCTTGTCGCGGATCGCGGGGTGCAGGCGGCTTTCATCGAGTGTCTGGCGTGGCATCGAGTGTCCTCGGCGGTACAGGCGGCGAGAGTAGCCGAAACTGCCACGCCCGCGCCGCCCGTGCCACCGCTCGTCAGCCGCGCCGTGCCTTCACCGCGTCGCTCAACACATCGAGCACCGTCAGCGAATCGTCCCAGCCGATGCACGCATCGGTGATGCTTTGGCCGTAGGCGAGCTTCGTTGGGTCGTCCTTGCCGGCGCTGAACTTCTGCGCGCCGGCGACGAGGTGACTCTCGACCATCACGCCGAAGATGCAGCGGCTGCCGGCTTTCAACTGCGCGGCCACGTCCTTCGCCACGTCAACCTGGCGCTCGTGCTGCTTGCTGCTGTTGGCGTGGCTGCAATCGACCATCAGGGTGCAGTCGAGCTTGGCGGCTTCGATCTCCTTGCAGGCGGCGGCCACATCGGCGGCGGCGTAGTTCGGTGTCTTGCCGCCGCGCAGGATGACATGGCAATCCTTGTTGCCGCGGGTCTCGACGAT
>JANYJL010000035.1 GCA_025361845.1 Rhizobacter sp.
CACCCGGTCGGCACCGAGCGCATCGACCGCGATGGCCAGCACCAGGGCCGAGTCGATGCCGCCGGAAAGGCCGATGATCGCGCCCGGGAAACCGTTCTTGCCGATGTAGTCGCGCACGCCGACCACCAGCGCGGCCCAGGCCTGCGCTTCGATCGCCGGCACGGCGTTGACGGCCCCACGCACTGTCTGCGCGCTGACCTCGACGAGGGCCAGGTCTTCCTCAAACATCGGCGCGCGCGCCGTGACCTCGCCGCGTGCATCGACGGCAAACGAGGCGCCGTCGAACACCACCTCGTCCTGCGCCCCGGTCAGATGCACGTAGAGCAGCGGCATTTCCAGCGACCGCGCGCGATCGCCCATGCGCTGTTCACGTTCATCGAGCTTGCCCAGATGGAAGGGCGACGCGTTGAGCACGCACAGAACCTGGGCGCCGGCCGCCTTGGCACTCAGCCCCGGCTCGTCGAACCAGGCGTCTTCGCAGATGACGAGGCCAAACTTCAGGCCTTCGACCTCGAACACCGCCGGCGCCTGACTGGCGTCGCGCCCCGAGGCGAAATAGCGCCGTTCGTCGAACACCTGGTAGTTCGGCAATTCACGCTTGCAATACGTGGCGACGATGCGCCCCCCTGTGAGCACCGAGGCCGCGTTGTAGCGCTGCTGCACCGCATGCGACTTCGACCTAACATCACCGCGCTCACCGAACTGATGCGGATGCCCCACCACCACGAACAGCCCCGGCAGATCGGCCAGCGCACGCGCGCAATCGGCCAGGGCGTCGGCGCAGGCCTGCATGAAGGCGGGGCGCAGCAGCAGGTCTTCGGGCGGGTAGCCGCACAGCGCCAGTTCGGGCGTGAGCACCAGGCGCGCTCCTTGCGCGTGGGCGTGGCGTGCAGCCTCGACGATTTTCGCGCTGTTGCCGGCCAGGTCGCCGACCGTCGCATTGATCTGCGCCAGGGCCACTTTCACAGAGGGTAGTACGGACATATGCGCAACGAAGTGGCTCATGAAAAACGCTCGAACGATTATGTCATTCGGGTCTTCGACGACCCGGCCCTGATCGATGCGGCGCAGTGGAATTCACTGCTCGATGCCCAGCCGTCGGCCACGCCCTTCATGCGCCACGAATATCTCGTTGCGATGCACGCCTCGGGAAGTGCCAGCACAGCGACCGGCTGGACCGCGCAGTTCCTCGCGGTGGAAGAAGGCGAGGTCTTGATCGCCGCCTGCCCGCTCTACATCAAGGAGCACTCCTACGGCGAGTACGTTTTCGACTGGGCCTGGGCCGATGCCTACCAGCGCCACGGCCTGGCCTACTACCCGAAGCTGCTCGACGCGGTGCCCTTCACGCCCGTGCCCGGCCCGCGTTTGCTGGCGCGCGACGCCGAGGCTCGGCACGTGCTGCTTCAAGCCATGCAGCAGTTTGCGAAACAAGCCAAGTTGTCGTCGGCCCACCTGCTGTTCCTCGACGATGCCGACCAGCAATGCGCCCGCGACGCCGGCTGGATGATGCGCAGCACGGTGCAGTTCCACTGGACGAATCGCGACGGCACACCGTATGCCGACTTCGCCGACTTCCTGGCCAGCCTGCAACGCGAGAAGCGCAAGAAGATCCAGCAGGAGCGGCGCCGTGTGGCCGACGCCGGCATCACCTTCACGGCGCACTCGGGTACCCAGATCAGCAGCGACGACTGGGACTTCTTCTACCGCTGCTACACCCTCACCTACCGCGCGCATCACTCCACGCCTTACCTCAGCCGCGACTTCTTCGCACGCATGGCGAGCACGATGCCCGAGCACTGGCTGCTCTTCATCGCGCGTCGTGGAGAGGAGCGCATCGCCGCCTCGCTGATCGGCATCGACCCCGCGCGCGGCCACGCCTACGGCCGCTACTGGGGCGCCACCGAGCACGTGCCCTGCCTGCACTTCGATGCCTGTTACTACCAACCGCTGGCCTGGTGCATCGCGAACGGCTACCGGCGCTTCGAAGGCGGTGCGCAGGGCGAACACAAGATGGCGCGCGGCCTGCTGCCGGTGCAGACCTGGTCCGCACACTGGCTCGCGCACCCGCAGTTCGCGCAGGCCGTGGCCGACTTTCTGGAGCGAGAAGGCGCCGGCGTCGAGAGCTACATGGACGAGCTGAACGAGCGGCGCCCGTTCAAGACCCAGGCGCCGACCGACTGAGTCCGCTCAGAGCTTGAAGTCGCCCGCGAAGATCAGCACTAAGCTCTCGGGCCGCAGGTACTTGCGCAAGGCCGCGTTCACCTGATCCGGTGTCAGCTTGGCCAAGGCGGCATCCACCTGTGCCGACACCGCGAACGTGCGGCCCAGGTACAGGTTGTTCGCAAGGCTCGCGGCCACCGTGCCGTCCTGCGCGCGTGACAGGCGGCGGAATGACAGCAGCCCGCGCTGGCCCTCGGCCACCTCTTGCGCGCTGAAGCCTTCCTTCAACGCCAGCGCCACCTCTTCGCGGAATGCCGCCTCCACCTTGGCGCGATTCTGCGGCGCGAAGATCGCGTTGGCCGTCCATTCGGAATGGCGCTCGACACTGCTCCAGGAGATACGGCTGCCCACGTCATACGACAAACCTTCCTTCTCGCGCACACGCTTCCACAGACGCGAGCTGCCACCCCCACCGAGCAGGTAGTTGGCCATCATCAGCGCCGGGTAGTCGGCGTCACTGTCGGAGAGCGGCAGGCCCTGGTAGACCAGCATCGTCGCGTTCTGCTTGTCGGGCGTGCCGATGAGCAGGCGCTCGGGCGGAACGGCGTACAGCGGTTGCGGCACGCGGCCATAGGGCACGGCGCTGGCCCAGTCGCCGAAGCCGGCTTCGAGGGCGCGGCGCAGCTCGGCCACGTCCATGTCGCCCGAGGCCGCGAACTCGGCGCGCGCCACGCCGTAGAAACGGCTGTGGAAGGCGCGCAGCTTGTCGACCGTCAGCGCATTCACGTCTTCGGTGATCTCGTCGAAGCTGCGTGCATGCCGCACATCGCCGCGCGGATACGGGTTGCCCTGGCGCGCCATCGCGTTGTCGGCGATCGATTCGGGTTCCTTGCGCTGCTGTTCGATGTCGGTGAGGGTCTGGCGCTTCAGCTCGTCCAGGGCCTCGGGCGGGAACACGGGGTTTCGCAGCAGCTCGGCGGCCAGCGCCACCGCCTCGGCCAGATGCTCACGGCGCGAGGCCAGCGTCACAGTCACGCTGCCGGTACCCGCGCCAATGCTCATTTCAGTTTCGATCTCGTCGAGCCGGTCCTGCACCTGCTGGCGATTCAGCGTGCGGCTGCCCTTGTCGAGCAGGGCCGCCACCGTGTCCGGCACCTCACCCTGGTTCGCGAGGCTCGCCACGTCGCCGAAGCGCAGTGTCATCGTCGCGCGCACGGTCGCACCGCGCGTGGCCTTCGGCAGCACGGCCACCTTCATCGCGCCGACCTCGAAGCGCTGTGTGCGCGCTTCCAGGTTGGCCGGCGTGGCGTCGAAAGCCTCGACCCGCGCTGCGGCGATTTCGGGCTTGAAGTCCTTCATCAACTCGGGCAGGTCGACACGTGCCGGCGCCGGTGCGCGCACCGGCTTGTCTGTCGGCAAATAGACGCCCAGCGTGCGGTTCGACGGCAGCAGGTATTGCTCGGCAACACGCTGCACATCGGCCAGCGTCACGTCACGAACCCGATCGCGGTTCAGGAAGAACAGGCGCCAGTCGCCCTGCGCGATCGATTCGGACAAGGCGATGCCCACGGATTCGGGGTTCGTGAAGGCCAGCGACCAGGCCTTGCGCCACTTCGACTTGGCGCGCAGCAACTCCTCGGCCGAGACGGGCTCGCGCGCCAGTGACTCGCTCACGGCCAGCACTTCGGTGCGGGCCTTCTCGACATCCTGGTCCGGTGCGAGCTGTGCCCCCAACACCACGAACGAGGGCTCCGCCAGCCCTTGAGCGAACGCGAACACGCTGGCGGCCAACTGCGTCTCGGTCAGCCGCTTGTGCAGCCGCCCCGAGGGCGCGTCGCCGAGCACCAGGGCCAGCACTTCGGCGGCCGCGAAATCGGGGTGCGGGCCGGGCGGGAAGTGGTAGCCCGCGAACACCAGCGGCGCCCCGCCGACACGCCGCAGCGTCACGCTGCGTTCACCGTCCTGCGTCGGGTCCAGCGTGTACTGCACCGGCAGCTGGCGGCTGGGCTTTCTCAGCTTGCCGAAGGATTGCGCCACACCCTGGAGCACACGCGCCACGTTGAATTTGCCGGCAACGATCAGCGTCGCGTTGTCGGTCTGGTAGTACTGGCGATAGAAAGCCTGGAGACGCGGAATGTCGACGTTCTCGACATCCGAGCGCGCGCCGATGGTTTCATGGCCGTAGTTGTGCCAGTCGTACATCACCGCCAGCGTGCGCTGAAGCAGGATGCGATCGGGGCTGTTCTCGCCGTGCTCCATCTCGTTGCGCACCACCGTCATCTCGGTATCGAGATCCGCGCGCGCCACGTTGCTGTGGACCAAGGCATCGGCCAGCCAATCGACATACCACTTCAGGTTCTCGTCGTT
The DNA here is from genome assembly GCA_025361845.1 of Rhizobacter sp. Lineage (GTDB taxonomy): Bacteria > Pseudomonadota > Gammaproteobacteria > Burkholderiales > Burkholderiaceae_C > JANYJL01. The sequence continues at coordinate 4,528 of JANYJL010000035.1, forward strand.
GGCGGAAAAGCTCGCGGTGTAGTTCGTGCGGTCGAAGAAGGTCGAGCCATTGGCCGCCAGCCCGCGCTTCTGGAAATCGCCCCAGGGCTTGGGGTGCTTGGGCGAGCCCTTGAACATCATGTGTTCGAGCAAATGGGCCATGCCCGTCTCACCGTAGTTCTCGTGCCGCGAGCCCACATGCACGGTCAGGTTGACCGTGGTGGTCGGCTTGGAGTCATCCGACACCAGCAGCAGTTGCAGGCCGTTGGGCAAGCGGTACTCGTCGATGCCCTCGACCGACTGCACCGCGACGATGCCGCCGGGCAGCCGCTTCGCCGGGCCCGCGGCCACTGCAGCCGCTGCGGTGGCCGCGAGCCACAGCAGCGCCAGCGCCTGCAGCGCCCGGCCGGTGGGGCTCAGGAAACCCGCGCGCTCAAACACCGTCCGCGGCGGGCTTGTAGGCCGCCATGCCTTTGCGGATCTCTTCCTTCGCGGCCTCGGATCCCAGCCAACCCTTCACCTTCACCCACTTGTTGGGCTCCAGGTCCTTGTAGTGCTCGAAGAAATGCTGGATCGCCTTCAGGCGCATCTGGTTGATGTCGCTCGGCTCCTTCCAGTGCGTGTAGATCGGCAGGATCTTGTCGATCGGCACCGCCAGCAGCTTGGCGTCCCCGCCCGCTTCGTCGTCCATTTCCAGCATGCCGATCGCGCGGCAGGTGACCACGACGCCGGGCGTGAGCGCGAAGGGCGTGATCACCAGCACATCGACCGGGTCGCCGTCGTCCGACAGCGTCTTCGGGATGTAGCCGTAGTTGCACGGGTAGTGCATCGCTGTCGTCATGAAGCGATCGACGAACAGCGCGCCGGAGGCCTTATCGACCTCGTACTTGATCGGGTCGGCATTCATCGGAATCTCGATGATCACGTTGAACTCTTCGGGCGCCTTGGCGCCAGGGTTCACTTTTTGCAGGCTCATGACAGTGCTTCCGTGCTGAAAAGACGAGCTGATTTTACGCCGCGGTCTGGCGTGGGCCTGACACGGCGAACGGTCGTGCCGACCGATGGAAAACACCATGCTGGCATGATTGCTTCGTCAACTTTCATCCCGTAGCATGCCGCGTCGCCCGGTTTTGCCGGTCTCAAGCACAGCGCGAACGCCGCACACGGTCGTTCACCACCCCACCGCAGAACTGATAAGTCCAAGGAGACCCCCTGATGTCCACCACCGCAGCGCTCTACGTCGCGCTCCTTTGCGGCCTCGCGGCCGTGATCTACGGCTTCGTGCAACGAAGCTGGATCCTCAAGCAAGACGCCGGCAATGCACGCATGCAGGAGATCGCTGCCGCCATTCAGCAAGGTGCGGCCGCCTACCTTGCACGCCAATACAAGACCATCGCGATCGTCGGCGTGGTGCTCGCGATCTTGATCGGCATCTTTCTCGACCCGACGAGTGCGGTCGGCTTCGTCATCGGTGCGGTGCTCTCCGGGGCTTGCGGTTTCATCGGCATGAACGTGTCCGTGAAGGCCAATGTGCGCACTGCGCAAGCCGCCACCAAGGGCATCGCCCCGGCGCTGGATGTCGCCTTCAAGGGCGGCGCGATCACCGGCATGCTGGTGGTGGGCCTGGGCCTGCTCGGCGTGGGCCTGTTCTTCCTGTTCGTGACGAAGGGCGGCACGGTCGTCGATGCGGCGAGCCTCAAGCCGATGCTCGGCTTCGCGTTCGGCTCCTCGCTGATCTCGATCTTCGCGCGGCTGGGCGGCGGCATCTTCACGAAGGGTGCCGACGTCGGCGCTGACCTGGTGGGCAAGGTCGAAGCCGGTATCCCGGAAGACGACCCGCGCAACCCGGCGGTGATTGCCGACAACGTGGGCGACAACGTCGGCGACTGCGCCGGCATGGCCGCCGACCTGTTCGAGACCTATGCCGTCACGCTGATTGCGACGATGGCGCTCGGCGTGCTGGTGATCAGCGGCGCAGCGGCACTGAACGCGGTCGTGTACCCGCTGGCGCTCGGCGGCTTTTCGATCATCGCCTCCATCATCGGTTGCAGCGCCGTCAAGGCCTCGCCCGGCATGAAGAACGTGATGCCGGCGCTCTACAAGGGCTTGATCATCGCCGGCGTGATTTCGCTGGTCGGCTTCTTCTTCATCACCAAGGCCCTGATGCCGGATGACGCGCTCGGCGCCGGCACGCAACTGCGCCTGTTCGGCACCTGCGTCGTCGGCCTCGTGCTCACCGCCGCACTCGTCTGGATCACCGAGTACTACACCGGCACCAACTACGCTCCGGTCAAACACGTGGCGCAAGCCTCGACCACCGGCCACGGCACCAATGTCATCGCCGGCCTCGGTGTGTCGATGCGCTCGACCGCGTGGCCGGTGCTGTTTGTCTGCATCGCCATCCTGGCCGCGTTCTCGCTCGCGGGCCTGTACGGCATCGCGATCGCCGCGACCGCGATGTTGAGCATGGCCGGCATCGTCGTCGCGCTCGACGCCTACGGCCCGATCACTGACAACGCCGGCGGCATTGCCGAAATGGCCGAGCTGCCGAAGAGCGTGCGCGACGTGACCGACCCGCTCGATGCCGTCGGCAACACCACCAAGGCCGTCACCAAGGGTTATGCGATCGGCTCGGCCGGCCTCGCCGCGCTGGTGCTGTTCGCCGACTACACGCACTCGCTCGAAGCGCGTGGTTTGCACGTGAGCTTCGATCTCTCCGAGCCGCGGGTCATCGTCGGCCTGTTCATCGGTGGCCTGATTCCCTATCTGTTCGGCGCGATGGCGATGGAAGCGGTCGGCCGCGCCGCGGGCTCGGTGGTGGTGGAAGTGCGGCGCCAGTTCAGTGACGGCGCGATCATGGCCGGCAAGCGCAAGCCGGACTACAGCGCCGCGGTCGACATGCTGACCACGGCCGCGATCAAGGCAATGATCATCCCGAGCCTGTTGCCGGTGATCGTGCCGATCCTCGTCGGCCTGCTGCTCGGGCCGGCCGCGCTGGGCGGCTTGCTGATGGGCACGATCGTGACGGGCCTGTTCGTCGCGATCTCGATGTGCACCGGCGGCGGCGCCTGGGACAACGCGAAAAAGTACATCGAAGACGGCCACCACGGCGGCAAGGGCAGCGAGGCGCACAAGGCCGCCGTCACCGGCGACACCGTGGGCGATCCGTACAAGGACACCGCCGGCCCGGCCGTCAATCCGCTGATCAAGATCATCAACATCGTCGCGCTGCTGATCGTGCCGCTGCTGCCGGCCGGCACCGCACCTGCGGTGGCGGCCCACGCCGAGCCGGCTGCGGCCGTGGCGGCAGCGCCCGCAGCGGCGCCCGGCACGAAGTTCTACTTCGAGTCCGGCAAGGCCGATCTGCCGGCCGACGGCGCCGCGTCGATCGCCTCGCTGGCCGATGCCGCCAAGGCCAACGCTGCGGCCAAGCTCGTGATCAGCGGCTACCACGACGCCTCCGGCGATCCGGCCCAAAACGCCGAGCTCGCCAAACAGCGTGCGATGGCGGTGCGCGACGCGCTCAAGACCGCCGGCGTGGCCGAAGACCGCATCGAGCTGAAGAAGCCCGAGCAGGTCAACGCCGGCGACGCCGCCGAGGCGCGCCGCGTCGAGGTCTCGGTCCAGTAAGCCGCACCGGCCTTCCAGCCGCCATGGCCCGGTTCCCGCAAAGGGGGCCGGGCCATCGTCGTTTCCGGGCCCGGCTGCCGGTGTCGCGCCTTGTTACGAAGCCGGCTCCATTCGCGTGCGCAGTGGTCGATATCTCCGGAATCCGAGGAGACCCCATGACCGCCACCGCCCGCGCCGATTCGTTCCTGACTGCCAACCCGCACGCCCTCGGCCTGATCCTTCAGGCCAGCGAGACACGCACCATCCTCGCCTCGCGCGACATCTTCGACATCTCCGGCATCAAGCTGTGGGCGCGCGACCAGCCGGTCTCGCAGGCGCTGCAGCGCAAGCTGCTCGACCGCCAGCTGCGCAACCCGCTCGAGACTTGCCTGATGGCCGAAGGCGGCGTGACGCCAGCCTCGCTGGTCGACGCCACCGAAGCCCTGCTCGCCTCGGGCACGCCGCTGGCCGGCCTGCTGCGGCCGCACGCCGCGCGGCTGATCATCGAGGCGAAGAACCTGCCGCTGCAGCCGGTGGCGCAACTGCTGCTGAGCGTCGGCCAGACCGCCCGCCCCGAATCGTTCGACCATGCCGTGCAGGCGATGGCCCTGGCCGGCGAAATGATGATCGCGCACGGCGGCAGCAGCGCGGAAGTGCGCCTGGCCATGCTCGGCGGCCTGCTGCACGACATCGGCGAGATGTACATCGACCCGCGCTTCGGCGAATCCGACGCCGACTGGAGCCTCGACTTCGTCAGTTACCAGCAGCTCGTCGTGCACCCGCATGTCGGTCACCTGCTGCTCACGCAACTCACGCAGTACCCGGCGGCACTGGCGCGCGGCGTGGCCGAACACCACGAGCGCCTCGACGGTTCGGGTTACCCACACGCGCTGCGGCGCGACGCGCTTTCCCCGCTCGGCCGGCTGCTGGCCGTGGCCGAAGCGGCGCTGAACACGCTGCGCAACGACCCGGGCAACCTCGCGCGCGCCAGTGTGGCGTTGCGCGTCGTGCCCGGCGAATTCGACATGGACTGGGCCAGCGAAGTGGCGAAGGCAGCCACGATCCAGGGCCCGCCGGAAGACGGACTTGACCTCGTCGTCGTGCAACTTCGCCTGGAGCGGCTCGACGACGCCCTGCGCCGCGCGCAGGACCACGCGACTGCGCTCGAGAGCCGCAGCGAACCCGGCACGCTGCGCGAGACGCTCGCGCTCGCGCAATTCCTGATCGGCCGGCTGCGGGCAGGCTGGTTCGCCAGCGGCCTGTGGAGCAGCGCCGCGGTGACGTCGCAAGACGCCGCCGAAGTCGAAGCCATCGAGGACGAACTGTTCTTCCGCCTGCGCGCGATCGAG